>JAFAKX010000137.1 GCA_019234945.1 Silvibacterium sp.
GCTACTGTTCCGCCTCGGCGCTGCACGCCGTGTTCGGGTGGGGTTGCTCATGGGGGCACGTCAAAATGTCCCCCCCACTATACCGCCCTTCCCCGCTGACTCATGCGCATCTTGACGCTGTTGTGGCTGCGGCGTAGCATCCCTGCCACGGCGCAGAGCACACTTCATGGCGCGCGTTCATGACTAAAACCGAATCCGAAGGAGTGAACATGAGGCGATTTGTCCTTAGCGCAGCCATCTCGGCTGTGCTGGCTGTTGTCGGAAGTTCCGCACATGCGCAGATGCCCATGCCGAAGCCCGCCCCCGAGTTGCAGAAGCTCGATTACTTCGTCGGCAAATGGAACCTCACAGGCGATATGAAGCCCGGCCCCATGGGACCAGGCGGCAAGATGACGATGACGGAGGAAGATTCGTGGATGGACGGCAAGTTCTTCCTCGTCACGCACTCAAAGTACTCGAGCGCCAGCATGGGCGGTGGGTCCGGCATCTCCTTTATGGGCTACGACCCCGATAAGAAGATGTACACCTACGACGAGTTCAACAGCATGGGTGAGGCCGAGCACTCTACCGGCACTCTCGACGGAGATACCTGGACTTGGAGCAGTGACGAAAAGATGGGCGACAAGGTGATGAAAGGCCGCTTCACGCTGAAGATCCTGACACCCGCGTCGTACAGCTTCAAGTTCGAGGTGTCTCCGGACGGGAGCAGCTGGGCCACCGTTATGGACGGGACAGCGACGAAGACGAGTTAACGGATTGGGGTCAGTCCTTCCCGTCCTTGCCGCGATGAAACTGCGGTAAGGATGCGCAGCATGCGTCAAGACGCATAAGGGCGACGTGTCACGATCGGGCACCGAATTTCGCTAATGAATATGAAAAGCCGAATTTCGGTTGAGGTGATGTGCGATGAGTATCTACAAGGCACTCGTCCGTCTCACAATTCCTGCCGGGCCGGTCCTGCCCACTCTCGTGTTGGCTCTGCTGGCAGGGGCTTCTATTCTGGTGCTGACTCCTCCTTTACCTCTTGCCGCGCAAACGACGCTCTCCAGTGATCTGGCGGGCAATGTCACCGATCCGGCCGGAGCGGTGATTCCAGACGCGAAGGTTACGGTCAGGAACAATGCCACGGGCGCTACGAGATCGACGGCGACCGGAGGAGATGGCAGCTATCGGTTTGCGCTGCTGCAGCCGGGCCAATACACGGTAACGGCCTCCGCGTCCGGCTTCCAGACCGCGCAGACGGAAGCTTCGATTGCGGTGGGGACAGTGGCGACTGTGAATCTGAAGCTGCCGGTCGGCTCGGAAACGCAGACGATCGAGGTGACGGAGGCGGCTCCGCTGCTGCAGACGCAGAATGCCGATATCTCAACGACGTTCAACGCGCTGCAGATTTCAAGCCTGCCGAATCCGGGGAACGACATCACGTTCATGGGGCAGCTGGCTCCGGGGTCGGTGATCAACAGCACCAACCAGGCGTCGAACGGATTGCTCGGCTATGGCAACTTTTCGAGCTTCGGGCTGCCGGCCACGTCGAATCGCTTTACGGTGAACGGTACGGACGAGAACGATCCCTTCTTCAACGTGAACACCTCGGGGGCGACCAACCTGCTGCTCGGCAATAACGAGATTGCGGAATCGACGGTGACGAGCAATGCGTACTCGGTGCAGTTCGGCGGACTGGGCGGAGCGCAGCTGAACCAGATCACCAAGTCGGGAGCCGACGCTTTTCACGGCAACGCGGTGTACTGGTGGAATGGTCGCATCATGAACGCCAACAGCTACTTCAATAATCAGCAGGGGGTTCCGCGGCCGTTTGTAAACGACAATCAGTGGGCGGCGTCGCTCGGCGGTCCGATCAAGCGCGACAAGCTGTTTTTCTTCGTCGATACGGAGGGCGTCCGATTCATCTTCCCGACGAGCACACAGGTGTTCATTCCGAGCAGCAGCTATGAGACGTCGGTGCTGGGCACGGTGGCGGCGAACAATCCGTCGGAGGTGCCGTTCTATCAGAACCTGCTCTCGCTTTATAACAATGCGCCGGGCGCGGCGAAGGCGATTCCGTATATTGAGTCGGGCATCGTGAATCCCAATGTGAATACGTTCCGGTCGACAGCTTCTCCGGGCGCACAGGAGTGGCTGCTGACAGGGCGGGTCGACTGGGTGATCGGCGCGAACGACAAGCTGTTCGGGCGGTACAAAATGGACCGCGGATTTCAGCCGACGTATACCGATCCGATAAACCCCATCTTCGATCTTGTCAGCCATCAGCCGCAGTACGAGGGGCAGCTGGTGGAGACGCATTCGTTTTCGCCGAATGTGACCAACCAGCTACTGATTTACGGCGCGTATTACGGCGCGGTCTTCCAACCACCGAACCCTGCATTGAATCAGGCAACGTTCCCGGGCGGGTTCGAATTCCTGGACAATCAGAACACCAATCCGGGCACTCCAGGGTATGGAACGACCACGCAGTTCAACATCCTCAATCTTTACGGGTACTTTTCCAATGGACGGAATGTGTCGCTTTATGGAGTGGGCGATGACTTCAGCATGAATCGAGGCACCCACACGGTTCGCCTGGGGTGGAACTTCAAGCGGGACAACATAACCGACTACGACTTGCTCGAGTACAACCAGCCGCTGAATATCGCATTCGGGCCGTTTGCCGCTGCCGCAGCGGGCGCGCCTAGTCTTACGTTCAATAATGGTTACGCATTCGAGACGATCCAGAATTTTCCGGAGCGTCTGACGGCTCCCCTTGCGGTTTACCAGTTGGGCGCGTATGCAGAGGATAGCTGGGCCGTGAAGCCGAATCTGCGGGTGACGTTCGGCATACGGTTCGAACACAATTCAAACCCCGTGTGCCAAATCAACTGCTTTTCGCATCTGAGCAGCGACTTTGGCAGCCTGGCAGCGTCGGCCGCGGCAACCGGAACCGCGTTGAGCGTGCCCTACAACCAGTTGATTGCCGCATACCAACACCAGGCGTTCCACGGCTACCAGAGGGTCTCGGCTCAGCCGCGGTTCGGATTCACCTATTCTCCGGGCACGAAGGGGGATACGGTGATAAGAGGCGGATTCGGGATGTTCGCGGATGTCTTTCCCGGCGCGCTTGCGGACGCGATGCTTTTCAATCCGCCGTTCAATATTGGCTTTTCGGTGATCGGCGGCCTGCTCGATCCAGCGCTGCCGGGCAGCGGCAGCCAGATTGGTGCGGGCGCAGCGAACTCGTTCCGGACAGGCTTCGGGACGGGCGGGAGCGCGACGACCATAACGGCCGCAAATCCGTCGTTCTCGCCGCCGAAATTTACTTCACCGCAGCCGAACCTCCACTATCCGACGTATGAGGAATGGAGCTTGCAGGTGCAGCGGCAATTCGGACGCTCGACGGCATTGACGCTGGGCTACGTCGGCAACCACGGATACCACGAGCCGGACCAGCAGAACAGCGCCAATGCATATGGATTCCCGGGGCTGCCAACGACCGCGCCATTGCCATCGTTTGCGCAGGCAAACATCATCGAAAGCCAGGCAAGCTCAAATTACAACGGCGCCATGGTTTCGCTGACCCATCGCGACAAATATGTAACTTTAACGGTGAACTATACCTATTCCCATGCCCTCGACGAAATTTCGAACGGCGGGTTCCTCGGGTTCAATCCGGGGAATGCGTTTGTCCCAGAGGATCCGTACAATCTCGCTGTCAATTACGGGAACTCGGACTACGACGTGCGCCATAACGTGACTGCGAGCTACGTGGTTACACTGCCGTACTGGCATCGAGCGCGGCTGCTGACGGACCTGTGGCAGTTCTCGGGCACGGTTTTTTATCACACCGGCTTCCCGTTCAGTGTTACGGATATAAACACCTCGACGGCGCTCAACAGTCAGAACTACTACGGCACTCTGTTTGCGCATCAACTGGCTTCCTCGCCGAGCCATCAGTGCTCGCGGTCAGCGGTGCTGGACTTCACGACGGGGACGGGCACCCCGTGCCTGGCTTCGGCAGATTTCGCTCCGGCTTCGGGTTTCGCCCAGGGCCGGCGCAACCAGTTCTTCGGGCCGCACTATGTGGACACGGACTTCGCGGTGCAGAAGGGATTCGCGATTCCGCATCATGAATCAGTGCGATTCACTGTGGGCGCGCAATTCTTCAATGTCCTCAACCACCCGAACTTTGCGCAGCCGATCAGTGATGTCAGCAGTCCTCTGTTCGGGCTCATCACGAGCACGGTGAGCACTCCAACCAGCATCTTCGGCAGCGGGCTCGGAGGAGACGCGTCACCCCGGCTTATCCAGTGGAAGGCCAGTTTCACGTTCTAGAGAGAATCGGGACAGCCAGGCCGCAGGATGCCCACTCACCCTGGGTTCCTGCGGCGATTTATTTAACCTCCACCTTTCGGCTCTTCAGAAGCTGAGGCTCTATTCCAGCAAAGCCCCGTTACCAGCATTGACTTTCCTGGGTAATGGATTTCGGGGCTGAGTCTCTTGATGCCAACTCCTGATGACTTGAAAAACCGTATCCAGGGATTCAGCCGTCAATTCGTATTCTCTATTGTGTGTCTTTGGGATTATCGGACGAAGAACTAAAGCGCCGTTCGATCTTGGTAGAACACGCGCAAAGACTCCTTTGCTCTTCTTCTTGCCTCCTCTCGGTTCATGTGCAGCCCGGATCTCGGCCATGGCCGTTCCCTGAATTGGATAAACACTATTCGGCTCTAAGTCCTCGACAAGGTCGATAAGCTTGTTTATTGTCGGAGCAATCTCCTCCGAAAACTCAATATCTCTGACTAACGGCAATGGTCCCCTCCCTACTTGGCCTTCTTTTGAAACATTAACAAGATACAGCAATCGGTAGTCGCGGTCCTCGCGGCAATCAAGGCCCTCAACTGTTCCCCTCCCTCGCAAAAAACCTGAACACTCCGCCATCAGCCGCCGTCTTTGCGAGTGAGATGATTCTGGCGCATGCCGCAGCGGGGGCCGCAGGGTTGGTGAGCAGCGAGGTCGCGGAGTTCGAAGCACTGGTCGCACGCCAGTCTAGCTTTGTGTTCCGCATCGCCTACGCCATCCTGCGCAACCGCCACGACGCTGAGGACGCGGTGCAGGAGACGTTCATGAAACTGTATCGCAGCCGAGCGTGGACGGCGATGGATGACGAGCGTGCATTTCTCGCGCGCACGGCGTGGCGGATCGCGGTTGACCGGCTGCCAAGGCACCGGCCGTTGACGGCCGAAGTGGAATTCGAACCTGCTTCATGCGGGCCCGGCCCCGATGAGCAGGCAATCGCGACGAGCCGGCACGCGATGATCCACCGGATAATCGACAGCCTTCCTGAGGAGCTTCGGCAGCCGCTTGCTCTCTCTGCCCTCGAAGAGCTGAACTCGCGCGAGATTGCCCTGATTCTCGGAGTGCCGGAGGGGACGGTGCGCACGCGGCTGATGCGCGCCCGCCAGATGCTCAAGCAGAAGCTGGCCGGAATGATGGAGTACCGCAATGCATAAAGACGCTATCCATGAGAGAGACGAACTCGACGCTGTGCTTGACGATGCGCTGGCAACGTACGTGGATGCCGGGGCGAAGCCCGGACTGGCGCAGTGCGTTTTTGAGGTGACCAGCCGGCGAGAACGACGCCGCTCGGCGATTCGCCGGTGGGCCGTAGCCGTTCCGGCGCTGGCGGCTGCCGTGCTGACGGCGATTTTCGTCGCGCACCGGGCGGGTTCGCCGTCTGAAAGGTCGCCTCTGATTTCCTCTGTGCCGTCGAGCACATCAAGCCCCGCCCTGCCGGTCCAACCTGCCCGACGGGCACATTCGGCCGAACGGCACGCGGTAAAGCCTGTAACCAATCGGCCGGCGCCGCCCGCTCTGCCCCGGCGCGAAGTTTTTCCGACGCCGGCGCCTCTCACAGCCGAAGAACAGGCCGTGCTGAAGTTGGGAAACCAGCGTTTAGAGGAGGTCTCGGCTCAGACGATCCAGTCTACAACTCAAGACCTTGTCCAGCCGATTCACATTGCCGCAATCGAAATTCCACCCCTCAACCCGCCCGATAACAGCAGCAACTAAGGAGCCACTATGCGCAAATCTATCCCTGTCATCTCCCTTCTCATTCTGGTGAGCTTCTCTCTGTTCGCCATGCCTCTTCGGGCGCAGGAAGCCAAGACTTCTGAGAGCAAGGCTTCGGAAACCAAAACACAGCCCGACGCTCACTATTACCATCTCGAATTTGTTCTCAAGGAGCTGGGCGATGATGGCCGCGTCGTCAACAGCCGCACCTATCACACCAGTGTCAGCACGGATGGGAGGAGTTCCTTGATGCGCACAGGAACCAAGGTTCCCGTACGGACCAATGATAAGGATATGGCCTATCTCGACGTGGGAGTCAACCTGGATTGCGGCTCTGCACGGGAGACACCCCAAGGCCTCGGCGTGCAGATCACGGCCGAGATCAGCAGCCTCGCCAATCCCTCAGGAGGAACCCCTGAAGCAGGCAATCCCCTCCTCCGCCAGAACAAGTGGTCTTCGATGACCGTGCTCCCGATCGGAAAGCCGACCATCGTTTTCTCTTCCGACAACCTCGAGAACAAGGGCCGCATGCAGCTTGAGGTTACGGTGACGCCGATCCGTTGAATTGATGCTCGCGCATGCCGGCGGTTGCATCGTGCTGCCTGAAACGCTTTACCCTGTTTTTGATGAACACACACGATTTCGACGCCATGCTCGCCGTCGCCATCAACGAAGCTCGCAAGGGCCTTGCCGAAGGAGGCATTCCCATTGGAGCCGCCATTTTCCGCCGAGACGGAACGCTTGTCGGCTCGGGACACAACCGGCGTGTCCAGGACAACGACCCCTCGTCGCACGGAGAGACGGATGCCTTCCGCAACGCGGGGCGGCAACGGTCTTACCGCGACCTCATCATGGTGACGACCCTCGCTCCGTGCTGGTACTGCACGGGGCTGATCCGGCAGTTTGGGTTCCGGACGGTGGTCATCGGCGAGAGCCAGACGTTCGAGGGCGGGATTCACTGGCTGCGCGAGAACGGATTTGAGGTGCATGACCTCGGCTCGCAAGAGTGCATCGGCCTGCTTGGCGGGTTTATCCGTAAGCACCCCGACATCTGGAACGAGGATATCGGCGAGGAGTAAGTGGCTATGTGCGGCTTTTCACTGGGCGGAAATTCCCGCTGGATGCCGGACGACAACGAGACATCCAACCGTGTCCGTTTCCGGACGCGTTGCGCTGCCGGCGAACAACAGCGGCAGCCCAAGGCTAGATCGCCTGCCTTTTGATTCAACTACTTGCGCACAACTTGCAATGGTGAGGCGCTTGCTCATACTTCGAAGGGGCGTGTGAGACTCCGCCAGGCTGACACGCCCAGCGATGCTGCCAAAACACCTACGAAGACCTTCGTTGACATCTACGAACTGTTTCGTATAGAGTTGCAGCCATGAAAGATACACCTGATCGCCTGCCGAAACCCACCGAAGCCGAGCTCGAGCTTCTGCGCGTTCTCTGGGACAAGGGATCGGCCTCGGTTCGCGAGCTGCACGAGGTCGTGAGCCAGCAGCGGCCGCTTGGATACACCTCGGTGCTTAAGACGCTGCAGATCATGACGGAGAAGGGCCTGGTGGAACGCACAGAAGCGGGCAAAGCGCATATTTACCGCGCTGCGGCCAGCCAGGAGGAGACGCAGAACCAGCTGCTGCGCGACCTGAGCGAGCGCCTCTTCTCCGGTTCCGCGGCGCAACTGGCGATGCACGCCCTGACGATGCAGCCGGCCAGCGAAGAAGAGCTTGAGGAAATCAGAAAACTCATCCGCAAGAAGAGGGAGAAGCAATGACCCACGCGATGGAAGCGATAGGTTGGACGCTGATTCATTTTTGCTGGCAGGCAGCCGTGATTGCGCTGCTCTACCGTCTGGCGGATGCCGTGTTGAGTCGGTCACGGAGCCATGTGCGCTATGCCGCCGCGCTGGCCGCGCTGCTGGCGATGCTGGCCGCAGCGTCGGCGACGTTTGTGTATGAGGCGGCGGCAAGCTCGCACGAGCGCGCAGGCTATGTCGCATCGCAGGACCGCACGCCGGCTGCTCTGCTGGATAGTTCGATGCCTGTGGCCGCTGCTGACGTGCCGAGCGGGAGTGTGTCCGATCCCGGTGTGCCGATATTGGCAGCCTTTCACGATGCCGTGCAGGCGAGGGTTCGCGGTGCGATGCCATGGCTGGATGCGATGTGGCTGCTGGGAGTGCTCTGCCTGTCGGCGCGGACGATTGGCGGCTGGGTGCTCATCCAGCGGCTGCGGCGGTCGAGTCTGGTCAGCGTGCCTGCGCATGTGCGCGCGGTCTTTGAGGGCCTGGCGAGCCGTATGGGCATCGAGCGGCGGATCGATTTACGGATCAGCGAGCGGATTTCGGGTCCGCTGGCGATGGGCGTGCTGAAATCCGTGGTGCTGCTGCCGGCGTCGGCGCTTACGGCGCTGAGTCCCGAGCAGCTCGAAGTGGTGCTGGCGCATGAGCTGGCGCACATCCGGCGCGCCGATTACCTGTGGAACATGGTGCAGACGATGATCGAGACGCTGTTCTTCTTCCATCCGGCGGTGTGGTGGGTGAGCGGCGATTTGCGCCGGCGGCGTGAACTCTGCTGCGACGATGCGGCGCTCGAATGCTGTGCCGATCCGGTGACCTATGCGACGGCGCTGCTGCGGCTCGAAGAGGAGCGCGGTTCGCGCCTTCGACTTGCAATGGCGCTTGACGGGCACGAAAGCTGCGGGCTTCGGGCGCGCATCGCGCGCATTCTTGGCGAGACTCCGGAGGGCAGCCGAGATGTTGCGCCGTTCTCGCTGATCGGAGCCGGCGGCATGCTTCTGGTCCTGCTGGTGGCGGCGCCGCGTCTGCTCGCCGATCTCTATGTCGATGCACCGGCGAAGGCGCAGAGCGCTGCGCCTGTCCTCGCATCGACGCTGGCCCTGCCAGTTGAGCCGAAGATCGCCGGAGATCCGAATGCCGATGCTCCGCAGGCGCCTCAGCGTTCTGTTCCCAAACCTTCAGCGAAGCCCGCGGCTGGTCCTGCATCCGCTCCGGCTCCTGCATCCCTTCCTGCTCTGGCACCGGTTCCCACGCCTGCGAACACGCCGTCGGTTGCCGCGCCTCACTGGGAACCACCGCGAGTTACCGTGATTGCCCTTGCCTCGCCTGCTGCGGAAACGGCGCTCACGCCGCCATCGCTGCCGATGATGCTGGCGGCCGCTCCGACAGCGGTCAGCACTGAGGCATGCGCCACCAAGGCGAAGACCAGGGTGACGTTTGCCGTTGCCTCTTCTGTCGCAGCAATGGTTACAGATGCAATGAACGCGGCGCAGGCGGCCGTCTCGCAGGAGGCGCCGAAGGGCGACTACATCGACCAGATGCGCGCAGCCGGTTACAGTGTCGACCTCGACAAATATGTGGCCATGAAGATTCAGGGCGTGACTCCTGAATACGCGCGCAGCATGGCTGCAACGGGCTTCGGTAAGCCCACCGCCGATGAGCTGATCGCGATGAAGATTCACGGTGTGGATCCTGGTGAAGTGGCGGAGCTCAAGGCTGCTGGCATCGATCCGGGCAGCTACCAGGACCTGATCACCTATCGCATTTTTAAAGTGTCGCCGGAGTTTGTCTCCGGCATGAAGGCTGCTGGATTCACGAACCTTCCGGCGAAAAAGCTCGTCGAGATGCGCATTCAGGGCGTAACTCCCGAGTTTGCCAAAGCGACGAAACAGGAGTGGCCCGATGCGACCGTCAATCAGCTCGTGCAGCTTCGCATCTTCAACATCGACCAGGCGTTCATCGCGTCGGCAAAGCGCCACGGACTCGAGCCTCTGACGATCGACAAGCTGGTGCGGCTCAGGATTTCGGGTTTGCTCGACGATGAAAGTCCCAAGGCGGAGAAATCGAAATGAACACCCGGCGAATCGCGGTTGGTGTTGCGCTTGTGGCCCTCGGGGCCGCGTCGCTTCAGGTTGAGGCAAAGGCGGACGATCATGGGGACTGCCGCATCCGGATGTCGGAGAAGTCGGGCCAGGTTGAGCTGAAGATCGAGCGCGCAAGCTGCAAAGATGACCACGACTGCGGCAACACGCAAATGACTGAGCCGCTCTCCGCGTTTACAGGCATCACGGCCGCAGACCTCAGCCGCGAGGGTGCGCGCCTCGATGCCGTGCTCACTGCCGAGGCCGGGACGCTGCGCTGTTCGGGCGCGGTTCACGATGCCGAACTCGCAGGCGCGTTCACATTCGAGCCGGACAAGGCATTCGTCGGCAGAATGCGCGAGATCGGCATCAACGGGATCGATCCCGAGAAGCTCGAAGTTTACGCGCTCTTTCGTGTGACGCGCGATTGGGTGGTCTCGCTGCAGAAGGCGGGGGTAAGCGGCATTGACGCCGATAATCTGATCGCGCTGCGCGTGCAGGGCGTGAACCCAGCCGAGATCAAACAGGTGCAGGCAATGGGATACCATCCCACACTCGACGAGCTGATCCAGATGCGCATCTTTCATGTCACTCCGGATTTCATCCAGCGCATGAAGGCCAAGGGATTCGAGAACCTGACGATCGCGAAGCTCGTCCAGATTCGCATCTTCAAGCTGGCTGAGTAAGAACACGTTAGGCACCTTGCACTCGCAATCAACTCTCCAATATGTTGATTCCAGAGGCTGCAAGATACGACTCACGTGACCATGACTCCTGAATCCGCCATTCGACTGAAAGTTTTGCGCTCTGCCCCGCTGGACAGCTGGATCGCGCTTTCTCATGATGAATCGCGCATCGTGGCCGTTGGCCGAAGCTACGCTGAGGTTTCGGAATTGAGCGATGCTGCGGGAGAAACGGATCCCCTGATTCTCAAGACACCGACGGAATGGGAGCCGATCTCGCTCATCGCACGATGAAGGTCCCATACGGCGTTTACCCGGACAGTTTCGGTTCACACATTTACTCGGCAACCTTCGGCGTGAGCCTTGCTATGCCTGTCCGGCATTCCCTTCGCACGAAGCGTTTCGAAGCCATTATCGATTCGGGCGAAACCCGTTGCATGTTTCATGCCGATATTGGTCGTTTTCTTGGACTCGACTTGACGGCAGGCCATCGCGAGAGAACACAGGGAATTGGAGGGCCGGAGGAAACATGGATACATCAGGTCTCACTTTTCATTCCAGGCGGCCCGGTGACGATCTTTGCCGCCTTCAAAGAGAATCTTCCCGTTGCGGGACTGTTGGGCATGAATGGATTCTTCGAGCACTTCAACGTGACGTTTCTGCCCCAGGCTCTCGCCTGCGATCTGGAGCGCATCGGGTCACCCGACATCAACGAACGTTAAGAGCAGAGACAGAGTTGGACTCTGTCCAACCGGACGTTGGCCGCAGTCCAAACGCATT
Organism: Silvibacterium sp.; assembly: GCA_019234945.1. Classification (GTDB taxonomy): domain Bacteria; phylum Acidobacteriota; class Terriglobia; order Terriglobales; family Acidobacteriaceae; genus Silvibacterium. The sequence goes on from JAFAKX010000137.1 coordinate 11,400, forward strand.
CTCGATCACGTTGGCCGCCGCTTCGACTGCATCGATTTCGCGGATGGCCGCCTGAATCCTGCGTGCGGATGCGCGATACGTCTCGTCCGTCAGAACGGCATGGATCGCTTGGCGCAGGCGCGGGGCTGAGAGCCTGCGCAGCGGGATGACGACACCGGCCTTGTGGTGAGCGATGCGCGCCGCGACGCCGGGCTGGTCGTTGCCTTGCGGAATCGCAACGAGAGGCACGCCTGCGGCCAGCGATTCGAGGGTCGTGTTGAGTCCGGCATGCGTGACGACGGCCGAGGCGCGGGCCACTAATTCGAGTTGTGGCGCGTAGCGTACGACAATGGGGTCGCCAGCAAGTGCGCCCAGCTCGGAGGGCTCGCGGCTGCCTCCCATCGAGAGAACCAGCTGGCAGTCGAGCGGGGAGCAAGCCTCGGCAATGGCCTTGAAAATATACTCCGAGCCGTTCTGGATGGTGCCCATCGAGCCGTAGACCAGAGGGCGGCCGTCGAGCTTCTCCCACGGAAACGGGACGGGCTGGCGAACGTGCGAGTCGACAAGCGGGCCGACGTAATGCAGGCACGTGGGGCGGTTGGGGATGGGAAACTCGAGGGCGTCAGGCAACTGCGCGATCTGCGCGAGGGGCGATAATGCGTCGGTGCTGTGCGCATACGGCTTCAGTCCCCACTCGCGGCGCTGCGCATTGACCAGTTTGAAGATGGGCCAGGCGACGCGGGAGAGGAACCGGAATCCGAGGCGGTTGCGCAGACGCGCGAGCGGGCCGGTGCCGAAGCTCCAGCCGAAACAGAAGGGCGGCATGGCGTCGTTCTGCATCAGCGGCGGAAAACAGGCGATGGAGATGAAAGGCAGCCCTAGATGTTCGGCGACGCTGCCTGCCATGTCGGCTTCGTCGACCAGCATTGCTTCGACTCCGGCAGCCTTCACCGCGGCGGGGCCGTCGCGCAGCACCATGCGGGCGTGATTGCGGACGCGCTCGACGGTGAAGCGGAAGGTGCTGAGCCCGCGCAGCCGGCTCAGCTTGTCGTCGAGCTTCCTGAGGGTGCCGAGGGGGTAGTCCTCGATGCCGATCTGGCGGAACTCCACCCCTGCGGCGCGCACTCGGGCTTCGGTATCGGCGATGCCGAAGATGATGACGCGGTGTCCTCGCTGCTGGAGACGCCGGCCGAGGGCGGTGAAGGGGTTCAGGTGTCCTGCGCCGGGGAAGCAAAATGCTCCGAGTATCGCCATGGACGAAGCCTCCGGGCCCAGGGAACTTCGCCGGGCTCAGCAGGAATACGCATCAGCACGCGAACTGGATGTGAGGATGGTACTCCAGTTTGGCTGAGGTCGGGCGGCTATTCGGAGTCCTGGCTCTGCAGCTTCCACCGGGTCAGGCCGTTCCATTTCTCCAGCACGTCGGGCACGGGCGGAGAGGTCGTGCCCGGCACGATGGTGTCGACGATGGCCTGCGGAGGGACATTGCCATCCTTCGCTCGAAACAGCCCCTTCACCCATGCGATTGCGACAAGACCTTCACGAGACCGGAAGACCTGCTCCATGTAGAACCATTTCTCATCCCAGCAGACGACCCGTGTCGCCAGCGTGAATGGCGCGAACAGACCCAGAGACCGGCGGTAGGTAATAGAGAGTGAGCCCACAAGCGGCGCCCATTTTTCGAGGAGCGCGGGCGTCAGTATTCCCGTGGCGGCCATCAGGTGGACGCGCCCGTAGTCCATGAAGCTGAGGTAACGGGCGTTGTTCAGATGCAGGTTGAAGTCAATGTCCTGGAGGCCGACGCGCATGCGAAGCACGTCTTCGTCGAAGATGCCGATGCGCGGCAGCGGGCGGATGCGGTGACAGATGGCGAGCGCGGGGATGCGGACGAAGCTGTTGTAGTGGGACATGCGGCTTTCGAAACAGTAGCAGCTACGATTCCAGCTTAACGGGAGGATCGATGCGCGATCAGTCCCAGTCTTTCTTCAGGTAGTCCCATCTGCTGCGAAACTCGCGCCGTGAATATCGTTTGAGAATCTTGCCAGACGGGACTTCGATTTCATATCCCAGCCATTTGCCCATATTCGCCCCGTAACGCGAACTGTCCGGCACGTTACCCACAACGAGCAGCCTGTCGGAGCCGCCCATCCATTTCATACCCGCTACGTTGACCCAATCGTGGTCTTGCACCATGGCTTTTTTCTCCTCTTCACTGCAAGACTGAATACCGTCCGCCGGGATGCAGGGCGGATAAGTTCGGGCGATGTCGTCACGAACGGGCTTATCGAGATCCACCTTGCGAACTTCGCCGCCATCGATCAGGTACACGTAGACCGAGAAGGTTCCAACAGCTCCGCCATCGGACCACGTTATGAAGAACGCCTTCGAATCGGGGGACCAGGCCATTTCAGGATCGACTTCGGGCTCGATTTCTCCCTCAAGGCGCTTACCGTCGCGGGTGACAAAGTAATCGGGAGCTCCTTTGGAGTCAGGGTCTGAATCAGGCTTCGGGTCCGCGTGAAAAACAAGGTGGCCATCCGGCGAGGCGATGCGCGTGGGACGCATATCTGTTCCGTCGCCCATCGTCGATTGACGTCCCAGGTGGCTTTTGACCACGTGCCGTGTGTAAGGGGTTTCGTTTGTTGGACAGCGAGAGACAGCGTGCTTAGCAGAGGCAGAAGAACAGCGAGATACCAGCGTTTCATAGGTCGAGCAAAGCGAGGATGCTTCGGTCGTAATTATGACTCACTTTGTTGGCGTATCCTCAATTCGTCGCGAGGGGCGGTTTGGTTTTCGCCCCTGAGGTGATGCGTGAGGACGCTGAGGGCTTCTTTGCTGGCGAGCGTGGCCGCAACCGTAGCGTGGGCGCTCGGTCTCATGCGTGAGATTTGGCCGGCGCATCCACAGTGGGCACTCTTCTTTCTCACCATTGGCGCGAGTGTGCTGCTGTACTACATCCTGCCCAGCCCGGAGAAGAAGCCGAACTCAGATTGAGCGCAGCATTCGCCAGTCGTTGCCGAGGAAGAGCCGGATGCCTGCGACTCCGGCGACTCCGGCGGCGATGCATGCTGCTGCGTTCTGAACGGTGATGCCGCCGAGCGCGATGACCGGAACGGGATGAGCGGCACGGCAGGCTTCCCGGAGCGCGTCGAGGCCGACGCCAGCCTGCGGCCCTGAATGCGAGAGCTTCTCTCCCAACTTTTCACCAACCTTTTCGAATACCGGGGCGAAAAGGATCAGCGACACTTCGCCTGCTTCGCGAATCTCCTTTACGGAATGACACGACCGGCTCACGACGGCCTGCCGCCCCGCGCTTCGGAATGCCTGCATTGCTTCTTCAGCTGCTTCGGCGGGCGCGGACGAGGGCAGATGCACGCCGTGGGCGCGGGCCTCAAGAGCGATTTTGACGGGGCCATTTACCAGGACGAGCGTGTTGAGTCCCTCTTCGCGGACGGCGGTCACGATGCGGCGCGCGAGGGCCAGCAGATCGGGTGGTGCCAGGTCTTTTTCGCGGATCTGGATATAGTCGACACCGCCCTGCGCCCAGCCGCGCGCGAGCTCGCCGAGCGCTGCCTGGCGTTCCGGCTCCGTGCCCGGCAGCAGGGTTCGGCTGGTGATGGCGTAGAGCAGCATTTTTTGACTATAGACCCGGTCGAAAAAGGGGATGCCCCTTCCATTTCGGGTGAAATAACGCGCACAGACATTCACGCAGGGCTTACACTTACGGGTTTAAGATGGGGCGCGTGATAGGGTTGCAAATGAGTGCACGGAAAACATGGCTAGCTACGATTTGGTTGTGATTGGATCGGGCCCTTCGGGTCAGCGCGCGGCAGTCTCCGCGGTGAAGAAGGGCAAGCGTGTGGCCCTGGTTGAGATGCGCGATGTGGTCGGTGGCGTCTGCATCAACACCGGAACCATTCCCAGCAAAACCATGCGCGAGGCTGTGCTGCATCTTTCCGGCTACAACTATCGCTCGATCTACGGCATGAATTACCGCGTGAAGGAGAAGATCACGATGTCTGATCTTGCCTTTCGCGTGCAGCACGTGATCAAGACCGAGATCGATGTGACCGAGGCGCAGCTTTCGCGCAACGGGGTGGACGTAATGACGGGCGTGGCCAGCTTCGAGGATCCCACGCACATCAGCGTAGTGGGCCGCCAGGGTTCGAACGCGCTGGAAGCCAGCAATATCATCATCGCCGTCGGCACCAGGCCCGCGGAGACAAAAAAGGTTCCGATCAACGGCCGCACCATCATCAACAGCGACCAGATCCTCGAGCTTCAGAACCTGCCCAAGACGCTGCTTGTCGTGGGTGGCGGCGTGATCGGCGTGGAATACACCTGCATGTTTGCCGCTCTTGGCGTGCGCGTGACGCTGATCGAAAAGCGGCCCAAGCTGCTCGAGTTCGCTGACCAGGAGATCGTCGAGGCGCTGAGCTATCACCTGCGCGACAGCCGCGTGACCATGCGCCTGAATGAGGAAGTGGAGAGCGTCGAGGAGCTGGCCGACGGCACTGTGGTTGCGAATCTCGAGAGCAAGAAAAAGCTCTCCGGCGATGCGCTGCTTTACGCCGTCGGGCGGCAGGGCAATATCGGCGACCTGAATCTTGCCTCCGCTGGGCTTGAGGGCGACTCACGGGGCCGCATTCCCGTAGACAAGGATTTTCGCACCAAGGTGCCGCACATCTACGCGGTCGGCGATGTCATCGGGTTCCCCAGCCTTGCTTCCGTCTCGATGGAGCAGGGGCGGATCGCTGCGGAGCGGGCCTTCGGCGAGTCGATGGTGCAGTCGAATCCGAGCTTTTATCCCTACGGCATCTACACCATTCCGGAGATCTCGTTCATTGGCAAAACCGAGGAGCAGCTCACGGAAGAGGATGTGCCGTACGAAGTTGGCGTGGCGTATTATCGCGAGATTGCGCGCGGGCAGATTCGCGGCGATACGACAGGGCGTCTGAAGCTGATTTTTCACCGCGAGACCAAGCAGATTCTGGGCGTTCACATTATCGGTGAAGGGGCCGCCGAGCTGGTGCATATCGGCCAGGCCGTGATGGTTTTGAACGGCACTATTGAATACTTTATCGATTCAGTGTTCAACTATCCCACGCTGGCCGAGTGCTACAAGGCAGCCGCTTTCAACGGCATCAATCGCCTGGCCCGGTTCGAGAGCTGAAGATGCGTTGAGGACAGGAGCGGCAATATGGCAAAGACCGTCGGCGTAGTGATGACGGAAAAAGTAGTTGCAGGCTTGGTCGAGGACCACAAGATCGCGAGTGAGATCAGGCGTTATCCCGCCCACGAGCATGATCCGGAAGAGGAGTCCGGCCTGGTGGAAATGCCGGCCGACGCGCTGGCTGAGCTGCTATGCGAACAGATTGCCGCACTGGCGCCGAGCGGCAGCGGGATCAACGCCGCGGGTATCGCCGTTCCCGGCATCCTACGGAATGGCGTGATTGAAGACTCGCCGAACCTGCAGCAGCTCAAGGGGGCAAATATTGCGGGCGCGGTGAGAAATGCACTTGCGGCGCGAGGTCTCGAGTTCACCGTCAACGCGCTGAATGACGCGGATGCGATCGCGGTAGGTGTGGCCGGAACGCGCGGTCAGCTCGACAGGCTGGTGCGCGTCTGGACGATCGGCAACGGCATCGGTTACGGCCGGTTTCCCTTCACAGAAGGGCCGTGGGAGGGCGGACACACGATCATCACCCTCGATCCCAAGGAGAAATACTGCGCCTGCGGCGGCAGGGGACACCTTGAAGGGATTACGGGCCATCGCGCCATGCGGCTGCGCTTTCTCGACATGGAGCCTGATGAGGTCTTCGCCGCGGCGCGAAAGGGCGACCGGCGCTGCGCCGACTTTGTCGACCTGTGGCACCAGGCGCTGGCCGCCGCGACCGCCACGCAGATCCACCTTGAAGGCCCCGGCAAGTTTTACTTTACCGGGCGCGACATCCAGCGGCTCGATCTGGCGCGGCTCAAGGAGTATCTCTACCAGATGGTCAAGATGAGCCCGCTGCAGAGCTACA
>JAFAKX010000021.1 GCA_019234945.1 Silvibacterium sp.
AGCGGCTCGCGCGCCGCCCGCAGCAACGTGTGACGTACAGCAATGGAAATAACTTCCGCGCTGTCCGTAACCCCAGCGAACAAACGGTCAATCGAATCACCGAAGTCCTCGAATACTGAGTCGATGACGGCTTCGTAGAGTGCTTCCTTCGATTCAAAGTGGTTGTAAAACGAGCCGAAGCCGACGTCCGCGGCCTCCGTGATCTCGTTGATCGCGACGCCTTCCATCCCCTTACCGGCCATCAGCCGGAAGGCTGCTTCCATTAGCTTCGCGCGCGTTGCGCGCTTCCGTCGCGTACTGCGCGGCTCTCTATCGACGGCCTCGCCCTTGGGGGTCGGAGAATTTTCCATATGTCAAATATATCATATCTCATCGTTATTGACAATTTTATCAGTTTTGATTTAATGATCGCAGTTGAGCCGCGACTCACTCGGGGCCGACCAACACAAATTACGGGAGCACAGGTTAGATGGGCATCCAGATCTTCGAGAGCGTTGGTGACGCCATACACGCGGGGTTCATGATCGACTCCGTCATCTCAGACAGCGAGGGGTTCCTCCACGCTCGTATCCATACGTCCGCCGGATGGGCTCGCGCGCTCGTCCGTACCGGTATGACACGATGAGCTCCACGATTGTCGGGTATCTCGACCAAGACGCGGCGTGTGCCCTCAGCTTACTTAAGGAAGATATCTCCGTCGTTAGCGCCGCCGCCGGCTCGCATGGAGTCTCTCCGCTTTTATTGCAGCATGCACTGCAATCCGCTACCGAAGCCTTCTTTACATGCGGTAACGCGCACCACCCCGCGTGGTCCGCACTCGTAACGGCTATCGACGACATATTGATCTTTCGTTCGCAGTTTGCGGACGGCGTCGACGCCGCTGCCTACAAACGGCTGCGTATATTTGTCGATGAGAATTCGGATGCATTGACTGTTGAAGGCCAGCCGGTAGCGTCGTGAGCGAAAGAAATTCTGACGAGCGAACCAGCGTCGTTGAGTACGGCGTACGCAGAGTTGTGATCATTTCCGCGATCATGCTCGCCGCGTTGATGCAGACGCTCGACTCGACCATCATCAACGTGGCGCTGCCGTATATCCAAGGCAATTTGGGCGTAGCGGCTGATAGCGTCACGTGGGTCATCACCGGCTTCATCATTTCCAATGTCGTCGTCATCCCGTTGACGCCGTGGCTGAGCATGCGCTTAGGCCGCAAGGAATACTTCGCGCTTTCTATTGCGGGATTTACCATCGCTTCGGCGTTGTGCGGTTCCGCCAATTCCTTCGGGCAGCTCGTGTTTTACCGCGTGCTCCAAGGCGCATTCGGGGGCGGTCTCCTCGCCGTTGCGCAACCGCTCTTGAAAGACACCATGTCGCCCGAAGAACTTGGCATTAGTCAGGCCATCTTTGCCATCGGCGCCGTCTGCGGCCCGGCGCTCGGACCATGGATCGGCGGCATGTTGACCGATGCCTACAGCTGGCGCTGGGTGTTCTGGGTGAACATTCTGCCCGGCATCATCGCAACCGCCATCATTTGGACGATGCTACGCAATCCGCAGAAAGCGCAACGTCTTCCCGTTGATGGCCTCGGCATTGCGTTCTTGGCGCTTGCCGTCGGCTCGCTGCAATACGTGCTCGACGAAGGCGAGAACAAAGACTGGTTCAGCAGCAAAATGATCTGCTATTTGACGGTCACTGCGGTCATCGGCTTCATCGCCTTTACTGTGCGGGAACTCAAGGGGACCAAAAAGCCCATCATCAACCTGCGCTTGTTGGCCAAACGCGCGGTCGGCGTGGGCTCGATCATCTCACTGTCCCTTGGTATCCCGATGTTCGGCACTACGCTGATCCTGCCCCAATATGTCTCGAACATTTTGGGCTTCACCGCGACGATGAGCGGCGACTTGCTGCTCGTGCGCGCGGCGCCGATGGCACTGCTCACACCCGTTGCCGGCCTCTTGTTGCAGAGCGGCAAGGTCGATTCGCGCGCCATGCTCGGAACCGGCCTTTTGATCACCGGCATCGGATCGATCTGGCTCGCACTCTGCACTACGTCCGGTACGTCGTTTGATGCGATGATGCTGCCGCTCATCGTTCAAGGTGTTGGCGGCGCCATACTGTTCGTTCCGTTGCTGGTTACCGTGATGGGAAGCGTCGAAGGACAAGAAAGCTCGATGGCAAGCGCCTTCATCAATCTCTTCTTCCAACTCGGAGGATCGTTTGCCAGCGCTCTTCTCGTGACGTTGCTCGATCGTCGCGCCGATCTGCATCAGGATCGTTTGGCCGCCAACATCACGCTGGGCAGCGCGCCAGTGACGCACTTGATACAAACTGCCGGACAACAGGCACACCAGGCCGTTATTGGTCTCTGGCAAGTCGTCACGCTCGAAGCAAACGCGATGGGTTTCGCAGATGTCTTCTTTGCGATCGGAGCCGCGGCGCTTGTCGTGCTTCCGCTTCTCTTCGCGATGCCGAAACCAACAAACACCGACGTTGAAATCGAAATGGCATAGCGCTCGTGTTTCGCCATCTGCTGGTCCCGCTCGAGGGGACATCTGTTTCAAAAACTACGCTGATGACCGCCGCCGCACTCATGAACGAGTTCCAGGCGAAGCTCACTCTTCTGTACGTTATGGACCTCGCCCGTGAATATGCTAATGCGGCGCTGACCGTGATCCCTGAGTCCGACGTAGCACGCTATGAAGAACGCATAGAGAACTTCCTTTGCAATGCGACGGCGATCGTGCGTGAGTATGGGGGTACATGCCGCACACACGTTTCGCACGGCACGCCGGTTCATAAGGTGATCAACACGGTAGCTGCGGAGCTGAACGTCGACATCATCCTGATGAGGAGGCACGATCGCCGGGGATTGTCGCGCGCTCTTTGGGGGAGTATAACCGACAATGTCCTGCGAGAAGCGGGTGTGCCGGTTTTGCTTGTGCACGAATCAGGGTCGAAGCGCCGTGCCTCCGCGCGCGCCGTGGGAACGCTTTGAAATCGCTCGTCGTCGCCCTCTGGGTTCTAACGTTGTTCTGCTGCGCCTCGCGTGTCGAGGCGCAAACGTTGCCGTTCTCGCCACAGGCCACGGCAGTTCCCGTCGATAACTCGAGCAAGGGTCTCTTCACACGAGCGATCGTCGAACTCAACGGCGTGCGGCTCTTTAGCGTAGCGGCGCGCGCGGACTTGAGAGGTGCCGAAGTTAGTGCGGTGAACCGCGCTTTACTCGTGGAGCAGGCGCTGCATCAGCTGATCGCGGTCGCCCCCAATGGTACGCCGGTGTACGACGCGACAACGTTGCACGTCACTGCGCATCACGATGGCGATATCGTCACGATTGAGGCGACAGACGCGCACCACCCGGTACCCTTGCCGATCGTGACCGTCACTTCAACCGATGCAAAGGATCAGCTCTTACCGCCCGATGCCATAGCCACCTTATGGCAGGAGACGTTGCAGAACGAACTTGTTCGGGAACTTCTCGAGCTTGATCCAGCGGTAGAAAAAGCGCACATAACGCACGTCGCCGTGATTGCAGTAACGCTGACGGTCGGGACGGCGCTACTGCTCGTCCTGCTCAATGCGTTGCAACGCCGGAGCAGGACACTCGCGGATGAACTCTTTGAAGGCGAGGAGTTGCGTGAGGGCGACTCGATGCGCAACTATGACACCGCATTACGACGAGCTCGCAGCGTCCATCACCTACGGATGCATTCTTCAGCGTCAGGAGTCTTGGTATGGCTCACGGTGCTCGCGTGGTTCATCGCCGCGGCGTGGTCGCTCGCGCAATTCTCGCAGACCATGGCGCTCTCGCTGCAGCTTTCCCACGGGATCACTGCGATCGGC
>JAFAKX010000080.1 GCA_019234945.1 Silvibacterium sp.
TTGTCCGGCAGCACGCTTAGCACGCGTCCCTGCTTGCCGCGATCCGCGCCGGAGATGACCGCTACACGATCGTTGCGCTGTATGTTCAGGCTCATAAAATCTTCCCTCTGCTGCTACCGGGCCTACAGAACCTCGGGAGCGAGCGAAACAATCTTCAAAAACTTCTTCTCGCGCAGCTCGCGGGCAACCGGCCCGAAGACGCGCGTTCCAACTGGCTCGCCGGCCTCGTTGATTAGGACGGCGGCATTCGAGTCAAAGCGGATATAGGTTCCGTCGCGGCGCCGGTGCTCCTTGCGCGTCCGCACGATCACGGCCTTGACCACCTTGCCCTTCTTCACCTGACCGTCTGGAGCGGCTTCTTTCACCGCCGCCGTCACCACGTCACCCAGGCCGGCCTTCTTGCCGCTCGCTCCGCCCAGCGGAAGGATCATCTGCAGCTTCCGGGCGCCAGAGTTATCGGCAACCTCGAGCATGGTTCTCATTTGCACTGCCATAGCTCTTTCTCCTCAATCCTTCTTCGCGCCCTTTATGCCTGGACGTCTGCGGCTACTTCCTCGACCTGCGCGAGCGCCGAGCGGCGCACAATCTCTTCGAGATTCCAGCGCTTCAGCTTACTCAGCGGCCGCGTCTCGCGGATACGAACCATATCGCCCACGCGCGCCGTGTTGTTCTCATCATGCGCGTAGAACTTCTTGCTCAGCTTCATGACACGCTTGTACTTCGGGTGTGCCTTGCGCATCTCGACTTCGACCACGATGGTCTTCTGCATCTTGGTCGAGACCACTTGACCGACCTTCTCGTTGCGGCGCGACTGCGGAGCGCCCCCCGTTGCTGTCTTCACGGCTTCAGCCATAACTTAGCGAGCCTCCTTCTTCTTCGAGCTGGTCTTCTTCCTGGCCTTGGTAGCGGCCGCCTTCGGCGCAACCGATTCAGCCTGAGGCTTCTCACCGTAGAGGCCAAGCTCCCGCTCGCGCGCGATCGTCTTGATGCGCGCAATGTCCTTCTTCAGCTCGCGGAGCTTCTTCACACCCTCGTTCTGGCCGAGCTTCATCTGGAAGCGCAGCCGGAAAAGCTGCTCGGCCGCCTTCTTCTGCTCGATTACCAGCTCGCTGTCGCTGAAGTTACGAATCTTTTCGAGTTCCATCTCTTATTCCTTTGCGCTCCGAGTTCTGCGCCCGAAGCCCTGGTCCTACTTCGCCGCCGCGACAATCTTCACGTCATGACGCTGCACAAAGCGCGTCTTCAGCGGAAGCTTGTGCGCAGCCAGGCGCATCGCCTCCTGCGCCATCTCCGGGCTCACGCCCTCCATCTCAAAGAGCACCTTGCCCGGACGAACCACCGCAACCCAGTGATCGGGAGCGCCCTTGCCCTTCCCCATACGGGTCTCGGCAGGTTTCTTCGTGACCGGCTTGTCTGGGAAAAGGCGCAGCCAGATCTTGCCACCGCGCTTGATGAAGCGAGTCATCGCGACACGGCTGGCTTCAATCTGCCGGTCGGTGATGTAGCCGCACTCCATGACCTTCAGTCCGTAATCGCCGAACGAAAGCTCGCTTCCGCGCCACGCCTTGCCGCGCATGCGGCCGCGCTGCTGCTTGCGAAACTTGACCTTCTTTGGCATCAACATAACGAAACCCTCAAACAAGCTATTAGCGGTCAGCCATTAGCCATTAGTTCACTTCTACTGCCGTCTTCAGCCGTATCTCTCGACGAAGGCGACGAAGACTAATCCCTAATCCCTGTTCCCTAATCCCTGCAGTTAGAACACCGACGTTCCGACCGCGGCCTGCGGCTCACGCCGCTTCTGCTGGTAGATATCCCCACGATAGATCCAGGTCTTCACACCAATAATGCCGTAGGTCGTGTGCGCCTCAGCGAACCCGTAATCGATATCGCCGCGCAGCGTGTGCAGCGGCAGACGGCCCTGCAGATACCACTCCGAGCGTGCGATTTCGTTGCCGTTCAACCGGCCTGACACGCGCACCTTGATACCCTTGCAGCCGAAGCGAAGGGCCGAATCCACAGCCTTGCGCATTGCGCGGCGAAAGCCGACACGCTTCTCGAGCTGCAGAGCAATGCTCTCGGCCACCAGCTGCGCGTCAAGCTCGGGCTTGTTCACCTCGAGGATGTCGATAAAGACATCGCGGTTGGTGCGCTTCTGCAGGTCAACCTTCAGCTTATCGATTTCCGCGCCCTTGCGGCCGATGATGATGCCCGGACGCGCCGTGCGGATGATAATGCGCAGCTTGTTGCCCGGACGCTCGATCTCGACCGAGCTGACACCGGCCGCCTTGAGCTTTTCTTTGAGCTCCTTCTTGAGCTTCACATCTTCAATCAGCAGCTTGTCGTAGTCGCGCTCAACAAACCAGCGTGAACGCCATGGCTTGTTGATCCCGAGTCGAAATCCGTAAGGATGGACTTTCTGTCCCATAATTTCCCCTTAAACCTACCTACTTCGCAGCCTTCTTCGCCGCCGGCTTCTTTCCAACTGCCCTCTTCGCGGGCGCCTTCTTTGCAGGAGCCTTTTTCGCTGCGGCCTTCTTCGCCTTCGGCGCGGTCTCCTCTTCCTCTACCCTGGTCACCAGGCTCGAGCGGTCGCTTCCGCCGCGCTCCGCAACGGAGATGACGATGTGCGACAGCCTGCGTTGATAGCGGTATGCGCGCCCCATCGGAGCCGGGCGAATGCGCTTCATGCGCGGCCCGTCGTTCGCGATCGCCGTCTTCACGTACAGGTTGTCCACGTCGACGTCGAGTCCCTGTTCCTGGCTCAGGTAGTTCGCGTTCTGCAGTGCCGAACGCAAAACCTTCTCAACCATGGGGGCAACGCCCTTCTTCGTGAACGCCACCGTGCTCAGGGCCTGCTCAACGCTCTGGCCCCTGATCAGATCCAGCACCAGCCGCGCCTTCTGCGGCGAAACCCGCTGGAACCGTGCCTGAGCTGTGAATTCCCGTGTTTCCACTTGCATTGCCAAATCCCTCAATCCGAGGGCTCCGTGATGAATCACTGCGCCCTCTTGCTTTACTCGCGCTTCAACGGCGCGAGTTCCGCAATTCACCCGCCTCTTCGCTTACTTCGGCTTCGCCGTAGTCTCAGCAGCCTTGGCCGAGTGCCCCTTGAACGTGCGCGTCGCGGCAAACTCGCCCAGCTTGTGGCCTACCATGTTTTCCGTCACATACACCGGCACGAACTTCTTGCCGTTATGCACCGCAATCGTGTGACCCACCATGTCCGGGTGGATGGTGGACCGGCGCGACCAGGTGCGCACAACCTTCTTATCGTTCGCCTGGTTCAACGCGGTGATCTTGACCATCAGG
>JAFAKX010000121.1 GCA_019234945.1 Silvibacterium sp.
GAGGAAGACGAACAGGTTGTCGACGCTCATCGAGCCTTCGACAAGGTATCCCGACAGAAACTCCAGCGCCGGCTGCTTGCCCTGTGTCTGCGACAGCAGCAGGGCGAAGCAGAACGCGAGTGCTGCGAGGACTCCGGTCCAGCTCCAGGCCGCCTTGATGGATACCGTCTTGCCGCGCTGCAGCAGGGCCAGGTCCACGAACAGGAGCACGGCTACGATCGCGTGAAAGGCGATCCAGAAGCCAATTGATGCCCCCGCAATCATCGGCTAATGTTCGTTCAATAGCCTGATTGTTTCAAGAAAAACGTTGCCCGTGATGGTCAAGCTCTTCGCGCTCACCTTGTCCATCGTGTCCTGAGCCGTATGGTGGTACGAGTTCTGGGGCCCGTAGTCCAGGTCGATCACATCCGCCGACGGTACCCCACGCTGCAGAAACGGCAGGTGATCGTCTTCCACCTGATCGCTCTTTGCGAAAAAGTAGGACTGGTAGCCCAGCCGTGCCGCAGCCTTCTTCACAACGTCTTCGACCCATGGCGTCGAGTTCAGATCACGCTCAACATCAAGATTTTTATCCCCGAGCATATCGGCAAGCAAGAATGCTTTGATGCGCCGAAGCGTGCCGTCGTTCTGCCATTTTGCCGCGAGGTGCCTGCTCCCGTAGAGCGAGTCCGAGTGCGACCATTGCTGGACCGCTTCCTCGCCATCAAAAAACACGAGCCACACGCTGTACCCATCGAGCGTCCGCCCGCGCAGATGATTCGCCAGCTCGATCAGTAGCCCAGTGGTTGACCCGCCGTCGTTGGCGCCAACAAAGCTAATATTGCGGAGCGGATAATTCGTTTCGTAGTGAGTTGCGACTACGATGACGCCGTCCTTCTTACCCGGGAAGCGCACGATGAAGTTGCGCATCGGCATCGGACCCTCGGGCGTCGTCGCCGTGAACGTATCTTCTTCGAGTTGGTCGTGCTCAAACTGCTTCCGGATGAAGGCTTCCGCTTTGGCATGGCCGGGGCTGCCGATCCAGCGCGGCCCGATCGAGACAAACTCCCGCGCATACCCCAGTGCTCGCGCGCCATTGAAATCGGCTTGCGCCTCAGCACCGGTCCCTAAAACAGTTGTCAGTGCCAGGAACAGGATAAAGAATCGTTGCAATCAGCTCTCCTGGGCTTCCTTCCGCTTTCTGCGTGTTGCCGGATGCACCAGGTACGATACCCCGATGCTGAGAAGGTAAAGGCACAGCATCGGAGCCGCAAATACGCACATCGTCAGCACGTCCGGAGTCGGCGTGATGATTGCAGCAATGATGAAGATAATCAGGATCGCGTAGCGTATGTTCTTCCACAGGAATTTCGGGCTCACGATCCCGAACATCGACAGGAACAGCACCAGGATCGGCAACTCGAACGTAATCCCCAGCCCGAGAATCACCGTGAGAAACAGATCCGTATATTCATTGACCTCGATCAGCGGCCGGAATTCATGGCTGAAGGTAAACAGAAAATCCAGCGAGCCCGGAAACACCCAGCGATATCCAAAGTACGCCCCGGCCAGAAAGAGGCCCACCGTCGCCGACATGAAGGGCATGACATATCGCTTCTCGTTCTGATAAAGCCCCGGCGAAATGAACAGCCATACCTGGTACAGCACAAAGGGCGCGGCAATAATGCATCCGCCCAGGAAGCTGATCTTCAGGTACATGTTGAAGCCATCGATCGGGTTGTGAATCACCAGCTTCGGGTCCAGGCCATGCTTCTTGAGTGCGTACGAGATCGGTGCCTGCATCAGGCTGTAGATCCGCTCGTGGAAACCCCACGCCACGAAGAACCCGACCACCAGGTAGATGACCGAATGGATGATTCGCCGGCGCAGCTCCTCGAGATGCTCGAGCAGGCTCATGCCCGGCAGTTCTGCGCGTTGCGTTACCGAGGTCTTGGCTCGGTCGAGGAGATCAACCATGATGGACGTTGGCGTTCACCGGAACCGCATCGCTGTCGCCGTGGCCGCTCCCGTTGAGGTGGACCTCCGGAGTCGACACTGCCGCGTTCGTGACGGATGATTCAGGCAGTTCCGGCGGCGTCACCGGCGCGTAGGGCGCGTTCGCGCTCACGATTTCTCCCGTGCTTGGCGGCGAAATAGTCAGTGGCGTCGAACTCGCCGCAGGCAGGATCGACGGCTCGGGTGCGGCTTCCGGCGCAGGCAGTTCCGCCCTCTGGGCTGCGGCTGCTGCCTCTTCGAGCTTCTTCTGCCGCTCCTGCTGCTCCATCGCGCGCAACTCTTCGTCAATCTGCATCTTGAACTCGTTCGAAGCGCGCCGGAACTCGGCCAGGAGCTTGCCGATCTGGCGTCCGATCTCCGGCAGCTTCTTCGGCCCGAACAGAACCAGCGCCAGCAGGAAGATCACAATGGAATCGGCGAAGTGCATCAGCCCTCATGATACCTGTCGGGATAGCCCGTCACAAACTGCCAGGTCCTTGCCGATCGCGCTGGATTTTCATCCAGCCAACGCCGGACGCCTCCGGCACCTGACCATTACAGCCGTATTAAACTGATTGTATTGAAACGCCCTTACCGCCTCTCGTTTTTGCGACGTTGGTCCTCCCGGGCGCATCAACATAGGTGGGTTGCAACATCCCCGTCGGTTGGGCGGCCCGCGCCGCAGTGAATCGACTGCAACCGAGATGCTTTCAACATCCCCGTCCATCGCAGCTACCAGGTTGAGAGTGGACTGAAGGCGAAACAGGTCATGAGTGTACTTGAAAAAGAAGTAGTCGCGGTTGCTTCCCCTTTTGCGGTTGAGTCCCCTATTGAGGAACAGGCCGTTTGCTCGTTGGACAACTACCTCGCCCTCCCCGATCACAGCATGGACGAGCGAATCGCCGCGGCCCGGCAGAAGCTGGGCAGGAGCACGGTGGTGCTCGGCCATCACTACCAGCGCGATGAAGTCATCCGCTTTGCCGACTACACCGGCGACTCCTATAAGCTCTCGAAGATTGCCGCCCAGACCGAAGCGAAGTATCTCGTCTTCTGCGGCGTCCACTTCATGGCCGAAAGCGCCGACATCCTCGGCCGCCCTGACAACCCGCCGGGAACGGGCCAGCAGGTGATCCTCCCTGACCTCAACGCCGGCTGCTCCATGGCCGACATGGCAGAGATCGGCCAGGTCGAAGACTGCTGGGATACCCTGCTCGACGCCGGCATCAAGCCCGGAGAACTCATCCCGCTCACATACATGAACTCCACCGCTGCGATCAAAGCGTTCTGCGGAGAGCGCGGGGGCCTCGTGTGCACCTCTTCGAACGCCCGCAACGCCTTCGAATGGGCCTTCGCGCGCGCGGAAAAGATTCTCTTCCTCCCCGACCAGCACCTGGGCCGAAACACTGCCTATGCGATGGGCATTCCGCTGAACGAAATGGTCGTCTTCGACCCGTGGCAGATCAACGGTGGCATTACCTCCGAGCGCCTGCGAGCCGCCAA
>JAFAKX010000018.1 GCA_019234945.1 Silvibacterium sp.
GCGGCGACGGTCACGTTTACCGGCGCGTCGGGCAGTACAACACACGCAGCGACTGTCGCGATCACGTTGACTGCTCCGAGAAAGCCTCTGGATTTCTCGTTGACGATCGCTCCGACGAGCCTCGCACTGACGGCCGGTGCCTCCGGACAGCCGGTTTCGGTGAAGGCAACCGCGCTGAATGGCTTCACGGGCAGCGTCAGCGTATCTCTCAGCGGATTGGCCTCCGGCGTGACCGCCAGTCCGTCGACGCTGACGCTGAATCCCGGCGTGAGCCAGAGCGTAACGCTGACCGCCGGCTCGAAGGCTGCCGCGGGCACCTCTAACATCACGCTAACCGGTTCGTCGGGAACGCTGATCCACAAGGCAAATCTTGCCCTGACCGTCTCCGCTGCGGCTTCGCTGCCCGATTTCTCTCTCTCACTCGTCCCGAAGACCCTTGGTCTCACAGCCGGTGCCTCCGGACAGCCGGTTTCGGTGAAGGCAACAGCGCTGAATGGCTTCACTGGCCGCGTCAGCGTATCTCTCAGCGGATTGTCCTCCGGCGTGACCGCCAGTCCGTCCACGCTGACACTAACGCCGGGTGCTGCTCGGAGCGTAACGCTCACCGCCGGAGCCTCTGCCGCGGCAACGAGCGCCACTGTGACGTTTACGGGAAACTCAGGCACCCTTAGGCACGAGGTGACACTGCAGCTCACCGTAAACCCTGTGGTGCAGGCCGGAGTCGACGTCACCACATACCACTACGACAATGCCCGCGACGGGCTCAACGCGCGGGAGACCGTCCTGACGCCCTCCAACGTCAACGCATCAGGATTCGGCGTAGTCGGCTTTTACAACACAGATGGCAAGGTGGACGGCGCGCCCCTCTATCTCTCCGGTATGAGACTCAACGGGCAAACCCGCAACGTCCTCTATGTGGTTTCCGAGCACGACAGCGTCTATGCTTTTGATGCCGATACGGGAGCCCGGTTATGGGGGGGCTCGATGCTCGGCACAAACGAAACGACCAGCGACGATCATGGCTGCGACCAGATCACGCCTGAGATCGGCATCACCTCGACGCCGGTGATCGATCGCGATTATGGTGCGCATGGCGCGATCTTCGTCGTGGCGATGAGCAAGGATTCGAGTGGCAGTTATCACCAGCGGCTGCATGCGCTCGACCTCGTCACCGGGGCCGAGCTGAGCGGAGGCCCGACGGAGATTCAGGCAACATATCCAGGAACAGGCCTGTATTCGAAAAACGGGGTTCAGACGTTTCTGCCTGGCCAACACGCCGAACGCGTGGGGCTGCTGCTGTTGAACGGCACCATCTACATGGGCTGGACGTCGCACTGCGACGAGGTTCCCTACACCGGCTGGCTGATGGCCTATAGCGAGACCACCCTCAAGCAGGCTGCTGTGCTCAATCTGACTCCCAACTCTGGTGGCAGCGGCGGATTCGGCGCCGGCGAAGGCTCGATCTGGATGTCCGGAGCAGGTCTCGCAGCCGATGCGAGCGGCAACATCTACTTCCTCGACGCGAACGGCGGATTCGACACCACGCTCGATGCGAACGGCTTTCCCATCCACGGCGACTACGGTAACGCCTTCATGAAGATCTCCACCGCGAACCGGAAGCTCACGGTGGCTGACTACTTTAATCCATACAACACCGTGAGCGAATCCGACGCCGATCTGGATCTGGGATCGGGCGGCGTGCTCCTGCTCCCTGATCTGACGGATTCGAAAGGCAAGGTTCACCAACTCGCCATCGGCGCCGGAAAGGACGGCGCAATCTATATAGTGGACCGGACCAATATGGGCAAGTTCAACTCGAGCCACAACAACATCTATCAGGAGCTGCCCGGTGCCACTGTCCACGGCGTGTGGGGCATGCCCGCATGGTTCAACGGAACGATCTACTATGGCGGGAGAAACGAATACCTTAAGGCGTTCACCATCGCCGATGCGCAATTGCTGACCAATGCATCCAGCCAGTCGTCGGAGGTTTACGCTTATCCGGGAGCAACCCCGAGTGTCAGCGCGAACGGCACAAAAGACGGAATTGTGTGGACAGTCGAGAACGGCGCGAGTGGACGAGGCGTCCTTCACGCCTACGACCCAACCAACCTCGCCCACGAATACTACAACAGCACCCAGGCCGGAAAAAACCGCGACTATTTCGTAGACAACAAATTCATCACTCCCGTCGTCGCGAATGGGAAGGTATTTGTGGGAACGCCGACGGGCGTGGTAGTTTTCGGCCTGCTCTCGAAGTAGGCTGTTCAGGGCCTTGTCGAACGCCACGGCGACTGCTGGCAACTCTCGCGGAGTTCGCTGAGGCCCGATGAGAGTTGATCGATGAGGTCACGGTGTTCCCTGCGCAACGCCCGCAGTTCTCTTTGGAGTTCGCGAGAAACCCTGAGCCCGTCGGATATCTCGTTCGATATGATTCGGCGGTCAATGGCCAACTGATCTGCTTCATGCCTGTTCTCAATCGATCGGCGCGACCACCGCGAATGCAGCCAATCGTCGAGATCGCCGGGATAGGCGATAACCGCAGTTTTGTGATCGACTCCATCGGGACGCCGGACGGGTAGGCCCAAATCACGCTCCCACCGCTGTACTGTGCGCACACCTTTGCCGAAGTAGTTTGCTATGTCCTTCCAACAGGTCAAGACGGGAGCATTTGGTGAGCTTGCGGACTTCATGACACACCTCAAGAGGATGACTCCCGGCGTTGTGGGCCGTGAATATGAGGCGCATCGCTTTGACGTGGCGCCTTGGATCTTGTTCTGCGCCCTAAAGCCGGTGAATGTCAAGAAGAGAATGTACCGATCAGGCGGCAAACGTTTTCATCGCAGTCGGAGATTTCGCACGGATGAACGCCGAGTGAACAGAGCATCATCGTTCGATGTACAGGGGTAAATTTGGGGGGTGAGCTTTCGGGGGGCAACGTGCGAAGCGGTCGGACGTTGAGACGGATATTCCGTTTGACGCTGATGGTCATTCCGGTGGCGGCATGGGGATTGCAAGGCGAGCCTGGTGATTCAGGCACTGACTCGGACAGCTGCTATGTGCGCGAGGTGAAGACCCTTCCGGGGAGTCATGGGTTTGCGGCGGACTTTATTGAGGTGATGGCGATGGACCCGAGCGCAAGTCCGAAGGATCGTAATGCGGTATGGGCGCTGAACGCGGACCTGCATAGCGGTATTCCCAAGCAGGAGCAGGCGCTGTACATCTCGAAATCAACCGATGGCGGGCAGACGTGGATCGAGGTGGCGCGGATAGATTCGCGGTATTACGACTCCGGGATCGATGAGGGGCTGCGCAATGGGCTGGAGGTGCTGCCGGGTGCGAACGAGTTCGTGGTTACGACGCAAAAGGGGGCGTTCCAGGTGCTGCCGCAGAGAAGCGGCGCGGCGCTGGTGAGGTATATTGAAGGGCCGCGGGTTCCGCATGACAGGCCGTGGGTGAGCATTACGAAGAAGGAGGGCGATCCGGTAAGGGCGGCGGCAGTGAAGATTACGGCGGACGGCAGGCGCATGATCGTGGCGTATGGGTATTTCGATATGGATCCGAAGCTGTTCAGCTACCGCAAGGGGCGCGGCGGCGAGTGGGTAGAGGATGGGCGGCTCCCGCAGATTCCGACGGACCTGCAAATTTTTTCGATGGAATGGGACAAGCCGGGGAGGGCGCGTCCGGGGTCGCTGTACGTAGGGACGGGCGACCAGATATACCGGCTGGACCTGCACACGATGAAGTGGACGATGGTTAAGGGTGTGGGCGAGGATTCGGCGATCCATGCGATCAACACGGTTGGCGGTTTGCATATTGCGGCGTGCTGGGGAATCTATGAGCCGGTAAGCCGTGATGTGGTGGCGAAGGTGATGGATGCGGAGTTCGTTTATCACCGCGACGACGATGAAACCGGGCCGAACATCCGTGCGTACGGGATTGAAGTTGACCGGGCAAATCCGAACCGGCAAGTGGTGACGGCGCTTACTGGTGTGTACATCACAAACGACGGCGGACAGAACTGGCGGAGGATGATCGGGCTTCCGGAAGGGGAGTACCGGACGGCGCACTTCAACCCAAATGGCACGGTGATTGTGTCGGGGATTCCGGGCACGTTTCTGGCGAATCCGTTCTCGGCTGCATGTGGGCCAAGGTTGCGGACGAGAGACTGATGGATCCGTAGCTCAAGTGGAACCGCCGAAAAGTCGCTGGACCGGAGTATCGCTTACTCGAGTTAAAACGTTAGCGAATGAGATTTCATCTCAAATGATTCGGGCATCAGCTGCAAAGGTGGCCACAATCGCTTGACACCCAGCGGACGGGGCGTAGACTCCCATCGTTCAGCCAACCCATAGCTTCTGACCTCCCTTTCAGTTCTCCGGATCCGGATGAACTGGCCCCAATTTCCAGGACAATGCGCATTAATTCCTGAGATCCGAATCAAGGTTATGGCCTTGGTGATTTCGGACCTTCTGATTCTGACCTGCGGTGAGGTCAAATCTGAGGACTGTCGCCGCACACGTAGCAGTCAAAGGAGGACCTGTGAAACGGCTAAGCATGATCACAATCGCAATGTTTGGATTTCTGGCCCTCGTATATTCCGCTTCCGGCCAGGATTGGGAAGACAACCGGTTCTCGCTGCGAAGCAGCACATTCAAGAACAACACTACGATGCCGATAAGCAC
The DNA here is from genome assembly GCA_019234945.1 of Silvibacterium sp. Taxonomy (GTDB): domain Bacteria; phylum Acidobacteriota; class Terriglobia; order Terriglobales; family Acidobacteriaceae; genus Silvibacterium. The sequence continues at coordinate 4,686 of JAFAKX010000018.1, forward strand.
GATCCAAAATTTTGTGTTCAACGGGGCCAACGTCTGCTCCACTGATGGAAGCCCCGGAGGAGATGAGTCACCAGAGCTATTGTGGAGGAATGTGCCACGCGGTACGCGCAGCTTCGCCGTAACGACATTCGACACCATTGCAGGTGTTGTGCACTGGGGCATGTATAACATCTCGGCAACGACCACCGAGCTTCCCCAGAATGCCGGTATTACGGGCAGCACCTATGGGAGTCAGGTCATCAACGTTTACGGTAATGACGGCCAAAATGCCGACCTCAACTACGGTGGGCCATGCCCGCCGCCTGATTATCCTCCAAATGTCCACCCTTACGTCTTCACGGTCTATGCCCTCGACAAGGAGCTGGACTTACCTTTCTCGGCAAATTATCCGCCCACGGCTCTCACGCTGTATCGAGCGCTGGTCGAGGCGGGAAGCTCAGGCCATGCGCTGGCAAGCGCAAGCATCACGGGCCTCTACTCGACTGCCCCTGAGTAGGTTGGGGTATGTTGATCTCAGCGGATGAAGAAAGCCCTCATTTCCTGGTCCAGCGGCAAGGATAGCGCGTGGACTCTGCACGTGCTGCGGCAGAGCGGCGAGTATGAGATTGCCGGGCTGCTGACGACCATGAATGCGGAGTTCGATCGCGTGGCCATGCACGGCACGCGGCGAGAACTGGTCGAGGCGCAGGCTGAGGCGGCGGAGCTACCGCTGATTACGGTTCCGCTGCCGTGGCCGTGCTCGAATGAGCAGTATGAAGCCGCGATGCGCGAGGCGTGCGCGCGGGCGGTGGCGGACGGCGTCAAGGTCATGGCGTTCGGCGATCTGTTTCTCGAGGATGTGCGGAGGTATCGCGAGGAGAAGCTGGCGGGGTCCGGGCTGACGCCGGTGTTTCCGCTGTGGAGAAGGCCGACGCGCGCACTGGTGCGGGAGATGCTCGCGGCGGGCGTGAAAGCGCGGATTGTATGCGTCGATCCGAAGAAGCTGCCGAAGGAGCTCGCGGGGCGCGATCTCGATGAGGCGCTGCTTGATGCCATGCCGGAGGATATCGATCCGTGCGCGGAGAACGGCGAGTTTCATACCATCGCCTATGATGGGCCGATGTTCAAGCGGGAGATTCCCGTCGAGAGCGGCGAGGTGGTGGAGCGGGATGGGTTTGTGTTTGCGGATGTACGGGTACAGGGATCAGCGAACAGCGATCAAAATACCCAGCAGCAAGAGAATCAGGGGCTGACGGCCACCCCCGCCAAACTGATACACTTTCCTCATCTTGGTTGAGCTGCTTCCATCGATCCTGTCAGCGGATTTCGCGCACCTGGCGGATGAAGTCAAGGCTGCCGAGGCGGGCGGCGGTACCGTCATCCACTTCGATGTCATGGACGGGCATTTTGTGCCCAATCTGACGATTGGGCCTCCGGTGCTGGCGTCGCTGCGCAAGGTGACGAAGCTGCCGATCGACTGTCACATGATGATCGAGAATCCGGACGAGTTTGTGGAGTCGTTTGCGGAAGCCGGCGCGGACTGGATGAGCGTCCACTATGAGGCCTGCCCCCATCTGCACCGGACGCTGCAGCTGATCCGGCATCACGGGATGGAGCCGGCGGTAGTCATCAATCCGGCGACGGCTGTCGATCTGCTGATCCCGGCGCTCGAGATGGTTCACCACGTGCTCGTGATGAGCGTGAACCCAGGGTTTGGCGGTCAGAGTTTTATTCCGTACTCACTGAACAAGATCCGGCGGTTGAGAGAGCTTCGCGAGGAACTGGGTCTTAACTATAGGATCGAGGTAGACGGGGGCGTTGCTCACGATACCATCGGGCTCGTCGTCGAAGCTGGAGCGGACCTGCTGGTGGCAGGCAGCGCGGTATTCAGCGATGGGCGAGCTGAGCAGAACGCGCACGAACTGCTGCAGGCCGCACAACTTGCGGCAGCCGAATCGGCCTGAAAAGGCGGAGCAAGAAGAGTTGCGAAGAGTCGAGGTGTTATGAATCGCGTTATCACCCAGATAGCGGCTATTGGACTGTGCGTGGCGCTCATGCCGGCCGCGCAGGCCATCGGCAAGAAGAAAAAGAAGCAGGGCGATTTGACCCAGAATCCGCTGTCGAATGTGAATTCGAAGCAGCCGGACAAAGAACTTTTCGACAAGGCCATGATTGCCATGAAGAAGGGCAAGTACGACGTGGCCAGGCTCGACCTGCAGACCCTGCTGAATACCTATCCTGAAACCGAGTACGCCATGCGCGCCAAGCTGGCGATTGGCGACACCTGGTACAAGGAGGGCGGCTCGGCGGCGCTGACGCAGGCCGAGGCCGAATACAAGGACTTCATCACGTTCTTCCCAAATACCCCTGAGGCCGCGGAAGCGCAGATGAAGGTCGGCGATATCTACTTCCAGCAGATGGAGAAGCCCGACCGTGATCCGCAGAACGCCGTTCACGCCGAGCAGGAATACCGGACGATGATCCAGGATTTCCCGGACTCGCCGCTGATTCCGCGGGCGAAGCAGCGGCTGCGCGACGTGCAGGAGGTTCTGGCGTCGCGGCAGTATGAGATCGGAATGTTCTATTCGGGCCGCGAGAATTATGCGGCGTCGATTGCGCGGCTGCAAACCGTGTCCGACAGTTATCCGCTCTTCAGCCACAGCGACCTGACGCTGATCACGCTGGGAGACGCGTACGCCCAGCAGGCGGCGATGGTCGGCAGGCTCAATATTCCTCCGGCGGCGAAG
>JAFAKX010000061.1 GCA_019234945.1 Silvibacterium sp.
GAAGTAGCTATTCATGCTGCGCATCACCCGGTCCAGCATATTGCTGGTCCGCTGACCCCCTGGGTGCCGGTAGGCCTCACCGTACTCCGCCGACCGACCGCACAGCCGCAGCGTCCGCTCCCGCATCTCCCCGCTCAAGTTCTGCTCGGCCCACTCGCGCAACCGCCGCAGCCGTTGCCCGAACGTCCGCCGGTCCGGGGCGTGGTAGGCGTGCCGGTGGTGACTTCGCGGGATAGCGCGGCTCGTCCGGTGCAGCGTATAATGAGAATAGCCCCACCCGAGGGGAGGAACGCCATGTACGCTGCAGCCTACGCCCATCTCGCCTGCCCCAACCCTGACTGCCCCCACTACGGCCAGTCCGGTGCCGGTAACCTACGTCTCCACGGCTGGTCCGGCCGTAGCCACCGCTACCGTAACCTGTACTGCGCCACCTGCGGCAGGAACTTCTCCGAACGCACCAATACCCCCCTGTTTGGACTCACCTCCGACGAGGACACCCTCGTCGCCATTGCCAAGCATCTGGCCGAGGGCATCGGTGCCCGTGCCACCGCCCGCTTGTGTGGTGTCAGTCTGAACACCGTCTTGCGTTTCACCAAACGCTCCGGCCAGCATGCCGAACGCTTCCACGACCTGAAGGTCCGACAGGTCCACCCCGAGCAGATCCAACCGGACGAGGCGTGGTCCTTTGTGGGAAAAAAAAGACAAACAGTGTGATTCATCGGACCCTGCCGATGCCGACCAGGGCAGCTACTGGGACCATGTGATCATCGACCCGGAAAGCAAACTGATCATCAGCCTGGTGGTGGGCCGGCGCAACGCCGATACCGTGGTGCAGGTGTTCACAGACTTCTTCGACCGCACGGACGGAGCGTTGCCGGAACTGATTACCACGGACGGATATCAAGTGTACGAGCCCGTGATTCTGGACACCTACGGGGTGTGGTGGCGCGACGAGATGGGCCTGACGGCTGAGGAAGTGAAGGAGTTCGAGCAGGCAGAGATGCCCGAGTTCTACTTTCCTGTCGAGATCACCTACGCCAAGGTTGTCAAGGAACGCGCCGGCGGGCGCGTGGTGTCGGTGAGGCACGAAGTGGTGTTGGGCAGTGAGGAACAGGCCGAGGAGGTACTGGCGGAGTCGGCATGTTCGCAGACGCTCAACACCAGCTTCGTGGAACGTTGGTTCGGAACGCAGAGGCAGTTCAATGCGCGCAAGCGGCGAAAGAGTTACACGTTCTCCAAGGAGTTGAGCTATCACGAAGCCTGCACCTGGCTGGTGGTGCTGTGGTACAACTTCGGCTGGTGTGTGCGGACGCTGCGGCAGAAAGTCCAGGCGACCCCGCCCCGCTAGGAGCAGCGTACGCCGGCGGTGGCAGCAGGGTTGACGGATCATGCCTGGAGCATGGAGGACTTGCTTCGCTGCCCGCTGTACCCGCCCAAGGAGGAGCCGCGGAAGGGTAGTGCTCGTACCTATGCGGAGGTATTAGAGAGGCTTAAAGGTGTCTACCTGGGTGGGGCCGCGGCCTAGCCGCGCAACCCCACGGAGTCACCACCGGTCTGTACTTTCCGAGACTTTCTCAACGACGCCCTAATCATACACAGAAACCATCTTTGATATTTCTGGAGACGAGAGGGGGCGGAGGCGGTGGTCCGGACCCGGCTCGCGCCGCCTGCCAGGGGGCGTTCGGAGGTGGGTTCGCCCTGGGGCCGGGCTCTCATACGGCCAGGGCCAGCAGCCGCTCGGCCAGTTCCCGAATCCTCTCCGGCTGGGGCTCGCCCGCCAGAGCCTCGTCGATTTCCTGCCGCAGCATCTGACGCTGCAACGCCTTGCGCTTGTCCGCGTGCGAAGGCCGCCGGGTCGGGTCGTCCCACGGGCACCGGCTGCGGTCCACCAACCGCTCGTCGGGCTGGTCCCAGGCCCACGCCTCGGTCAGGCTGTACATCCAGCAGTTCAGGTTGAACGCCCCGACGTTGGCGTCGATGTTCCGCAGTTGCTGCTGGCCGGCCCCCCACACCTCCTTCTCGTCCTTGAACGTCCCTTCCAGCGACCCGCGGTCGGCCGCCCCTTCGAGGATCTCCTCCACCGTCGCGTTGGGGTTGGTGCTGAACCACGGGATCCAGCCGTCCTCCTCCTTCACCAGCACCACCCGAATCAGCCCGCCGGCCGGCCGCCAGGTGGCCAGGAACGTCTTGTACGTCTTGACCACCGACTCGCCGTACTGCACGCACTCGACCGTCTGCCAGCCGCGCTTCTGCCCGGCCCGCTTGGCCAGGTCGATCCGCCGCTTCCCGTACGTCGGCAGCGGCCCGCGCTGGCCGTCGCGCCGGACCCCGGACGGGACGCTCCACAACGCCGCGTCCTTGCGCAGCCGGCTGATCACCTCGAACCCCTCGGTCCGGGCGGCCCGCAGGAACGGCTTCTTGGCGTAGCCGCCATCGGCGATCGCCACCCGGGCGTCGAACCGGTGAGCCGTCCAGGTGTTCAGCCAGTGCAACTGCTCGGCGGCCAGTTCCAGCTTGGTCCGAAACCGCCAGTGGCGTTCGGGCGGCAGTTCGGGCACGTCCTTGGCCCGGACGTACAGGCTGGCCAGCAACGGCAACGCGATCACCCCGCGGGTCGGATGCTCGGCCAGGGCGGCCAGGGTGACCCAGACGTGCCCGTACAGGAACTTCTCG
>JAFAKX010000055.1 GCA_019234945.1 Silvibacterium sp.
TGTTTTGGAGGAACTTGTGACGAGACACAGTTGCTTGACCCTAGCCGTCGTGTATCTTCTGGTTACCTCTGCGGTAATCGGTCTTTCCCAGAATGCAACCACTTCGCTCCGTGGTGACATCAAGGACATAAGCGGTGCTGTCATCCCCGCCGCGAAGGTCACCATCACTGACAATTCGACCGGTCGAAGCCTCACCACGACCTGTGGCGCTTCCGGCGAGTATGCCTTCCAGCAGATCCCGCCCGCAACCTACCAGATCACCGTGGAGGCGAAAGGTTTCGCGAAACAGACCAAGACGGCCGAATTGCTCGTGAGCCAGCCCGCCACCATCGATTTCACGGTAAGCGTGGAGGCCAGCCAGGAGATCGTCAACGTCACTGCCGAGGCGCAGACCCTGAATACGACTGACGCATCGCTCGGCGACTCCATGAATAACACGCTTATACAGTCGCTGCCGAGCGAAGGCCGAAATATCCCTGATCTACTCGCCCTTCAGCCCGGGGTGCTGTATCTCGGTTCTGACTCTGGTCGGCCGGCTAACCCTGCTACTTCAAACGATTCCCGCAGCGGTGCGGTCAACGGAGGCCGGTCCGACCAGGGCAACATTACGGTCGACGGCATCGACGACAACGATCAGGTGAATGGCTATGCCTTTACCGGCGTTCTGCGCGAGACTCAGGACTCCATCGAGGAGTTCCGCGTCACTACCGGCCTTGCCGGGGCCGATCAGGGCCGCTCATCCGGCGCCCAGGTCAACATGGTCACCAAGTCGGGAACCAATAAGTTTCATGGTGCCGCATACTGGTACAACCGGCCCACGCTCACTGTTGCGAACGACTGGTTCAACAAGGAAGCTCAGCTGAGCAGTGGTGAGGCCAATCGGCCGCCCAAGCTTATCCGTAATAACTACGGGGTGGACGCCAGCGGGCCCATCCTCAAAGACAAGCTGTTCTTTTTTGTAAACTACGAGGCTCTCCGCCAGGCCGAAAATCAAATTGTTAGCAGAACCGCACCGACCGCCAGTTACCAGCAGGGAATGATCAACTATCAAGCTGCGGACGGCTCGACCGCTACTCTCTCTCCGAGCCAGATTACGGCTCTCGACCAGCCGTGCGTAGCAAATGGCGTATGCCCGTGGGGTCCGGGTCCTAATCCCAATGTCCTTCAATACATCCAGCAATATCCAGCCGCGAACGGCACCGCTCTTGGCGACGGCGGCTTCACCACCGGGTCATTCACATTCTCCTCGCCAGCCCCTGTACGGCTCAACACGACGATTGCCCGCATCGACTTCATGCCCGACCAGAAACAGCACGTGTTCGTCCGCGGGAATTTGCAGAAGGACACAACCGATGGAGTCGAGCAGTTTCCAGGCCAGGGTCCCTCCTACGTGATTGAGGACAACTCGAAGGGCATCGTCGCAGGTTATACCGTCACATTTACGCCGACCCTGGTCAACGATCTTCGTTATGGCTACATTCGCCAGGGTTACGGCGACAGCGGTGTCGGTAATGGCATCTACACCGACTTTCGCTTCTTTGATCCATTGACTGCCGAGTACCGCAACACCGTCATCAGCGTGCCGGTCAACAATATTGTCGATAACGTAAGCTGGACCAAAGGCAAGCATACACTCCAGTTCGGTGCAAACTGGCGTCTTGTCCATCAGAACCGTGGAACCAACGAAAACTCATACGACAGCGCGACCTCAAACCCTTACTGGCTCGGCGGGACTCCACCTCAGCCTGATCAACTTGGTCTGCCCTCGGTAAACAGCGGCTTCACTAATTCATACGTAATCGCCTATGCCAATCTGGTAGGCACCATCCCCCAAATCACTGCCCAGCAGAATTATGCGGTTTCCACTGCCACTACCGGAACTCTCCTCCCTCAGGGAGCTTTCATCAACCGGGATTTCAAGGCTAACGAGTTCGAGTGGTATGTCCAGGATTCGTGGCGGGTGCTCCCGAATCTCACGCTGAATCTCGGACTTCGCTACACCTACCTGCAAACGCCCTGGGAAGTTCACGGTCAGCAGGTCGCTCCTACCATCGACACACACACCTGGTATCTGCAACGCGAAGCTGCGGCGCTGCAGGGTCAGGTATATGAACAAGACCTTTCGTTCGCACCGAACGGGAACTATTACAACAAACCCAATTACTGGACGCCACAGAAGGACAACTTCGCGCCTCGCGTATCCATCGCCTATTCTCCCGATGCGAAAACATCTATCCGCGCCGGATTTGGCTTGTTCTTCGACCATTTTGGACAAGCCCTCGTGAACACCTTCTCGCAAAACGGCTCTTTCGGACTCAGTAGTTCACTTTCAAATCCTGCTGGTCTCTATACCGCCGAGACTTCTCCGCGATACGTAAGCCGCCGCACGCTTCCTCCTATCCAGGTGCCCTCAGCCCCTTCGACGCAGACTTTCCCGTATCAGTATCCGCAGGGAAACTTCGCGATCCAATGGGGTCTCGACAGCAAAGTCCAGACACCTTATTCGGAATCTCTGGACGTCTCTGTCCAGCGCCAGCTTCCAGCGGGATTCACCATCGAAGCGAATTACGTGGGCCGGTTAGGCCGTCATCTGCTGCAGAGCCTCGATATCGCCGAGCCGGTAGACTTCGTCGATACCAACGGGGGCGGCGATTACTACCATGCGGGCTCCACGCTCTCCAAATTGGTTGACCTCAATGGAGGCAATCCTAAAGCTCAGGTGCCGGCCATTCCCTACTTTGAACACGTGTTTCCGTTCATGGCCAATCTTGACTATATGGGTGAGAGTGCAACACAGGCGATCTACACCCATGAGTGGGCGCCCTATCGCTCCAATCTTGGGGCAACCACCGCTCTCGCCGATATCGACTTCTACTGCGTCTACGGCTGCCCAGCTGGTTGGGTACCGCATTTCTGGCAGGATCAGTTCTCGTCCCTCTATGTGCTGGCGAGCATCGGCATGAGCTATTACAATGCCGGTCAGCTAATACTCCGCCATCCCACCAGTCACGGTGTGAGCTTCGATTTCAGCTATACATTTTCTAATTCCATCGACATGGGCTCGGACACCGAGCGCAGCACGGAATTTAATCATCCTGCTACTACTGGGGGCAACTTCAGCAACATACTCAATACCTGGAAGCCATACCTGAACCGTGGCCACTCGGACTTTGACGTTCGTCACCTCATCACCACCGACTGGGTGTACCAGCTTCCTTTCGGTCAGGGACAGAAGTTCGCGGGCTCGGCCAATACCGGACTGAACGCATTGATTGGCGGATGGCAATGGCCGGGTCTCATCCGCTGGTCGAGCGGCCTGCCCATCGGCCTCACAGACCCAGGATGGAGTACTGACTGGCAGATAGAGAGCTTTGGCGTGGTTACAGGCAAAGTGCAGATGAAGAAGCAGGTCCTGAACGGCTCTCCGCAGATCTTCGCAGATCCTTCTGCCATTAACGCCGGGACCACAACAGGCGGCCCGATTCGTCTGTCTTACCCGGGCGAGGCTGGCCAACGCAACATTTTCCGTGGCGACGGCTGGTTCGGAATCGATTCGGGACTGAACAAGACCTGGCGGTTTGGAGAATACGGCGCCCTCAAGTTCGATTGGCAAGTGTTCAACGTAACCAATAGTGTCCGCTTCAACTCGAATCCGGCCTACTTCGGCTATGTTCTTACGAGCGGTAATCTGGGTTCCTACAGCACAATGCAGAACGCGCCGCGCCGCATGCAGTTTGGCCTGCGCTACGACTTCTAACCCCACACCAAGTCAAGGGCCGGGGACCACGTGATCTCCGGCCTTTTTGCAGGCATCGGCAAGCGGGCTGTGGCAAATGAGCAGCGCCCCTAGCTCCTTGCGCATCCAACCATGCAGCCAACAAGTTGCTGCGCGGGACTCCATTTGGTACCATCCGGTTTCCGGCAACTCCCAGCAGCCCTCCCGGCTACCAGAAGGAGAACAACACCATGGCAAAAGAAACTCAGTCGTCAAGCGGATTCAGTTGGTTCCTTGCAGGACTCGGCATCGGCGCTCTTATCGGCGTTCTCTACGCCCCGAAAGCTGGCCGAGAGACACGCGAAAATCTGGCCACCAGTGCGCGTGAAGGTACGGAGTATCTGCGTCAGCGCTCGCGCGATGCGGCCGACCAGATCAATCAGATCGTGGATCGCGGAAAGTCCCAGATGAGCGGATATGTCGATCGAGGCCGCGAATATGTGGGTCGCACTCGCGCACAGTGGGACGACTTCGTCGCGCAGGGTCGCCAGTTCGTCAGTGACCAGGCCGACAAGGTTTCAGCCGCCGTTGACGCCGGAAAAGAAGCCTACCGGCAGACCGCGGCAACTCCGGCAGCGACCACTACCGGCAACGAACAGGCCCCGCTCTAATCTCGAGGATCTGGCGCGGCGCCGGTCGCGCCGGTCGGGAGCAGCCATGCATTCGCAACTACCACCGATTTACTACATCATCTTCACTGGAATCACCTGTTTTGGCGTTCTTCTCCAGGCCTTCGTTCTTCTCGGCATGTTCCTTGCTCTCAGGCGAATGATGGCCAAGATTCACGTCATCACCGATGAGTTGCGCCCTCACCTCCTGCCGATCGTGTCCACTACCCGTAATGTCGTTGAGGAGTCGGCCCCCAAAATCAAAGTCGCCGTAAACGACTTGGTGGACGTAACCCGTAAGCTCCGCACTGAAACGGATCACGTCAGCGCAACTTTGGATGGGCTGCTCAACAGGGCCAATGCACACGCGAATCGCGTCGATGAGATGGTTACGGCGGGCATCGATTCGGCGGCTCACGCCAAGCACGCCGTGCAGCATGCAGTCTCGGTGCCTATCCGTCAGGCCTCAGCCTTATTCGCCGGCCTTAAAGCCGGTTTCGACGTCCTGCGGGGCAAGAACCATTCCGGCTCCCAGCCAACGGATGACGGTTACGGCGAGTAAGCAGGTCCTCGCCTACACGATCCAGCCGCCGCCCACCACTTCGTCTCCATCGTAGAAAACGGCCGCCTGTCCGGGCGTCACCGCGCGCTGTGACTCGTCAAAGAGCGCCTCGGCCTCGTCCGGCCCGCTGCTGCGCAGCGTGGCCCAGGCCGGCTCGTGCCGGTGGCGGATCTTCACTCTGACTCGCATCTCGCCCTCAAGCTGGGGGATGGAAATCCAGTTCAGGTCGCGTGCCTTGACGCTCTTCGACACTGCTTCGTCTCCGCCGCCGACCGTCACGCGATGGCTCGCATGATCGATCTGTAGCACGTACAGAGGATTCGGTGACGACACCCCGAGTCCCTTGCGCTGGCCGATCGTGAAGTTGTGGATCCCCGAATGCCGCCCGACCACGTCCCCCGAACTCGTCACCAGTTCGCCCGCCGTATCCGGAATGTTCTCGCCCTGCTCATCGAGATACGCATCGATGAAGCGCTTGTAGTCACCGCCGGGGATAAAGCAGATCTCCTGCGAATCGGGCTTCGCCGCGAGCGCCAGTCCGTGCTGCGCGGCAATCTCTCGCACCTCGGGCTTGCGATAGCCGCCCAGCGGAAACAGCGTCCGCGATAGTTGCTCCTGCGTGAGTCCGAAGAGAAAATAGGTCTGATCCTTGGTCAGGTCCGCAGGTCGCCTAAGGATCCACCGGTTGCGCACCGGATCGTACTCGTTGCGCGCATAGTGTCCGGTGGCGATCCGGTCGGCGCCAATCTGCCGCGCGCGCACCAGCAGCTGATCGAACTTCAGATGGTTGTTACACAGCGAGCAGGGAATCGGCGTTCGCCCCGCGAGATATTCCGAGACGAACGGCCATACCACGTCGCGCTCGAACCGCTCCTCCTCGTTCACAACGTAGTAGGGAATGCCCAGCTTTTCCGCCACGCGCCGCGCATCGTAAACGTCGTCAATGGAACAGCACCGTCCCTGCACATGCTCCGGCATGCCCTCGCGGCCAGCCAGGCGCCGCTGGTTCCAGAGCTGCAGCGTCAGTCCGACCAGCTCATAGCCCTCGTCCTTGAGCATTGCCGCCACCGTCGAGGAATCGACTCCCCCGGACATCGCAATGGCAATCGTATTGTTGTAGCTGTAAGTCACTTGTAACTTGACCTATAACCATTATAGGTGTGCGGTCGACGAAGAGTTTAGACCGAATCTACCCCAACGGCTTCCCAATCTCCCAGTGATGCCCGAAAGGATCAACGACTCTACCCACGCGCCAGCGATAGGGCTCGTCAACGACGGGACGCACGACCTTCGCGCCAGCCGCGACCGCCGTCGCGAAAGCCGCATCCGGATCGTCCACGATGATCACCAGCCGAATCGTGCCGCCGCCAAGGGTTTCGGGGCTAAAGTTCATATGCTCGGGAGATTCGTCGGCCAGCCAGAATACCGCCCCGCCAACCGCCAGTTGAGCGACCACAGCACCGTTGTCCTCCAACCGGAACAACTCCTCGGCGCTAAATGCTGTCTTGTAAAACTCGACCGCCTTTGCTCCGTTTCGAACCGAGAGCATCGGCTCGATGGCTGCCTTCCGAGTTTGTTCGCTCATACGATCCTTATCCCAGCGTGCCCGCATTCACCGGAGCAAGCTCGCGGAGGTGCGAGACGGCCGCAGGGACCAGCTCAAGCGCCGCATCGATCTCGTCGTCGGTATTGAGCTTGGTCAGGCTGAACCGCAGGCTGGCACGTGCGCGATTTGTCACCAGACCCATCGCTAACAGCACGTGCGAGGGCTCAGTTGCGCCGGACATGCACGCCGACCCGCCCGAAACCGCGAGTCCCTTCAGATCGAGCGCAATCACCAGCGCTTCACCTTCGAGGTTCTCGAATTGCAGATTCGTCGTGTTCGGCACGCGCGGAGCCCCTGCTCCGTTCACAGCGCAATCCTCGACGCGCTTCAGGATCCCTAGCTCCAGGCGGTCGCGCATCGCCGATATGCGAGTCATCGTGCCATCGCGCAAAGCATCATGGGCCAGCTCAGCAGCCCGCCCAAGACCGACAATGCCGGCCACGTTCTCTGTGCCGGCCCGCCGCTGGCGCTCATGCGCTCCGCCGAAGAAAAGCGGCTCGATATGAGTTCCGCGCCGGACATAAAGAATCCCCGTACCCTGCGGCGCGTGCATCTTGTGTCCCGAGATGCTCAGCAGGTCGCATCCTATCGCCTTCACATCGATTTCGATTTTGCTCGCCGCCTGCACTGCATCGGTGTGGTACCAGACATCGGCTTCCTGCGCTATCTGACCGATCTCTACGACTGGCTGGATCACGCCTGTCTCGTTATTTGCCATCATTACGCTGATGAGCTGGGTATTTGGCCGCAGCGCCCGCCGCACATTGTCCGGATCGACGACTCCGTCCCGCGAAACCGGCAGAAACGTCACTTCCAGACCTCGGTCGCGAAGCCGCTCGGCGGCCTGCAATACCGCATGATGCTCGATCGACGATGTGATGACGTGATCACCCGGCTTTACCAGTCCGAACAAGGCAATGTTGTCGCTCTCGGTGCCGCCGCTTGTAAACACAATCTCCGAGTCGCGGCAATTGAGCAGCTTTGCCACGCTCTCTCGCGCCTGTTCGACAGCGGCCCGCGCACGTTGCCCGTGCTGATGAATCGACGACGCATTGCCGAAATTCTCGATCAGCCACGGACGCATCGCGTCCACTACCTCCGGCACGAGAGGCGTTGTGGCATTTGCATCCATGTAGATACGGCGCATGACTCTATTTTAAGCCGTGGCCACGCGCTATGCTGATCACCGGAGATCGTCATGCTGAAGATCGTATGGACTTGTGCGCCACTGGTGCTTTTCGTCAGTTCGGCGGTTTTGACAGCCCAATCCACCACCTCCGAGAAAGAGCTTGCATCTCTTCGCGCCGAGTGGGCGCGCACTCTGCACGAGAAGCAGCTCGATCCATCCCTCGCGCTATACACAGATGACGCCGCATTTCTGACTCCGGACGGCAAACGTTACGTAGGCAAAGATGAAATTCGCGGGCTCTATAAAGGGATATTCGCTCAGTTCACGGGCGATCTCGTTTTTGAAAGCAAACAGACCGGATTCTCCGGCGTCCTCGCGTATGACAGCGGTCTCTTTCGCGAAACTCTCACCACAGTGGCGACAGGAGCGCAGCAGCAGACATCCGGCAGCTACCTGATGGTCCTGCGCCGTGCGCCCGATGGAAAATGGCGCATTGTGCAGCAAATGTGGGCGTGGACTCCAACCGCAAATCCCGAATCCCCATCTGCTGGTCACTAATGGATAGCTCCATCATCGCGATTTGACAATTTCGTTGAATCCGTCTGGTACGCTGGCTGCGCAGTCTTGAGGAGGGGTAAATCGCATGAACGTCAAACGATGGATCGTAGTCGCAGCCTGTTGCACGGCCGTGTCGATGCCGGCGGCCATATGGGCGCAGAACGAGAAACCGCAGACCGAGAAACCGAAAATGGCCGTCGAGGGAACGCCGATTGCTCCTGGCGACAGCCTGACCACAATGATGGGCCAGTTCTCCAGCGAGTTTATAGGCGCGGCCGATGCCATGCCCGCCGATAAATACGACTTTGCTCCCACCACAGGTGAGTTCAAGGGTGTGCGCACGTTCGGCGAGCAGGTGAGGCATGTGGCCCAGGCTAATTACTTCTTCTTTAAGGGGTGGGGCATAGCCGGCGAGATCGATCCTAAAACCCTCGACTCGCTTAAAACCAAAGACGATCTCATGAAGGCTCTGCGCGATAGCTTCAAGTTCGCGAACGACGCAATCAATTCGATCACAACGCAGAATGCCTTTACGGCACTTAAAGCTCCAGAGAAGTACAAGGCGACGCGTGCATCCATGGCCGCCCTCGCCATGGCTCACGCCATGGATCACTACGGTCAGATCGTTGTCTATCTGCGCATGAACGGCATCGTTCCGCCGGCGAGCCGTCCAGGCAATAACATGTAGCTTCGGCCGGAAAACAAGAAAGGCGTCCGCTCAGGACGCCTTTACCAGTTCGGGAACGGCTAGCGCTCGTTTACCGGTACATATTTCGTCGGATACTCCGGTCCGATGTACTCGGCGCGTGGGCGTATCAGCCGGTTATCATCCAACTGCTCGATCACGTGCGCTGCCCAGCCGGCAATGCGGCTCACTGCGAAGATCGGCGTGAACAGATCGAGATCGATCCCCAGCGTCGTGTAGGTCGAGGCCGAATAGAAGTCGACGTTGGCGTTGAGTTTTTTCTCTGACTTCACGAACTTTTCGATCTCGCGGGACATCTCAAACCACTTCGTGTTCTTCGCCGAGCGTCCCAGGTCTTCCGACATCTTCCGCAGGTGGGTCGCCCGCGGGTCTTCGGTGTGATACACGCGATGCCCGAAGCCCGAAACCTTCTTTTTCTTCGCCAGCATTCCGCGCACATGCTCAACCGGATCCACGCCCTTTTGGTCGATCTCGAAGAGCATCCGCATCACCGCCTCATTCGCGCCGCCGTGCAGCGGACCCTTTAGAGCGCCGATCGCCCCGGTAATGGCCGAGTGTATATCGGCCAGCGTCGCCGCGATCACTCGCGCCGCAAAGGTCGAAGCATTCAGCTCGTGATCGGCGTGAAGAATCAGCGCGACGTCCAACGCCCTGGTCGCTGTCTTGGAAGGCTTCTCGCCCGTCAACATCCACAGAAAATTTGCCGCATGCGACAGCGTCGTGTCCGGCTCAACTACGTTCTTGCCCTTGCGGATGCGGTCGAACGCTGCCACAATCATCGCGATCTGCGCGGTCAGATCGAATGACTTGCGCACATTTGAATCGTGATCGACAGCCTTCTCATCGGGATCGTAAAAGCTCAGTGCTGAAACCGTGGTCCGTAGCACTTCCATTGGCGTTGCGGTCTTCGGAAACGAGCCCAGTAGCCGGATAATCTCAGGTGGAAGACGCCGGGCCGCGGCCAGCTGCTTCGAGAACACCTCCAACTCAACCTGCTTCGGTAATTTGCCATGCCAGAGCAGGTAAGTCGTTTCCTCGAACGTCGAGCTTTCAGCCAGATCGTGGATGTCGATGCCGCGGTAGGCCAGCACTCCTGCCTCGCCATCGATCCAGCAGATACCGGAGTTGGCTGCAACAATCCCCTCAAGCCCTTTCGCCGCTACTGCAGTCGCCATACGCTTCTTACCTTCCTTCAGCTCGTCAGCCAACCCTCTGAATTGCAATCGCAAGGGGCGGTTCCCTCTAGAGGGATGCTTTTCACTCCGATTTCGATGTTGGTCCAACCAGCTTGCCGGACCAAACACGGCCAACTTCTGTTTATAGCGTAGTGCAGCCAGCATTGTCATTCGACGCTCCACCACGCGCCCCAATACGCGGCCAGACTGGACGAAATGCTAAAATCCCGTAACCGTGTTCGAGCTTCGGAGACTCACCCCTTGTCCCGCTGTTTGTTGCCATCATTGGCCCGTCTCAATCGAGCCGCATCCATTCGTAAAGTGGCGCATCCATTACATGTAGGTTCGCTGTTGTTTCTGGATCGCCACGGCGATACACTGGAACAGAGAGTTTTGTCAGCTTTCAGGAGATATATTCATGGCCACTACCATCGCTGCGCCGGACGCCCCGCAGACCAAGACGCCGCCCCTTAACCTCACCGATACAGCCGTCGGCAAGGTGCGTGAAATCATGGCCACTCAGGATCCGCTGCCCGCGGGGCTTCGCATCGGAGTCGTAGGCGGGGGCTGCTCCGGCTTTCAGTACTCGATGTCCTTTGAGAATCAGGCCGGCATGATGGATAAGGTCTTCAATTTCGAAGGACTTAAGGTCTTCGTGGATGCCACGTCGCTGATGTACCTGAACGGCTGTACGGTCGATTACGTTGAGACCCTCGAGGCCGCCGGCTTCAAGTTTGATAATCCGAACACGAAGAGCACCTGCGGGTGCGGTTCCTCGTTCAGCGTTTAACGTTCTGAAACATCTTGGCTCCAGAATAGAGACCAGTTAGACCTCCGCAACTAGGCCCTGCCAGCAGGCAGGGCCGTTTTATTTGCGATTTCTGACGCCTGGTCGCCAAGCGCTGAACACTAATTCTGAATCAGTGGAAGCGTTTGCGTGTTGTTATACGGGATGTCCTCGATCTGCACCGACATGGGTGCAATCTGTACCACTTTGTAGTGGTGATCGACGACATCTCCTTCTGCGGCGATGAAAACGTCATCCCCGTGAAGGAGAAACGCCTTTTTAGCGCCGCCCTGGTGCGTTTCGTACCCGAAAAATTTCAGGTCGATGGGCGGTGGAGGCGGCGGTCCCGTTGGAACCTGCGCAACCGGCTGGGACCTGATCGGTGCTTTCACCTGTTCGATTACCGGTTCCGAGAACATCGAAAAAATGTTCCGCCCCTTGCCTGTGTATTCGATGGATTCGGCCTGCGCCATTACTTCGGGATGAAGTGTGGGATCGAGCCCCGCCATCGGTCCAGAAATCTTCGTGGCCTCGTGTGCGCCGCCAGGAATTACGCGCGGCTTGCCTGCTGAAGCGGCGGCCCGCGCAGGAGTAGGGGCAGGCACCGCTGCGGGACTCTGGGCAACAGGCGTTGTGGTCGGGGATCCCCCGAAAACATTCACGAGGTTGTAGATCACCAGCCCGAGAACTACAACGCCCAGCACGGCAGCAATGGCGACCTTCTTCTTGTCTTCGGCTCCGATCTTCATGGCCATCAGCGCTCACCCTCCACTCTGGCCGTTTGCGCCTCCGCTGACTCGCCGCCCTCATTTGCCGGAGGCTGCTCACCAGGGTTCGTCCTCAGATACGTCGTCAGGCGGAGTCGCAGATTCACAAGCCCGCCCTGCTGACCAGTGAATGTCAACCCGTCAATGATGAAGAACACATGGTTCTTGTCCCGCTCGAGGTCGTTGATGAAGTGCATCAGCGCCGTATAGTCGCCGCTCAGGTTCGCGTCGATCCGAAGCTCTGTCAGCGCATCAGTTGCGGGCTTGGCGGTGTACTGGGCCCGCGTCAGCCGGACTTGGTTCTTCACGTCCGCCGCCCCAAGTTCCCCGGCGATCGTCGAATAGTTCGGCGCGATGCGTTGCTCGAAGAATTTGTTTTCATCTTCGCGCGCCTCGTCCACTTTGTGCGGCAGCCCTTCGAGATGCGCCATCTGCGCCTGCAGCTGCGCCGCCCTGATCTGCTCTCTTTGGTATTCCTGCGAGTTCACCTGTCCGGCGGCGTGGAACGCAAGCACGACCTTCGCTGAGAGAAACAACGCCAGGCCTCCCAGCAGCACCGCTCCGGCGATGTGCAGGTTTAGAACTGTAGCGAAGCGGCGAAGATCCTTCATTGCTCACCTCGCCTGTTCAGGCTCGACCTTGGATTGCCGCCCCGCCTCGCGCCGGGAACGTTCGCGGCCCCCGGCGTCCGGAGCTTGGGCTTTTTCGCCGGCGGAATCCGGTCGCCGGTTTTGTTCTCTCCGTTCTTGCTCTCCGCATCCGTCCCGGCTTTGTTCTCTGTAGCTTTCTCTGACTTCTCCTCGACCTCGCTCAGTGGCCGGTAGTCTGCCAGAATATCGAAATTCACCTGAATCGACGCGTTAATCGGCTGTGCGCCCTGGTTCGGTCCCGTCGATGTTGCCAGCGCCTCGCCCGCGAGTCTCGGATACGCGAAGTGCCGCGATTTCTCGAGGTTCCGCACCAGCTCGACGGCCCTGTCTCGCGCCCCGTTGACTCGCAGACGGATTGCCACCTCGCCATCCGGCGACACCTCCGGCTCAATGCTCAGCACCTGCACGCCCGAAGGCAGCACTGTCTCGAGATCGGTCATCGTCGCCGTCCACGAAAACGCCTTGCGCCGGAACAACGAATTCAGGAAATCCGACTGCGTCAGAACAGCCGCGTTCTGCGGCTGCCGCATCAGCGCCTGATAGCTCTGCTGCTGCTGTTCGAGCTTCCGCACGTTCTTCTCGACCGCCTGCACCCGCATAGTTGCCGCCTCCGCCTTGTTGCGTTCTGCGCGCAGAAGCAGCCACAGTGGGAGGGCGAGCAAAAGGAACACCGCCATCAAAATACGCAGCTGCTTGATGATCGGCCGCACATCGATGTAGGGCTTGCTTGCGAGATTGAGAGTGATCTTCATCAGCTTGCCAGGGCCCCCGTCACGCCCGCAGCCAGACCCTTTGGCAGCGTGCCCAAAACGCCCGTCGCCGGGCCGGCCACGAGATCGCGTAGTCTCAGACCGCTCTCAGCCGCGCCATCGAGAACGCGCTCTAACTCCTGCGCCCCACCTGGCCCGACACAATACAGCACTTCCGGACTCGCACGTAGCGTGTCCTCGAAATAGGCCCGCGCCACCAGCACGCACTGCGCCAGCTCGTCCTTGAGTACAGCCTCGTTTGCTGCCAACTCCTCTGTGCGATGCAGGAGGAGCTCACCGCCGGCAGAAATCGCCGTCGTTAGCCATTGCCCGCTCCGGTTCACGACCAGCGCGGGATCACGCGTCGTCAGTGCCGCAAGCGAAGCTAGCGTAGAGGGCAGCAGCACGCCGGGCTCGTATCCCGCCCCGCGCACCACACCTTCATATTCGGCCCGCACAGGCCCGGCCATCGCGGTCACCAGCACATGGGCCTGCTCGGCTCCCTGTCGCATTACCTGATAGCTCACTGCGGCGTCATCTACCTCAAACGGCATCAGTTTGCGCAATCGGAAGCGCACAATGGGGAGCGCCTCCTGAGCCTTGGCCGGCAACGTGTCAAAATCCAGCATCAGCACCCGCACTGCCGCATCCGGAACAATGAGCGTAAGCTGCTTTTCCCGCGCACTCACATCGTCCAGAGCCTTCCTAATAGCTGCCTCGACCGCTGCCCGATCCAGAAGGTTGTCTCCTGCCAGCAGAGGCTTCACTGCTTCCGGCGGCAGCGGGGCAAAGCTCATTACTGCCTTCCCGTCTTTTTGCAGCCGTGCGGCGATCACGCCCTCGGGCGTGATTTCGCAGGCGAGCCCCGGCCGCGAGTTCGTGTTGGCGGAAAGAATGCGAAAGGGTATTGCCACGTCGAATCCAGTTTAGGCTATTGCCTGAAGCCACTCCTCACAAAACTGTGCTCTGCTCTCAGCGTCTTCATCGCGACGCCTCGATAAACGTCACCTTGTTAATCTCTTTCAGCGTCGTCAGCCCACGCCGGACGCGATCGATTGCCGACTCGCGGAGGAACTTCATGCCCTCCTGCTGCGCCAGCCGCCGAACCTCCGACGTTGGCTTCTTGTCGAGAATCATCTCGCGGATCGGGTCCGTCAGGTCCAGCAACTCGTGAATCGCCGTCCGCCCGCGATACCCCGTCCCACCACACTCGATGCACCCGGCCCCCTCGCGAAACTCGAAGTCCCGCCACTCCGCCGTATCCAGCCCGCTCGCGATCAGGGCCTCATCGTCATAATGGATCGGACGCACGCAGTACTCGCAGATGGTCCTCACCAGCCGCTGCGCCAGAATGCAGTTCAGCGCCGAGACGAAGTTGTACGCCTCAACACCCATGTTCAGAAAGCGGCCCAGTACATCGACCACGTTGTTCGCGTGCACGGTCGTGAAGACCAAGTGTCCGGTAAGGGCCGCGTTAATGGCGATCTGCGCCGTCTCCTGGTCGCGAATCTCACCGACCAGGATCTTGTCCGGATCGTGCCGCAGGATCGACCTCAGTCCGCGCGCAAACGTCAGGCCCTTCTTCTCGTTTACCGGAATCTGCGTGATACCGCGAATCTGATACTCGACGGGATCTTCAATGGTGATGATCTTATCTTCATCGCTTTTGATCTCGTTGAGCGCCGCATAAAGAGTAGTCGTCTTGCCCGATCCCGTTGGCCCCGTCACCAACACCATTCCGTACGGTTCGGTGATATACCGGCGGAAGCGCCGCAGATCGTCCTCGTGAAATCCGACCACATCGAGCGTCAGCTTGCGGAACTTCTCGCTCATCGACTCCTTGTCGAGCACACGCAGCACAGCGTTTTCGCCATGCACCGTTGGCATGATGGATACGCGAAAGTCGATCAGGCGCCCCTTGTATCGCACCCGGAAGCGCCCGTCCTGGGGGACGCGCCGTTCGGCAATATCGAGCTCGCTCATGACTTTGACGCGCGACAGGATGGTCATGTGGTGCTCGCGTGCAATCGGAGCCATGGCCAGCTGCAGCACGCCGTCAATGCGGTACTTCACGACCAGCGAGTCATCGTTCGTCTCGATGTGAATATCCGACGCCCTTCGCTCGAGTGCTGTGAAGATCGTCGTATCCACGAGACGGATGATCGGGCTGATGTCCTCTTCCGAGGTCAGCTTCTCGATCGAGATCGTCTCGTCGTTATCGTCGTGCTCGGAGACCACGTCAAAGGTCATGCCTTCAGACGCCTCTTCGAGTACGCGCTGCGACTGCTCGGTCTTCTTCAGCAGATCAGTGATCTGTGACAGCGTTGCCACCCGGGTTATGATCTTCTGTCCCAGGATTCCGGTGATCTCATCGAGCACCATCAGCCGGCTCGGATCGCTGACCGCGATCACCAGCTTCTCGTCGATCTGCTCCAGCGGCACAAAGTTATAGCGGAACATCATGTCCACCGGCACCCGCTTCATCAACTCATGCTGAATCCGGAAGTGCTTCAGGTCGACAAACTCGCAGCGATAGCGCTGCGCGAGTGCCTGCGCCCGCTCTGTCTCATTCATCTCAATTGGTTGTGCCAGTACAGGCGCCTGTGCCATACAGTCCTCAAATTTCTTCGTCGATCTTTGTGCTCTCTGTGTCCTCTGTGGTGAGGTTTTCGTTCTCAGCTACGTTGCTGGGAAGCTTTTTCTACCGTTGAAAATTGCTCGCGTTGCCCAGTGAAAATATCGGCAGATAGAGCGAAATCAGAATCACCACTACCACCACGCCCATGATGATCAGAATCGCCGGCTCGATCAGCGACATTGCCGCCGTCAGCGCCGTCTGCACGTCTTCCTCAAAAAACTCCGCCACCGAATTCAGCATTCCCGGTAATGCGCCTGTCGATTCGCCCACCTCGATCATTTCAATCGACAGAGACGGAAACACCTTCGTTCCTGCGAGGCTCTGCGCCAGCCCCTTACCCTCGCGCACGCTCGTTACCGAAGAAAACACGGCCTTCGCGATCCGCCTGCTGGCGATCGACCGCGCCGCCGTCTCGAGCGATGGAACCAGGGGCAAACCGCCGGAGAGCAGCGTCGAGAGGGTCCGCGCAAACAGCGCCACCTGGTATTTCAACCAGATCATTCCGAAGAGCGGTAGCTTGATCCGGACGCCGTCCAACCGGTCCGAACCGGCATCGGTCTTCGTCCAGCGATAGATCAGAAACCCGATAAGCGCGAGCACCGGCAGCACATACAGCGCATAATGTTGCGCCCCCTGCCCCAGCGCCAGCATCGCTGTCGTCATGGCAGGCAGCTGGGTCCCCAGTTGATCGTAAAGTGTGGCAAAGCGTGGCACCACAAACGTGATTAAGAAAATAAACAAACCAAAAACCAGCGTAATCAGCAACATCGGATAAATCAGCGACGCCTTTAGCTTCTTGGTAAACGTTAGTGAAACCCGCTGAAAATCCAGATACCGCTTGAGCACCTCCTCGAG
Organism: Silvibacterium sp.; assembly: GCA_019234945.1. Taxonomy (GTDB): domain Bacteria; phylum Acidobacteriota; class Terriglobia; order Terriglobales; family Acidobacteriaceae; genus Silvibacterium. Next base: position 16,566 of record JAFAKX010000055.1, read on the forward strand.
GTTGCCGCTTCGCTCGCCAGCGAGCAGTGTCGTTGTATAGATCACCGGGAAACCGCCCTGGGCCTCAAAAGCCGCCGAGATCGACTCGCCCGTCCGCACCCGCGCCGCCACGTTCTGCAGCTGGCCCGCAAACGCTGCATTCTTCTGGCTCTTCGCCAGCATTTCAAGCGAGCCCAGGATGGGCAGTCCGGCGCGGATCAGGGTCAGAAACTGCTGATTGAAAATGATGAATGTCTCAAGCTTGGCTTTCTTGCGGCTGCCCGTCAGGCCCCGCGGCTTGACCGAGTAGACGTAGTACCCCGCTTGTGTAAAGCGATGGTGCAGTTCCTCCGCGGTCGCAGCCGAATGCACCTGTTGCTGCACACGGCCGCGTTCATCGGCCAGTTTGATAACAAATTCCGCCATGAGATGCTACTTCAGGGTACCAGTTCCCGCAGCGGATAGACGCAGCCGTACCCCAAACCGTTCATGCCCGATTCCGAATCGAACCGGCAATTTCCCGGACCCTGAAGTTGTCATCCCGAGCGCGGCGGAGCGGAGTCGAGGGACCTGCTTTTGAGTCCGGTGTCAGGGTAGGCAAAGGGTGTGGCGTAACGCTCATACCCGGCTACTTCCGCCCCGGCAACGCCCCAAGCCTCGCAATCCTGCCTTCTGGACCCACCACCCACGGCAGGCTCAGCGCGTTCCAGTTCCCGTCATCTAGCGAAGACCAGGTCTTCCCATCGTCATCGCTCATGTCTGAGCCGTTGGTTCCGACCGCGATCCACGCCTTGGCACCCGCATCCCACGCCACCGCAGAGCGGTAGCCGTGGGGAGGTCGCTCCGCCGCCCTCCAATGAGATCCGCCGTCGGCTGTCCACGCCACTGTCCCGCCAGATTCATTCGGCTTCGGGTAGTCCCCTCCGGCCACAACCCAGTGCTGGCTATCGCGAGAGGCCAGGGAAAACACCCCCGCAGAGGTGCCATCTCCGGACACAGGAGGCTTGCTAAGGTCGAAGGTCCAGTGTTTCAGGCACTCCTCCGGATTGCTGTGCGCCATGCCCATCGTGCAATCGATCCCGCCCCGGTACACCAGCGCGCCGCCCGGCCCGCTCGTCCCGAACCATGGTGCCCACACAGGGCCCATCACCGGTCCTGTCAGCGCCATAGCCGAATTGCTCGCCGCAAACGCTCCGCGTTTCTGGCCTACCGCGTCCGGGTTTGCGGTCTGAATCGCATTCCACGTCAACCCGCCATCCCCGGTCCGCAGCAGAACAAACCTGCCGTTGACCGGATCGCCAAGCAAAAATCCGTTCTTGCGGTCAGAAAACACCACCGCATCCCAAAACCCATCTTTATCCGGATTCGTAAACAACAGCTTCCAGCTGGAACACCCGTCCGTCGTCTTATATAGCCGCGACTGATCCCCGGGTCCCGACGACATCACAATCGCCGTCTGGGTATCCCAGGCCCAGATACCGCGAAAATCCAACTTCTCCGCCCCGCGAGGCATCGCGCAGCTCTGCCACATGCAGCCGCCGTCCTCCGTCCGCAGAACCGTCCCGTTCGTCCCGCTCGCCCATGCCACACCGCCGCCCACCGCATGAATCCCGCGCAGACTCGCCTTCGTTCCGCTCGACTGCATCACCCACGGACCTGAAGTCTTGTCCTGAGCGTGAGCGGCGGAATTAACGACAAGAAGTGAAAGGAAAAGGGAAGCGAGGAGCTTCCAATCAGTCATGTGGAAATCATATCGATGTGTCACAGATAAGCCACCAGGCTAACTCGCTGACTCGCTTGCGCCCCGCAGGGCGCGCTGACTCGCTGCACTAGACCGGCGGCATCCCCTCCACGACCTTTACCCCTGCCGGCGCGTTGAACACAAAATCTGCATCGGAAGCCGCCGCATTCGCCTTCTCATCGGCGAACACGAACGCATTCGTAATTCCGTCGGTCTCCTCTACCTTCATCGTTCGGATCACGCCATCCGCCGTCGCCGTCAGGCTGAAGCTGGCCACCCGTTTTTCGAGGCCCTTCGGAATTCCCGTCAGCACGAACGTCCCATCCGACTGCGGAGAAATCTGCAGTCCCGTCAGCTCCTGCTCCAGCTTCGTATGCCCCAACAGCAGGCGCAGCGGAGACCGCATGTCATCCAGCTTCTTCACCGGGACCCGCTGCACCTCGGTATCACCCGGCGAGTAGAAGTACCCGTATTTGCCGTCCAGTACGAACAGCTTCCCCGCCGGTTTAGAGTACGTCCAGCGCATCTTGCCTGGCTTTTTCAGCAGAAGCACGCCCGCTTCCTTGCGGTTCATGCCCATGCCCTCGTATGTCTGGGTAAACTGCACTTCGAGTGAGTGCAATGAGTTGTAGTGCTGGCCGATCCGTTCAGCGAGCGCTTGCGGCGTCAGCGACGATGGCTGAGCCCGTGCCACACCACCCGGCATGAGCGCAATAAGCAACAAGGCTGCCCGTGACCACCCACGCATCACTGCAGCGGCTGGGTGCAGTTCGTTCCGCCTGATGGATCTGCCTTAATTTCCCCTTGCTGGTCGATGCAGTAACCGTTCGTTCCTGTCCGGCCCACCGCCTGGGGAACCGCGGTTGCCTCATAGCCGGTGTACTGGTCCTGGTTGTTGATCGTGACCTTCGTGCAGTTCACGATGTTG
>JAFAKX010000171.1 GCA_019234945.1 Silvibacterium sp.
CGGTGCGCCCAGCATGGGCGCACACCTGCAGGTGAAAGTCCTGCCACAAGTTGATCACGACGAGTGAAGCGAAGCGCAACTGCATGAGGGCAACCGAATGTGGGGAGGAAGCGTGGAGCGTAAATCGCGAGCCGATGGACAAGAACCGGATAGAAAGGCATTACCGAGCAGGACGAGCGGGCCGGTGACCGCGAAGTTCTCGTGATCAAAGCGAGGTGGTGTAAATTCGGCGGTTGTGCGATGAAGGTGTGCGTTCTTACCTGGGGAGATCTCGCCTCATGCCTGAAAGGGCAACGGCGTAGCCGGAGCGAGAAGTCAGCAGAGGCCGTAGTACCCGGAACACGGGGAAGGGCCGAACGAGAAGGAGTGTCACAAGGACATGTCGATATCGAAGGCCATGCGTCAGATGCCCGCACCCGCGGGGCGGGCCGGTGCTGCTCGCGGTGAAGCCGCGCGCGATCCGGTCAGCGACGAAGCCCGAGGTCCGCGACATGAAACCGAAGACACGGGGTCGGCATTGCTTCAAGCAATGCTGACGGGCGAGAACCTGCAAGCAGCATGGAAACGAGTCAAAGCCAATAAGGGCGCTGCGGGTGTGGATGGTCTGGATATTGATCAGACCGCACGCCAACTGATGAACTCATGGCATGTGATTCGTGAACAGCTGTTGCAGGGGACTTACCGGCCCAGTCCGGTAAAACGGGTGACGATCCCGAAACCGGGAGGTGGCGAGCGCGAGCTGGGCATTCCGACGGTGACGGATCGGCTGATCCAGCAAGCGATGCTGCAGGTACTGCAGCCGATTCTGGACCCGACATTCAGCAGACACAGCTTCGGTTTCCGGCCTGGACGCAGCGCCCATGATGCGGTCAAGCTCGCGCGGCGTTTCGTCCAGTCAGGCCGGCGGATCGTGGTAGACGTGGATCTGGAGAAATTCTTCGATAGAATTTCCCATGACATACTTATAAACCGGTTGCAACGACGTATCGATGATGTCGGCATGATCCGCCTGATTCGAGCGTATCTGAGCAGCGGGAGTATGTGGAACGGCGTTGTTCACGAACGGGAACAAGGCTCGCCACAAGGGGGGCCGCTGTCCCCGATCCTCGCGAATGTGCTGCTGGATGAAGTGGACAAGGAATTGGAGAGTCGAGGCCATAGTTTCGTGCGGTACGCCGATGACTTGAACGTGTACGTATATTCAGACAAGGCGGGCAAACGGGCGATGGCGCTACTGCGCAAGCTCTATACACGGCTGCACCTGACAGTCAACGAGACCAAAAGTGCGGTGGCGAGTGTGTTCGGGCGCAAGTTTCTCGGCTATAGCTTCTGGGTCGACGCGAAGCGAGAGGTCAAATGCAAGGTGGCCGACAAAGCGCTGGCTGAGTTCAGGCGGCGTATCCGGCAACTGACGCGCCGCGTGGGAGGCCGCAGCATGGCGGACGTGGTGGAACGACTACGGTCGTACATGCTGGGTTGGAAAGCCTACTTCAGATTGGCGCAAACGAGGGGTGTCTGGTTCAGGCTAGACAAATGGATTAGGCACCGACTGAGGGCGATCCAACTGAAGCACTGGAGACGGGGAACGACCGCTTACCGCGAATTGCGGAAGCTGGGCGCTTCGCCGAGGCTGGCAGGGATGGTGGCGAAGAATACTCGCCGCTGGTGGCACAACAGCGAGCACCTCCTGAATTCGGTTCTCACGATGGACTACTTTGACCGGCTTGGCATACCAAGACTCTCGTAACCTCAACTTCTCGAACCGCCCGGTGCGGACCCGCATGCCGGGTGGTGTGGCAGGGGCGAGGCCTAATGGCCTCCCCCTATGCCGATCCCGCACTCCCACTCCTGTACCGCGACAGCGGAAACGGACTGCTATATGGCTCAGCGGTAATCTCTGACATGAACTGCTTGAAGAAGGCATCGTGGGGTGTGGAGCTTGGCATGGGCCGATCATAATGGCCTCTGCTGTGACGGGCACGCCTACGCGGCCATCATGACGCAACGGGATTGAATCACATAAAATCGTAACGACCAGGGCGTTGTCTGATGTTCGTTGAGAGAACAGCATTGGGGCTGATCCCATTTTTACCATTTTTATTGCAGGCATCCTCCGCTTTGCCAAGCCGCGCAATCGTTACCGGTCACTCGGCTCTGGCCAGCGAGGATGTCAATGCATTACAGCGAATGCAAGCTGTAGCCTTCGATTTTGGCCGCCTCAACCAG
>JAFAKX010000184.1 GCA_019234945.1 Silvibacterium sp.
AGAGAATTGCCGTGCGCAGCAGATTGCGATCCCGCACCACCAGCCCTCCAACTACAAAGGCCAGCAATAGACGACTTAGCACACTGTATCCGAGCAGCCCCAGTCCAAGCAGCGGATGCCGCAGAACCGCAGCCGCCAAGGCTGAGATCAGCCCGAAAGGCACGCTGAAGGTAAGACATGTGCCGAAATGCCCCTTGGGCCGTGAAAACCGCGTCGACTTCATCCAGCGGATCTGATGTTTCTGGGAATCGGCAAAACTGGTGTTCAGCACGATGTGATTGATCACGTGCCTCGACAGAACCACCGTGTGCCCCTTAGCCACGATGGCATTGCCCAGCACAAAATCGTCCGCGCAGTATGCGCCCAGCATGCCGAAGCCACCTATATCCCGCACGCAGTTCCGTCGAACCGCCATGGTGGGCCCCAGCATGAACTGCATGCCTTCCATCAGGTCGGCAACGAGCACGCCCGCGCTCATCTCGACCGACATCCCCGCAGCCTCGAGCCTTGACCACAGTCCCTGGTCCGCGACGCCGCGGTAAAGGCATGTCACCCCGCCGACCTTCTCATCCGCAAATGGCGCGACCACCTCGCGGATGTAATCCGGTGTGACCCGCACATCGCTGTCGCTGACAATGAAGATGTCGTGTGAGGCCGCCCGCTCCATCATTTCGAGCGTGCTGACCTTCGCATTTACGTACCAGGGCTCGCCCGTTAGGACAAATTTCACCGGGATTTCGGGGTAGCGCGCAGCTACCCGTCGCGCCGTCTCGAGGCCCGGATCGGTGGATACCCGTGCCCCGAAGAGAATCTCGTACTCTGGATAGTCCTGCCTGAAAAAGGTCTCGAGGTGCGCCTCTAGATTCGGCTCGGCACCGTGCAGGGGCTTGAACAAGCTGACCGGCGGCAGAAATTCGGCTTTCGCGCCCGGCGGCCGCGCCATGAAGCGCCGAACGCCGATGAGAACCAGAATGGTGAAAGCAGTAGAAGAAAGCAGGCCCAGCAAGCCAGCGCCCAGCAGGATGTTGATCATGATCTGTTCAGGGCGTCCGCCGCCAGTACCGCATATTGGACATACCCCATCCCAATAGACTATCCCAACCGAGACAAAGTTATTGCGCTTCAGTTATTTCTGCCGGGTCCTGTCAGCGTTTCTGTTCGATGGCGGCGTTACCACCGGCCGGCGCAGCGGAACGATCGCGGCACCCTGCTGAAAGCCCTGCATGCGATGAAACATCTCTGTCCGCACATAGCTCACGAAGCCCTGCATCTGGCGGTTCATCTCTTCCATGCGCTCCCGCATCTGCAAAATGATCGCGATCCCGGCGATATTCACGCCCAGATCACGCGCCAGATTCAGGATGAACTCCAGTCGCTCCAGGTCTTCATCCGTGTAGAGCCGCGTGTTGCCTTCGGTGCGCGAAGGCTTCAGCAGACCCTCCCGCTCGTAGAGCCGAAGCGTCTGCGGATGTATTCCGTACATCTCGGCCACCGCCGAGATCATGTATGCGCCCTTGGATCTGCGTTTTGTCGGCATAGCAACTACTCATCGCGCAAAAAGCCGCGCTTCTCCCTCCTGCGTGCGAATAGCTCCGAATCGTACGATCCGGGGGAAAAACCCAAACATCTGCCCGCCCGTAATCCTGTATGGGACGAATGCCTTCACACAGTAACCGGTCTCGTGCTCGATGTCGATCATGATCGCGTCCCCGTACCCCTCCTGCGACGGCTTACCCATGGTTACATTCGAAGCGCTCGCTGCGGCCCGGAGCTTCCCTTTCCGGGCCCGCTCCGTCATCTGCTGCTGAAGGAGATCGAGCAGCATCGCTGGGTCTGCCGGCATATCCCGCTGCGCCACCGGCTCCATCTTCACTTCGCCGTCGTGGTTCATCGCAAAACCAAACGGACCGAACTCGCCATACCGCCGCAGCATCCGTTTCGCATACGACACGCTCGCGTTGAGCACATCGTTGGCATCTTCCCGGATGCGTTCATTCTCGATTTGATCCACATCCGTCATCTGCTTCTCATCCGTTGGTAGACGCAATGGTCGTAGTCACGCCAGAACACCACCCTGTCCACGGTCAGCCCATTCTTCTCCGCAACACGGCGCGACGCCATATTTTCCGGACGAATCATCGAGATCACTCGGTCCACATTGAACCGTCTGAAGGCATAATCCATCACAGCTTTCGCTGCCTCGGTCGCAAAACCCTGATTCCAGCGCTCCCGGTTCACGTGATAGCCAATCTCGAGTTCCATGCGGCCCTCCACCTCCTGCCAGGTGGGACCGCAGTCCCCAATTAGCTTGCCCGTCCGCTTTTCAACCATCCCGAGCAGCCCCGATCCCTCCGGGTAGCGTCCCATCTGCTGCCCGATCCGCTGCCGCACTTCATCGGCCGTGTACGGTCGCGGATACCAAAGCATCGTCTCGGCATCGCTCAGCACCGCAGCCAGCGCCGGCTCGTCCGCGAAAATCAGAGGCCGCAACAGCAGCCGGTCGGTCTCGATGAGCATGGAGACCTAGACCGTTGCCCAGAGCTGCTCGCGCGGGTCATCCGGATTCAGCTTCGCAAACTCGCGTAGAATCTCCTTCGATCGCTCGTCCTGCACCTTGGGGACTACGATCTCCACCGTGACGATTTCGTTTCCCCGCTTGCCATCGACGCTCGCCGACGCAACCCCGCGCTCGCGCATCCGCAGCTTCTGCCCGCTTTGCGTCCCCGGGGGGATCTTGAGCTGTGCCCGCCCGTCGATCGTCGGAACCTCGATTTTTGCGCCCAGCGCGGCTTCGCTCACCGTAACAGGTACAGTTACGTATATGTCGTCGCCCTCGCGGGTGAACACCGGATGCGTGCCCGCACGAATAATCATGTAGAGGTCTCCCGCCGGACCTCCATTGATGCCAGCATTGCCTTTGCCGGCGAGGCGAATCCGCTGCCCGTCTCTTGTGCCCGGCTTGATGCGAAACTCAATCTGCTCGGCGTGGCTGACTGTGCCTGTGCCATTGCAGGTCGGGCACGCGTTCTGTACTTTGCCTGTACCTCCGCAGCGTGGACACTGGATATTGAACTTCATTCGCCCGCCCATCTGCGTCACCTGCCCGGTGCCGTTGCATTCAGGACAGGCGTGTGACCCGCCGGTGGATGCCTTGCCGTGGCAGGTCGGGCAAACCTCCTGCCGATGGACCTGCAGCCGCACAGTGCCGCCCCGAATTCCAGTCCAGAAGTCGACGTTCACCTGATATTCGAGGTCGGTCCCCGGCTCGGGCCCCTGCTGTTGAGCCCGTCCGCCGCGATTGAACAGTCCCGAGAAAAGATCGCCGAAGCTGCTCCAGCTGCCGCTGCTCGTCTGGCCTGTCGCGCCTGCCCCGGCCCCGCCACTGAAGTTCGAAAAGTCGAAGCCCTCGAAATCGAACGGGACCTCCTGGGCACCGCCCGCCGGCCTCGGACCTGCATATCCATAGCCCCCGCGCGCTGCTGCTTCGGCAGCCGCAGGGTCGATCTGGTCGGAGTAAAAGCCGAATTGGTCGTAAATCTTCCGCTTCTTCTCGTCGCTCAGAATATCGTTGGCCTCGGAGATCTCCTTGAACTTCTCCTCGGCCTTCTTATCGCCCGGATTCACGTCCGGGTGATATTTGCGCGCAAGCTTCCGGAATGCCTTCCGGATTTCGTCCGGTGTGGCCTTTTTCTTGACGCCGAGAATGGCGTAATAGTCTTTGCTCTGGGTTGGTGGCATCTGAGTTTCTTTGCCTCAGGCAGTCGCCCTCGGCTTCAGCTCTCCCGTCGTCTGTTCGGTGGATCGTATCACGCTTCCCATTGAGAATGGCTTAGCTAACGCCGGTCTAGCGGGAACCTCCTCAGTTCCAGACCAGCCTCGCCTCGATCGGCTCCATCCGCCAGAAGAGGTCTGGCTCAACCTTACGCATCTGAGCTAGAAACATTTCCGCCTCTTCCCGTGTATCAAACATGATTTTGTTGCAGACCTTGCCGGCCCGCAGTTGCTCGCATTTCCAAAGAGTATTCGTCATTCCAGTCCTTCAACTCTGAAAGCTTGAGGGGCACCCCTTGGCGAGACGCCCCTCATCAGAACGCGGTTAGTCCGCTTCTTTTTACTTAATGGTTACCGTTTGTCTTCGACATCGACGTATTCCGCGTCGATGACTCCCTCGTCTTTCTTCTCTTCCGTGGTTCCGGACGCCGCCGTTGCACCATCGGTCGGAGCACCAGCCGGGCTTGCAGCGCCGGCCTTGTACATTGCCTCCGCGAGTTTGTGCGAGGCCGCGGTCAACTTCTCCCGCGCTGCATTCATCTCGGCCGCACCTGCCTGGCCTTCGAGAGTCTTCTTTGCATCGGCGAGCGCCGACTCCACCTCGAGCTTCTCCGCTCCGGAGACCTTGTCGCCGCTCTCCTTGAGCATCTTCTCGATGTTGTAGACCATGCTGTCCAGATGATTGCGGGCCTCGATCTCCTCGCGCTTCGTCTTGTCCTCCGCCGAGTGGGCTTCGGCCTCTTTCGCCATCCGCTCCACTTCTTCCTTGCTTAGACCCGAAGACGACGTAATTGTTACCTTCTGGTCCTTCCCGGTAGCGTTGTCCTTTGCCGTGACATTTAAAATGCCGTTCGCATCGATATCGAACGTCACCTCAATCTGCGGAACGCCACGCGGAGCCGGCGGAATTCCGCCCAGCTTGAACTTGGCCAGTGTACGGTTCTGCGCCGCCATCGGACGCTCACCCTGCAGCACATGAACCTCGACCTCGGTCTGGTTATCGGCGGCCGTCGAGAAGGTTTCAGTCTTCTTCGTCGGGATGGTCGTGTTGCGCGGAATCATCGCCGTCGCCACTCCACCCAGTGTTTCGATCGCCAGTGTCAGCGGCGTCACGTCGAGCAGAAGCAGATCCTTCACCTCGCCCGCGAGCACGCCGGCCTGCACCGCAGCGCCCACCGCTACCACTTCATCAGGATTCACGCCCTTGTGGGGCTCCTTGCCAAAGAGGTCCTTCACAAGTTGCTGGATGCGCGGCATTCTCGTTTGTCCACCGACCAGCACCACCTCGTCGATCTTGCTGGCGTCCACGCCCGCGTCGGCCATCGCCTTCTTGCACGGATCAACCGACCGCTGAATGATGTCCTCGACCAGCTGCTCGAGTTTGGCGCGCGTCAGCTTTTTAACCAGGTGCTTCGGGCCGCTCGCGTCCGCTGTTACGAAGGGCAGGTTGATCTCGGTCTCCATAGCACTCGAGAGCTCGATCTTGGCGCGCTCGGCAGCATCCTTCAGCCGCTGCAGAGCCATCTCGTTGCCCTTCGAGCTCAGGTCCAGACCTTCGTCCTTCTTGAACTCGTCGATCAGCCAGTCAACGATCCTCTGGTCGATGTTGTCACCGCCCAGGTGGGTGTCGCCGTTCGTCGACTTCACCTCGATCACGCCTTCCCCAACCTCGAGGATCGAAATATCGAAGGTGCCGCCGCCGAAGTCGTAAACGGCAATGGTTTCCTCCTTCTTCTTGTCGAGGCCATAGGCAAGGGCTGCCGCCGTCGGCTCATTGACGATGCGCTTTACATCAAGTCCCGCGATCCGGCCGGCGTCTTTGGTCGCCTGCCGCTGCGCGTCATTAAAGTAAGCCGGAACGGTAATGACGGCCTCCGTGACTGGGCCACCCAGGTAATCCTCCGCAGCTTTCTTCAGCTTCTGGAGGATCATCGCCGAAATCTCTGGCGGGGTATACAGCTTGCCCTGCGCCTCAACCGACACATGGTCGCCCTGCTTGACGACCTTGTAAGGGACCATCTTCATCTCGTCGTTCACTTCGTCGTACCGACGGCCCATGAAGCGCTTGATGGAATATATGGTGTTTAGCGGGTTGGTGATTGCCTGGCGCTTGGCCACCTGGCCTACGAGCCGCTCTCCGCTCTTCGTGAATGCGACAACAGATGGGGTCGTCCGGCTGCCCTCCTCGTTCGGAATCACTTTCGGCTCGCCGCCCTCCATCACCGCCACGACGGAGTTCGTCGTTCCTAAATCAATACCTATTATCTTTGCCATTGGGTGCTCCTCAGAATCCCTGCTCAACTTGCGCTCAACTGCGAGCCGAGACCAGTGTCGCACTTGAGTCACTTATTGTCAATCAATCTGATGCTCCGAGCTAACCCCCGGTTGCAGAATTTACTCGCACTGCATTTTCAACAACTTACAGCGTGGCGTGGGAAACTGCCACACCGCACTAAGCATTTGAAAATGAATGACAACGCACGCGCCTTCGGTATTTTCAGGTCGCTGCGATGGCATCAATCATCTCCACGCGGCAGCCGCGTGTCGAGTGTAGATCACGCCCGACCGGGGCTCATATGCTATGCTCAACCTAGCCCCCGCTCTCAATCTTCGGAGTCAGAGTGGCCACCATCCTGCTTATTCTTAGCTTTGCAATAGTGGCGAACGGTTTTTTTCGCCGCGATCTGGGCCTGCGCGAAGCGCTGATCTACGCAACCATCCCCTCCTCGCTCTTCCTCGTTTTCACGACGGAAGGGCTTACTGTCTTCCATGGCCTCACAAAGGCAGCCATTGGGATCTGTTGGACCCTGTTCGCCCTCGGCGCTTTTGTGTGGATGACAAGCCAGCACAGGGCGCAACCTGCGACTGACGGATTCCGGATAGCCTGGCGAGAACTCGGCCGTGGCGATCGATGGATGCTCTACCTTACCGGCCTCGTCGTCATTCTTGTCGGGCTTACAGCGCTGCTGAGTCCGCCGAATACTTGGGACGCCATGGAGTACCACATGCCCCGCGTGGTTGAATGGATCACCAACCGCGGCGTTCAGCTCTATCCGACCATCGATCGTACGCAGCTTTCGATGCCGCCCTTCAATGAATATGTGATCCTGCATCTGCAGCTGATGGCAGGCTCGGACCGGTTCGCCAACATGGCGCAATGGCTCGCGTATGCGGGATACATCCTGGCTGTTTCGCTCATAGTTCGCGAACTCGGAGGTGGAATTCGCGCACAGGCTCTGGCCGCAATATTCAGCGCCACCATCCCTACTGGTCTTCTTGGCGCTTCAGGAACAAAAAACGACTGCATGGTCGCGTACTGGATAGCCACATCAGTATTCCTGCTATTGAAATGGAAGCAGCGCCAGAACTGGATACTCATCCTCGCCATAGCATCCGCACTGTCGTTGGCAGTGTTTTCGAAAGGTACCGCCTACACTTTTCTGCCCCCATTGGTTCTCGTTTGCTTCTTCATGTGGAATTGGAAAGCGCAAAAAGCCTTCCTTTGGCGAATTCCGATCGTCGCCTTGATGTGCCTGGTGGTCAGCGGCCCTCTGTGGGCCAGAAATCACGCCTTCAGCGGATCGATTCTGGGCCTTCCGTACTGCGACGGCGCTGGTCCGGTAGAAGGGCGAATGTTCGGAAACGGTCACATCACTCCCGCTCGATCGATGGCCAATGTCCTTCGCAACATCGCTCTGAATCTCACTGTCCCTAGCGAACGAGTCAACGGGATGACCACGCAGGCGTTCTCCGCGGCTATCCGGGCATTGGGCGTAGACCCGAACGATGAATACCAGTTGTTACGCGGGCAGAGCGGCCGCTCGATACAGTTCGGTCTCGAGTGGAGGCTGACGAGCGAAATACAGGATGGCAACCAGATCCAGTTTCTGCTGCTGATTGCGGCTGGAGTTCTCTGTGTCTGGAAGCGTCGCAGCTTCGATAAGAGCGTATTTCTGCTCGGCATCGGAATCGTGGGCAGCTTTGTGCTCTTTGCCACCTTATTGCGGTGGCAGCCTTACGACGGCCGGTACCAGTTGCCAGTTTTCGTAGTAGGCGCGGCATTCACGGCCACCGTCTTGGCGCGTGTGTTACCCGTGTGGACGACGCAGGCGGCAGCGGCGCTCCCGCTTCTGATTGCACTCCCGGTATCCGTCAGAAATGGAATCCGGCCTCTCGTCGACCGCACGGCAAGTATCGTCACCACGCCGCGAGAGCAGATATATTTCTACGATTTTCACCGGCAATATACCGATTCCTTCATTCAGGCCGCAAAGGCAGCAAGGCAAAACGATTGCCGCTCCATCGGAATCGATGCCAATCTGCTGCACTACGAGTATCCGATGATGGCGCTGGTCAACGAGGACGGCGGGCAGCGGCAGTTGAGCTACGTCTCCGTCAATAACCCGACTGCGGCTTATAAGCAGACAACCGTTGCCGAACCGTGTACAGTGATTTGTCTCGGCTGCGCACAGTCCCAGCAGAAGCGCGAGGAATATCAGGCTCAGTTCCAGAATGTCGAGCCATTCGGAGACATCCTGGTTTTCAGCGACAGAACAGCATCCTCCGGCACGCGTCATTCTGCCGCCTCTGAAACACTCAAAACGCGACCGGATGAGCCATGAGTGCGCGGTGCAGATAACCCGCGGTGAGTCGCTGCGGCCGTTGTTTGAGGTAATTGGGCCGAATCTTAGGTTGGATCTCGGGTTGGAAGAAATGTTGGCGAGAATTGCAGGTCTGCTAAGTGATTGAGAGGAATTGGTGGACCTGGTCGGGATCGAACCGACGACCTCTTCCATGCCATGGAAGCGCGCTCCCAGCTGCGCCACAGGCCCACGAAGGAAGGTTTTCTCTATTGTCAGTTAGTGCCTGACTTTCGTCAAATGTGGAGAGGACGCCGTTCCGCGCCGGCAACTGCCACGCGCCTTTCGGCATCGACCGATTGATATGCCTGCCCCCCCGCACACTCGTTTCCCCGCACGTTGGCTCATCCTCCTGCTTGGAGCCCTTGCTGCTACGGCCCAGTCCACATCCACCACACAGGCGCCGTCAGGTGCCGAGGCCGCGCCTGCGCCTCGCCCGACCGTCTCCAGCATCGTTCAGCCCGCACTGATGGAAGTACAGAGCTCCGTCTACGCTCTCAATATCGCGCGCTGGAAAGCGCCCGGCGACGTGCGCAGCGTGGCCCAGCAGAACTCCGCATCCATTCAGCGCGATCTCTCCGACACCTTGCCTGGGCTGCTTACGCAGGCTGATGCCGCACCCGGAACCGTCTCCTCAAGCTTCTTTGTCTACCGCAATATTGACGCGCTATACGATGTGCTTCTCCGCGTTTACCAGACCGCATTCCTGGCCGCGCCCCAAAATGAGGCGGACTCCCTCGACTCCGCACTCCAGAAACTTGAAGCCGCGCGCAGACAGCTCGGCGATACCATCCTCAGCGACTCAAAAGAGCATGAGGCCCAGATTGTTCAACTCCAGGCCGCACTCAAAGCCGCAACAGCAGTCCAGGTCCAGGCGCCTCCGCCCAAAACCTCGGTCGTCGACGACGGCCCTGCGCCAACGGCTCCAAAGAAGAAGAAGAAGCCCGCCGCCAAACCACCGGCAAACGCCGCAACGCAGACACCTCCCGGCCAAACTCCCTGAAATACACAATCTTTCGGGAAACAATCTGCCTCCCGCCGGTGTCAAAGAAGGTAGAGTGAGCGAGACACTCGGCCGCCGGCGGCAGTTCTGTCGCGCACTCGCGAGTTGTGCGTTTTGCCTGTTACTGTATAGGAGTCTCATCGATGGACGCGGGAACTACCTTGGGTAATCTGGTAAGCGCAATCGGAATTCGTCAGGAAGAAGCCGACCTCATCACACAGCTGAAGGCCGGGTCGGAAGAAGCCTTTGCTTGGCTTGTCGCCACCTATCATAAGCCCATCTACAGCCTCATCGCCCGCATGCTGCCGGCCCAGGCCGACGCCGCCGACATTACCCAGGAAGTTTTCGTCAAAGTCTATCGCGGCATCTCCAGCTTTCATGGAGACGCCAGCCTTCGCACCTGGATCTACCGCATCGCGCTGCACGAGGCATCGAACCAGCGCCGTTGGTGGTCGCGCCACTGCCGGCAGGAAGTCACCATCGAGACGGAGACCGGTGAATCCGGCGAGGGCCAGGCGCTTTGCATCCGCGACACGCTGGTCGATGAGCACGAATCGCCTTTCGAAATGGCTGCGCAGTCAGAGCTCCGCGCTCACGTGGAGGCCGAATTACGCCAGGTACCCGATCCGTTTCGTACGATTGTCATCCTTCGCGATATCGAAGGACTAGCTTACGAAGAAATCGCGGAGATCCTGGGCATAAACATGGGCACCGTCAAGTCCCGCCTGATGCGCGGCCGAGCCAACCTCAAGGCGCGCCTGGCTTCTTTTGTCGAGGCAGCCCAAAAGCGACCAACCCGCGCTATTCACCCCTTCCACCCCGCCCAGGAGGCGAGATGAAGCATTGCAAATCCGTCGCCGCACAGTTTTCCGACTACCTGGATGGTGCGCTGTCTGGCAAAGCGATGCAGCAGGTGGCGGCTCATCTCGATCAATGCCCGGCGTGCTCGGAGGACTTTGCCGTCTGGCGAAGCATGCAGCGGACCCTCGGCGAGCTTGGCCCGCTCAAGCCGCCTCCCGACCTCGGCTTGCGACTCCGCGTAGCCCTGTCACAGGAACGCAATCGGACCACGCGCAATAGCCTCGCCCGATGGCAGGTGCACTGGCAGAACACCTGGGCTCCGTTCCTGCTCCGAGCTTCCGCCGGCTTTGCCAGTGCGGTCCTGCTGCTTGGCTCCGCTGCCCTGCTCATCGGAGCCTTCGCGTCGCCTGAGCCGGTCGAAGCCCGCGACGAGCCCTCGGATGCGGCAACCAGCCCACGGTTCCTCTACTCGATGATCGAGTCGAACGCTCCCCAGTCGACGATAGGCGAAGCGCAGCTCCAGAATGCCGTGGTTCGTACCGTGAGCGCCCATTCGGATACCCGCGTTATTGACGCCAGCGCCAACGCTGTAGTCGTGGCAGCCTACGTGAACGAAAAGGGCAGGGTGTATGACTACAGGATCATCTCCGGCCCCGATGATGCGGTTTCCCGCGCGCAGGTCGAGAATCTGCTCCTGTTCAGCATCTTTGAGCCCGCTCATGTGTTCGGGGAGCCCGTTCCCGGTGTTGCGGTTGTAACCTTCTCCGGCATTTCGATCCAGGGCTGAATTTAATCCGGCTCGGATCACCCTCAGTGCGGCAGGCTCACCGCGTACAGATACCACGCCGCATGCGGCAGCCACTGCTCTGTCCATCGCCAGTCGTCATCGGTTCCTGTTGCTGCGTAGCCCTCGTTCCACGCAATCCCGTCTTCATCGTTAATCGAAGCCGTAATTCCGTTCACGATGCCGCCCGGCGCGCTCGTGTATTTGTACGACTTAAAGAACATATACAGAGCAAATCCATGCCCACTGCCCATCATCAGGCTCGCGTCAAATGGATTGCGCCCCAGAATCCAGTGAAGCTGATTCCACGCGTAGTTTTCCAGTTGCGCCTGAAACTTCGGATCATCCTTGAACAAGGGAGCGGCCATCCGCGCTGCAGCCGCTAGCGACGCCAGCCGCGCATCCTCGCCCTGCCACCACGGAGCCGCCTCCGTGTCATGCGGAAAGAAGTACGCCGTGCGCACCGCGCCATCCCCCATCCGCACCAATTGCCGCGCATAGCCGAAGGGATTGTTCACCTCGCCCGTCACGCTCAGCTCAAATCGCATAGATCGCTCCACCACATCGCGCACCTTCGCCTGCTGCT
>JAFAKX010000100.1 GCA_019234945.1 Silvibacterium sp.
CACATTGCCCGACGCGCGCCAGCTTGCGTCCAGCCTCAACTTAGCTCTTAAGGTGCTGCACTCGAATGGCTTCATCCACGAGCACGTGGATCCGACTAACGTCTATGCTGTCGGCGAAGTGGTGAAGCTCCGGAGCGACTGCATCCGTGAATGTCCGGAAGGCCGCGAAGGCGTAGAACTGAAGAAACGCGATCTGGATGATTTCGCTGTGGTCCTCCTTCAGTCGCTCACGCAACAGCGCACGCTCGAAGCCGCGGCACGCGAGTTCCCGCTCCCAATGCCCTTCGACAGCATCGTGCGGAAGACAATGCGAGGTGAATGGGGAGGGGCGGAGATTACTGCAGCGCTCGAGCTTTCGCCAGTACCACAGCCTGCTCCTACGGCAGCGCCTGCGCCTGCTCCCGCGGCCAGCATCTCCCTACCCGCTTCGCCATCTTCGAAACCGAGCAGCGTCGAACTAACCCCTCCCGAAGGCAGCCGTTCCAATCTGGTGGACGAGAAGGTTGAGGAGCATTCTCGAACTGGCATGGGAGCAAAATCCATCCTCGCCATTGGACTCGCAATAGTGCTAGGGCTTTGGCTCGCATGGCATTTTTTTTCTAGTCGCCCAGCAAATCCAGCGAGCAAACATCCGGCAAGCTCGTCACCAGTCCAGGCGGCGGACAATCGCGTACCGGCTTCCACAGCACCCCCTACCGCGCCCGCAGCCGTTCCCGATACGAGTCCGAAACCGGCAGACTCACGCAATCAGTGGAGGGTCATCGCTTACACCTACAACCGCGAGGACCAGGCACGGCACAAGGCCGCGGTAGTCGCACAGGCCCATCCCGATCTGCGGCCGGATGTATTCACACCGACCGGGCACGCACCATACCTTGTAGCCCTCGGTGGTGCAATGAGCCGGGATGAGGCATTCGCGCTGGCTCAGCGGGCTCGTCACGAGGGGCTTCCACGCGATACATACGCGCAGAACTACAACGCTGGAAGCCGCTGAAACAAAAGCCTCGCTCTCACCTCGTGGTCAGACACAGTCCGCTCGCGCGGGGAACTGTCACGCTGAATTTCCCATCTCTGAGCCGTCCTGCGTCTAAAGGCCCGGAAATATGGGCCTCCCGGCTGTCGAGCGCCGGAGCACGCAGCGTTTCGGTTTCCACCGCTCCGGCCCTTTCAGCAAAATCCAGGTCAAGCTCGAGGTCTCGCTCCGCGTCCTTGTTGAGCACGACAAGGGTCAGATGCCCGCCTGGCAGAACCGCCGCGTAGGCAGTTGCATCGACTCCCGTTGCCTGGAGTTTCGAGGTAAAGTCTTCCTCGATGAGTGCGCCTCCACTGAGCGCTCCGGCAAACTTCAACCCGTAACCAACCGGCTGCACGACGTAATCGGACCCGAAAGTTCCGATTGGCGTGTAAAACGGGTGCGGGTGGGTCGCAATTTGTTCATCGCTTTCGCCTCTGTCCCTGAGCATGACGTCACCCGGCAGAAAGCCGCCGACCGAGTTTGCCACGGATTTCCCTGTTCCACCGTGCAGGTTCACTCCCGAGTAGTTGTTGCTGGCCAGCAGAAGCGAGTAATCCGCAGCCCATAGCGCCGAAGCGAACACGTCCGAGACTCCCGGCTTTCCGCCCCGATAACAGGTGTTCCCCTCGGTCATGCGCACGCGGACGCCCATCTTCTTGGCCGCCGCCGTTGCAACGTCAGCCGTTTTCTGGACCTTGGCCATCGTCGCCGGCTTGAGCAGGTTCGGAATGCTGACCTCCGGGTTCGTAGCCGGGCCGCCGAAGTAGTAGTGGTGCGTCAACGTCGTAACATGCGGTGGACTCTGGATCGATGGCCACAGATCGGCGATGTCCGTGAGCCAGCTAACATTCGCGGCCACATCGGGCATGCCGAACTTCGCATTCGGCACGCGCACGATCACTGCGCGCGCAATGGCGAGCCACTCCTGAAGATATGTCTTCGGCGACCACGTCTTTGGATCGCGCAGGTGACGGTCGAACAGATCGGCCTCGTTGCCGATCTGAAAATACTGGAGGCTCTCGCCTAGCGTGCTTGACACGAACTCAGCTTCCTCGGCCGCCCGGTCGGGCGTATTCGTCCCCATACCGATGCCGTAGAGGCATGTCCAGCCTGTTGCTTTCAGGAACCCCGCGAGATTCCGCACTGCGCCGGCTGTAACCGCGTAGTACTGCGGTTTGGGCTCGCCTTCGACGACCCGGGTCTGCGGATGTGTTGGTTCGAGAGAGCTCGCCGTTGCCTTCCACCACCCGAACTCGCTGGTGTTGCCACCAAGCCGCAATACCCCACTACCGGTCAGTTCTTTGAAGGTGCGGACTAATCCGTTGTTCCCCGGCGAAAAGAAACTAGGATCCGTCAACTGTTGGACTTCGTATGACAGACCAACAAAATCGACTGGGATATGAGGCCCTTTGGCTTCCGAAGGAACCTTGAGGCTGACTTGGGCTACAGTCCCGCCTTGCGCACGAAGGCGGGCAGCAGCAACAGAAAGGGCGGCGGTGGTCAGAAATCTGCGTCGGCTGATCGGCTTCATCACACTAATGAGTGTAACCGCGCCATTTCACACTTGCATTGCCGTGATCACAACACTGCAGCATAGTCTAGTGATCTTTCTCAAAGACATGAGCCCGATGAAACAATTAGCGAAAAGAAGTATCAACGGGTGATGGATGTCCTTTCACTTTTCTCCGGCCAGCGTAATTCTTCGGATGGGTCGCGGCCTGCTCCGCCTCAGGAGCGATCGAATCATCCGATCTGACAAAGAGCTATAGGGCGGCTTTAAGATGCGGGCGAGAATTGAGCCGACCAATTCATTTTGAAGCAGTACGCCCTTTTTCTTGGAGAACGTCGCAAATCCGTCAAAGCCGTGATAGGAGCCCATGCCGCTTGGGCCGACACCGCCGAAAGGAAGTCGATGCTGCGGCAAGTGGAAAATGCAGTCATTGACTGTCACACCGCCCGACACAGTCTGCTCGAGAACTCTCTTTATTCGCGAACTGTTCCGGTCGAAGTAATAAAGCGCCAGTGGACGCGGTC
The DNA here is from genome assembly GCA_019234945.1 of Silvibacterium sp. Classification (GTDB taxonomy): domain Bacteria; phylum Acidobacteriota; class Terriglobia; order Terriglobales; family Acidobacteriaceae; genus Silvibacterium. The sequence continues at coordinate 3,050 of JAFAKX010000100.1, forward strand.
GAGAATTGATAAATGCGAGACCATCTTCCAATGTGGAAAATGGAACCACAGGCAGAATCGGTCCGAAGATCTCTTCCTGCATCACCCGCATGGAGCTATTTGCGCCGACAACCAGTGTGGGAGGAAAGATCCGACTCTCGGCCGTGAAGGCCTCATGCTCGCGATGAGGCTGTATTATCTGTGCTCCCCAGTCTCGTACGTCTGCGACCAGGCCCTGCATTCGCTGCCACGCAGCCTCACTAATCATGTGTGTGTAGTCGTCATTAGAGACCAGGCGCGGGTATCGTTTCGCAATGATTGCGGTGGATTCGCGAACAAACTCTTCGATCTTGTGGGAGGGCACGAGGGCATAGTCGGGGGAGACACAGGTTTGCCCGGCATTCCAGAATTTGGCCGAGCAAATTCGCTCCGCGGCTGTCGCCATCGAGTAGGACTCGTGGACCAGCGCTGGCGACTTTCCGCCCAATTCCAGCGTGACTGGCGTGAGATTCTCCGCCGCAGCCTTCATGACTAGCCTGCCGACGCGACCAGAACCTGTATAGAGGAGATGATCGAACGGCAAGGCAGAAAATGCTTCCGCAATCTCCTTATCGCCGGTGACGACGGTTACATACTCCTCGGGAAAGATCTCGTCGATCGCCTGCTCTATCGCGGCCGCCGTCGCTGGAGCGATTTCCGAAGGCTTGATCATGACATGATTGCCGGCAGCCAGCGCATTTATGAGCGGAGAGAGCGTCAATAACACCGGATAATTCCATGCTCCAACTACGCCCACCACGCCGAGGGGCTGATAGATTACCTTTGCGCGGCTAGGCAGGAACTGCCAGTTGACTGACACGGTGCGCGCCTTCATCCAATGGCGGAGATTGCGCTTCACGTACCGGATCTCGTCCACCAGCGGAAAAATTTCGAGTAAGCGCGTTTCAGAGGCAGAGCGTCGTCCGAAATCGAACTTCAAAGCCTCTATAAAGACGCCTTCGTACTTGAAGATCGCGTGTAACAACGCATCAAGGGATTCAATTCGCTTCACGTACCCGAGAGGAGCCAATTTCTGAAACGTATGCCGCTGCCGATCGAAGGTTTCCCGTAATGTCTCGTGAACTGGAACTGCGTTACCCAGGCGTTTCATGGGAATTCTCCCGGCTTACAAATCTCCCTCTCGGTTTCTCGGCAATATTGACGGCGAGATATACGTACCTCCGGCCAGGACCTCGCGGATAGTGGAAGGCAGATTCAATAGATCGGACTTGACGACGTAGGCAGAGGCACCCGCAGAGAATGCGGCTTCAATGAAGTCGTGGTCTTCGTAAAGTGTCAAGAAGACGATCTTGGCGCGAGGATTCGACCCCAACTCGAACACCGCCTCCAATCCGTTAAGAATTGGCACTGAAATGTCCATCACCACCACTTCGGGATGGAGACGACAGACCACTGTAACGGCTTCCCGACCGTTTCGCACTGCTCCCACGACCTCAAAGTCTTTATCCAGCACTGTTCGCACCCGCGCCAGAATTTCTTCTTGATCGTCGGCGAGTAACACTCGCACCTTGTTCATCCTCTACTGCTGGTCTCCATTTATAGTCTCGGACTTCTCGCTGCGCTATCGCGCTACGTGCACGCGCAAAATTGTGGATCTGTCAGGCAATGACACATGACGCTCGTCTCCGTTTAGCCGTCGGGGCGGCGTCCACTTGTCGCCTTGAAACGTGCCTTCGTCAAGCGAAATAAGCTGCGCGTCGCACAGAGGCCCATTCATTTCGCGAAACGTAACATCGAACCCAGTGCCCATAACGATGAAATCGTCCGGAGCGAGTTCGATCTCAACTCGATTTGAGACAAATTTCAGCGTCCCAACTGAAGTGCTGAGGATTCTTGCCCCGTGGTGAAGTAAGCACTGAAGAACCCACGAATCCAAGACCGATTTCTGGGCGCAACGTGTAATTGAGGTTTGTATAGTCAGAAATCCGGGTCGGCAGGTAGCAGCCGACATCGCGACTTCGTTCGAAGCGCTCCTTGTTATCCAACGTCAGGATGAATGTGTAACGAAGAGTGCTTTGAACCCGTAGTCCATATGCTGCTGGATATGGCAGTGAAAGAGAGAGAGGCCGGGCTGGTCGGCGGTGAAATCGACGACGGCGCGTCCATAGTAGGGAACGACCACCGTATCCTTCAGCACGCCGGCTGTTTTCTTGCCGTTGATCTCGGCCAGTTCCCACAGATGCCGGTGCAGATGCATGGGATGGGCGTCGTCGGTGCGATTGCGCATGACAAGACGGTAACGCGTGCCCTGTTGCAGCACGAACTCGTGCTCATGCGGATAGGGCTTGCCATTAATCAGCCAGGTGTTGAATTTTCCGAAGCCACGGGGGATTTTCTCGAAAATCATCTCGATTGTCTGTTGCGGCTCCGGCGAACTGGAGGTGGACGTTCCAAAGATCGTGTAGTCCCACGGCACTTTGGGCGGGCCAATCCATAGCGGCTGACGGTGCTGGCCAGCGTACTCGACTATGACACCGAGCCCGGCTTCGCGGATCGGTTTCTCTGTTGAACCCAGAACCCAGATTCCGGGCTGGTTCATTTCGATAACGACATCGATGCGCTCTCCAGCGCCGACGAAGATCGAATCGAGCATTTGTGGTGACGGAACCGGGTTGCCATCCATCGCAATGACCTTCATTTTGTGACCGGCGAGCGCGATACGCCGGTTCTCAATGGCGCTGGCGTTGAGGAAATGTATCAGCAACCGCTGGCCTTCGCGGACACGGATCGGCTCGCC
>JAFAKX010000135.1 GCA_019234945.1 Silvibacterium sp.
CCGCTCGTGGATGGCCCGGGCCACAAGTTCCTTGCCGGTGCCTGTTTCCCCGTAGATGATCACGGTGGACTCGGTTGGCGCGACCGTCTCGATGCTGCGCAGCACTGCGCGGATTGCAGAACTCCGGCCGATGATCTGCTCAAAGCCCTGTTCGCTTCGGATCTCGTCTTCGAGGTACAGCTTCTCCCTGGCGAGCTTATCCTCCAGCTCCTTGATTTCGCCGCAGGCCAGTGACACAGGGTGGATATCCTTATCCAATATCTGGTGTTTGCCGAATTGGGTCGTCATGATTCGAAGTTCGTGCTCCTGTCGGCCACGGATGGCGTGGTCTATTTAGAAATTGAACTTTGCGCCGAGCTGGGCGATGCGCGGCGGGGCAGCGCTGACAACCTGTCCGAAGGTGGCGCTGGTGAAGTTTCCGTTCACCGAAGAGGCTCCGTCGAACTGCGGGTGGTTGAAGGTGTTGAAGGTCTCGAGGCGCAGCTCGAGCGAGCGGGATTCACTGAAAGGGATGGTTTTCAGAAGGGCCAGGTCCCAGTTCTCGATGCCGGGGCCGTAGAAGAAGCGACGCTTTGCGTCTCCGGGTGAGCCCAAAGGCGCAACCGAAAACAGAGATGTATTGAAGTAGGGCTTGCCGTTGGCAGGGTTGTGGTTGATCTGGAGCGGGCCGGCCGTGACGTTGGGCAGGTCTGACCCGATGCCGTTGACGCCGTTGTTTCCAGAGCCGATGAGGCTGTTGTCGTTGAAATCGAACAGGGTGACGGGAACTCCGGTGCTGAACCGGGTGATGCCGGTGAGCGACCATCCGCTGGTGAGGCGATTGGAGGAGAAGAACTGGTCGAAGGGCAGGTTATAGCGGTAACTGGCGACAAAGCTGTGCCGCAAATCGAAAGAACTGATGGAGCGGCGCAGGTTGTGGTCGTAAGGGTAAAGCTGCTCCTGGAAGCTGGAGGCATTGTCGATGGACTTGCCGTAGGTGTATCCGGCGAGTAAGGTAGCGCGCTTGCCGGTGTAGTTCAGAGTTATCTGAAGCGAGTTATAGACGGAATTTGCGTAGTTATAGAAGTAGGCGGTGGTTCCGATGGCGTTGCCAAGAGGAGTGCGAGTCCCGTTGACGATGGTTCCGTCGCTGCGCGTATAGACTTGGTTCTCTCCGAAGGGCCCGCAGGTGGGTGTTCCCGGAGCGACTTGGCTCGGCTGGCTGAGGCTGAGGCAGAGCGAGGGGTTTCCAGGATTGGCGGGCAGCAGGGCGATCAGGTGGTGCCCCTGGCTTCCGATGTAGCTGGTGGTGAGCACCGTATTTGCCTGGAGCCGGCGCTGGAAGGATAAGTAGTAGTTCTCCGAATATGGCGTCCGATTCTTGTAGTAGTAAGTATCGACGCCGTTGACCGGCTCGTACTGCGACCAGTCGAGCGTGTATGGGTTCTTTGCGCCGGCGCTGTAGGGCGGGACCTTCACCGGAAAAGGTTGCGTGTATTGGGTTCCGGTTTGCGCGCCGATGAAGGGAGCTTCGAACAACGGCGCCTCGGGGCTTACGTAGGTGAGTCCCCAGGGGGCATCGCCGGTGGCGAAGGACAGCGTGGCGCCCTCGATCGCGGTGAAGTAGCGTCCGAAGCCGGCGCGAATGCTGGAATCGCCTGACTTGCCGAGGAGTTTCCGCAATAGACGGTTCTCAGTATCGGGCGAATAGGCAAGTCCAATGCGGGGAGAGAAATCATTGAGCGGCGTGGGCGCGAGCGTGGATGGAACACCGGGATCGCCAGCGAAGACGAGGCCTGTGGGAGCGCCGGGGAATTTCTCGGAGTTCTGTCCCGGGATGAGTTCGGCTGACTGGCCGTGCTGCTCCGACCAGGGACGAATGTATTCCCAGCGCAAGCCGTAGTTCAAGACGAGGTGTGGAGTCGCCTTCCAGCTATCCTGCGCGAAGAGGCCGATGTAGTGCGAGTCGTCTCCGAAGGGCGGCGTGAAGCCCTGGACAAACTGGCTGGGAACGCCGAGCAGGAAATCGGCGAAGTCGGAGCCGGTCTGGTTGCCGTAGAAGTTGAACTGACCGTTGGACTGGAGATTGATGACCTGCTTGACGTGATCGTAATGGATGTCGGCGCCGGTTTTGATGGTGTGGTTGCCGATAGTGTGGGAGAAGGTTTCGGAGCCCTGATAGCTGTTGCTGACCTGGTCGAGGACGAAGGGCGAGGCTCCGATGGTGTAGTTGTTGAAGTTGACAGAGACGACGCCCTGCTGCTCGGGAATCAAGGTCAGGAATCCGCCATTGGATGCGGGTAGGAATCCCTGTTCGGCAGTGGTGGGGCTGAGTCCGCCTTGCGGATGGCCGAGATTGTTTGCGTTCCGCAAGTAGCTGAGGCGCGTCTCGCTGACGGTTTTGTCGCCGAAGGATTTGACGTCGCTGAGTACGACGAGCTGGGCCGTGCCGTTGGACAAAGCGCCGAAACCGGGGACGTTGGCCCCTCCCTGAGAGACGGCGTAAGGATTGTCGAGATTGTAAGTGTCGATGAAGTAGTAGCCGGAGAGATTGCCATAGCGCGTGTTGGCGTCGATGCGCGCCGATCCCTTGTCGTCGTTGAGGCTCTCCTTATAGGCAGCCGTCTGAAAGACGGGTTGGCCATTCACGATTGCCGTAGGCTGGGGGATGTATTGGAGCAGATATTTTGCGGGCGCGGACCACACAGTCTGGGGAATGACTCCGTTAGGAAAGACGCACTGTGTGCTGGTTGTGCATCCGGCAGCGTAGTAGGCTTCGCCGACAGAGACCGGATATCCGACACGCTGGCTGAGCAGCTTCGCGAAATAGGCGTCGGTTACGGTTCCGTTGAAGGCCGCGTTATCGGAGAGGTTGCCGGCGCGGTCCTGCAGGCTGGGCACGGGGATTTGCGACGTCTCGATACCCTGCACGTTGCGCGTTCCCTGATAGTCGCCGAAAAAAAAGAGCTTGTCGTGGCGGATGGGTCCGCCGATGGTTGCGCCGAACTGGTTCTGGATATAAGTTGGGCGCTCGCTATCGAAAAAGCCGCGGGCATCGAGGACGGTGTTGCGCAAAAATTCGAAAACAGACCCGTGCAACGTATCTGTACCGGATTTAGTTACGACATTGATAAGGCCGCCGCTGTAGTTGCCGTATTCGGCGTCGGAGTTGGTGGTGAGAATACGGTATTCGGTAATCGAATCAAGATTCGGCACAACGGCAGCGGCCGACGCGATAGGCTCGACCACGTTCGCGCCGTTCAAGATGAATCCGTTCGCACTTTCTCGCTGGCCGCTGATGGAGAATTGTCCGGGATTAAGCGCACCTGACGGGGCGATGGCCGATGCAAAATTGCCTCCAGAGGAACCGCTTTGGGCTGCGCTGGTGCTGATCGGAGTAACGCCCGATTGAACGGAGAGCAGATCGGTGTAGCTGCGCCCGTTCAGCGGAACCGAGGTAATTTTGCCGCTCTCGATGGTGTCTCCGAGCTCGGTTTCGGCGGTTTCCACCTGCGCTCCTGTTGCGCTGACGGTAACGGTCTCGGCCTGATTTCCGATCTGCAGGGTCAGATCCTGGGTGATGGCGGCGTGGATGGTGACGATGATGCCGGTCTGCTCGAGGGGAGTGAACCCAGTCGCGGTGGCTTTGAGGGTATATGTGCCGACCGGTACGACGGGAAATGCATAGTGACCGACCGAGTCCGTCATCGTATTTTGTTTCACATGCGTCGCATCGTTGGTCAAAACAATGCTCGTGTTTGGAATGACAGCTCCGGTCTGGTCCTTGAGCGATCCCGAGATCGTTCCGCTGTCTTCGGCGTGGGCCAAGAGGAGAGCATTGGCGAAGAGCGCAACGGTCAAAACCAATAGGGCGAAGCGCCGACGAATTGAGATCATTACTGGTCCTCCAATAGGGGAGTGCGGCTGCTCAGACTGGAAGGGCTATCGAAATCCGAAAAGAAGAGGGCAGCATTCACGATTGTGTTTAAGGCCCTACAAGGATTGTGGTATTTGAGAATTTCCGTGGGAATCCCATCTTTCAGGCCGAGGGAGTATCTTCGGCGTTCCAATGGACATGCCCGCCTGAGCGGGAAGATTATCTTTCGATCCAGTCGAGATAGCCGTGCTTGGGCCTGCTGCAGAGGGAGGATCGACGGGCGTAGCGCCATTCCTTGCGGACGGGCTCCGACTGCATGGCAGAAGTTGGTGTGGTTGAACCGGCGCATCGGTAAGTAACTTTTCGCCGTGTCAGGACTCAAATGAATGGAGAACTTTGATGGTTAAGAATCTCTTGCGAGGCGTCGCGCTTCTCGTCGCTGGATTACCGCTCCTGAGCTGCCAGGCTGCCACCAGTGCGCCGATTCCGGCGGCCACAAGCGATGCACCGCTGGCCAAGGCTCCTTCACACGAAACCGCAGTCTTTGCCGGAGGATGCTTCTGGGGAACACAGGCGGTCTTCGAGCGCGTGAAAGGTGTCGTCGATACCACCGCCGGTTACTCGGGCGGATCGGCGGCAACGGCACATTATGACGATGTGACGACCGAAACCACAGGACATGCGGAGAGCATTCGCGTTGTCTACGACCCGTCCAAAATTACGTACGGGCAACTGTTACGTATTTTCTTTTCCGTCGCGCACGACCCTACGCAGTTGAACCGGCAGGGCAATGACGTCGGCTCGTCCTACCGCTCGGTCATCTTCTACGCAAATGACGAGCAGAAGCGCATCGCGACGGCTTATATCGCACAGCTCGATGCGGCGCATGTGTTTTCAAAGCCGATCGTAACGCAGGTCGTTCCGCTCAAGGCGTTCTATGCCGCTGAGGACTATCACCAGGATTACGCGCTGAAGAACCCCGGGAACCCCTACATCTACGTCTGCGACCGCCCGAAAATCGCAGCGCTCAAGCAGCAGTTTCCCGAGCTGTTCCAGAAATACAAGGGCGAGTAGGCGGTACTATACTAGCCTGCGATGCGTGCCCAGCCCCTCATCGCTGTGACCGATGTCGAAGCAAGCAGCCGGTGGTATCAACGCCTGCTGGGAGTGCGAAGCGATCACGGCGGCGCCGAGTACGAGCGGCTGGTTTCGGATGGACGGCTTGTGCTTCAGTTGCACAGCTTCGAGGTTGAGCACCATCACGGCCTCATCGCCAATCGCGATGACAGGCCATACGGCAACGGCGTGCTGCTGTGGTTTGAGGTCGACGACTTCGACGCGGTCGTGCAGCGCGCTTCTGAAATGGGAGTGGAGATCGTTATGCCGCGCCACCGGAACCCTCCCGAGGGTGACGGCGGGCCCAATCACTGGGAGTGCTGGATGCGCGATCCGAACGGCTATACCGTGGTGGTTGCAAGCCCGGATGGATCGGCTACCGTCGCATGGCAGCCCAGTTCCGATGATCCTCGCTAATTCCGGATTGGAATCTCGCGGGCGTCTGGTTCCGTGAACGGCTCGACCGCGCGCACCGTAAACTGCAGGCGCTTGCCCCGCCGCACGTTGTACACCAGCGCCGGACGGAAGCAGACCAGGCATTTTCCTCCGAGACGGCGCGCGCTCGGATACAGGATGCCATTTGACTGACGCGCCATCAGTTCGGACGGAGCGCCTGCGGCTCTCGATAGCACTCGGGGATCGGGCCCGGACGCAGATACTTCCGAAACTGCGGACGCCCGCCAGTCAGATCGTGGGCGGGCGTGGTGAAGTCGGCGAGGTAGTCGTCGTACGTAGCGATTTCCTCTTCCGGCCAGGCCACCTCTTCCAACTGTCGCTGCTTATGAAAGGCCACTTCGGCGAGCGAAGTCTCGCGCTCAAGTCCCACATACCATGCGCCGCGACCGGCCGAATTGAAGCGGCCTGCATCCGGCGACGCATGCGTGAACGCAGCGTTCACGATGTGCGCGTAGTCAACTCCGTAGACCAGCTCATAAACGCCAATTCCGGGCAGCAGGCCCTCTTCGCCGAGCAGCCGATCGTTGGTCGCGCCGTCGAGCTCGCTTAGCTCTCCGAGAAGCTGCTCATCCGTGCTGAGTCGCGACATCCTCCCCGCCATGCTGTACTTCGCAGGAATCAGGCGATGCGTGTCTTCGAGATCAAGCTGAGTAACGGGGATGCGTGGCGCGGGGGAAGCCATGACTCCGAGTTATTGCCCTCCGCGCCGCGCATCGAGAAGCTGCCTCACGCTGAGCATGCCAGGCTGGCCGCGCTGAATCATGTATGCCACTGGCGTGAGTCCGCGAAAGATAGGATTGCTGTTCGGCAGCTTCACCCACGCGTCGGCGAGCTTCGGGCTGTAGAGAATATTCAGCGCCTTGAAGATTCCAACGATCAGGGAGATGCGCGTGAGCCTGTCCTGGTCGAGGGTGCGTGGCTCTTTCTTGAGCGCGTAGAACGAGCCCGTGGACATGCCGCCGAGAAGCTCCCGCGCTTCGGGATCGCGCAGGCTCCATTTCTCCATAATGGCGAGAAAGCCCTTCACCGCCGCGGGGCTCAGCCGGCGGCGTGTAGCAGGATCGGACAGGTCAGCGGAGGATTCAGATCTGTAGCTGGGAACGTTGGGAAGCACTAACGAAGCTGCCATAGCGTTCTCCATTTATGAATCAATACTACATCATATTTGAATAGATGCGGGCAAGAGAATTCGCGATATAGAACAATTCAACCATTTTGTGGATCCCGTTAGACTAGAGTATGCCCATCGCGGAAGTAGTCGATCACCTGTACGTGATCAGAAGGAAGCAAGATAAGGTGACGATTTCTTTCCGGACCAGCCGGACAGGAGCGTTTTTTCCTATTTTCTTGGCTGTTGGCCTATGCTCTCTTCCAATCTGGATGGGGCTACACCGAGGCTGGCGTGGCGAGATTATGTCCGCAATCGTAGGGGCTTCGGTTGGACTTGTGGCCGCAACCTATCTCAACCAAGCGGATCAGCTGACACGATATGTAATAACGGTTGAGCCCGAGTCCGTTTCGTTTCAAAAGGAATTTCAGGGCATCCCTGTAGGACCGAGAAAAATCTACCACAGGGCGCTTGTTTCAGATCTCGGTATGTATCCTCAGAGTTATCTAAGCTCCCCGCGAAGACCACTCCCGTTGTGCAGCTTGCGTTTGTGGGTAGCTGGCAGATCTATTGAACTGGAAAACCTATTTCCTATCGCAGAAGGAATCTCTCTTGCGAAGGATTAGCAAGTGACGGGAGTCGAGTTCCCGAAGACCTTTGAAACTTACAGCAGCGAGCGTCTGCTCTTTGTCAGCTCTGACGGCTATTTATCCTTTTAGCAGCGGTGGATACCTAGCAGCTGATCCCGGCCTTCTTGAGGGCTTCCTTGAGACCTTTCATGCTGATGCGGCTTGATGCTTCCGGCGTCCCGGCGCCGCGCCAGTGGGTTTCGAGACTCACGGCATAGTGGTACCCCTGCTGTTGCAAGGCGCGAAACTGCCCAACCCAGTCGATGATGCCGCCGCCGACCGGTTCCCATTCGTATTTGCCGCCAGCGTCGCGCTTCACGTCCTTGCAGTGGCAGTGGCCAATGCGCTCCTTCGGAAGCAGGTCGTAGCCGTTGGGGTACGGCGTATTGCCCGGAAACGTCCCGGCATTGCCCGGATCCCAGTTGAGCATGAAGTTCTTGTTCGGAATGGCGGCCAGAACGGCAGCGGCTTCTTCGCCAGTGCCGGTGTTGCAGGCCATCTCGTTTTCGAGCAGCAGAATCATGCCGTGCTTCTCGCAGACCTCTGCCGCTTCGGTCAGCTTCTTGTTCATGGCCTCGCGGAACGGCTTCGGATCATCGAGCCGCCAGAAGTCGAAGCAGCGGATGCGATCGGTGTTGAACGCTTTGGCGAGCTCGATGCAGTGCTCAAGCAGCGCATCCTGCTGCTTGAAATCGAAGCCGGCGTGGAACTGGTCCCGCTTTGGGCTCAGTTTCGAGAGCGGCGCACCGGGCCAATCTGTCTTGAAGAGCGGGCTGGCGATATCGGTGACGCGAAGCTTGTACTTGTCGAGGATGTTCCGGGCGTCGTCAATTTGCTTCGCATCGAGTTCGGTAAGATTCTTGCCCCACATGCCCCGCAGCTCGATCCATTTGAGGCCAAACTCCTGCGATGCGACCTGGCAGCTATGGTCGAAGTCTTCAGAAATCTCGTCGTTGATGACGGCCAGCCGGAACGGACAGGCAGACGAGGTTTCCTGTGAAGAACCAGGGGCCTCGGCGGACGTGAAACTGGCGGCTAAGCCTGCTGCAGCCAGGCCAATCAGAAAATCGCGACGCGATGCGGGCATACTCCTCCATACAGTACGTGCTATCAGGATAGACGATAATGCGGCCTTCGCCGGGCGCATCGTGTTGGGGATGGCCCAGCGAAGGCTGGGAGGCAAGTGATCAGTACATCAGGGCCCAGAATCCCGCAATATCAGCGATGCAGGCGGGCCGAAAGTCTAGAAGCGCAGGGTTCCGGAGAACTGCAGCGAACGTCCGCCTCCGATTCCATTGATTCCCGTTCCGCTGCCCACCGTGCTGGTTACCTGTCCAAAGTTGACGCTGGTGATCGAACCCTGCGGGCTGTTGAACTGCGGGGTATTGCTCAGCTGGAAAGCGTCGGCGCGCAGTTCAAGGCCAAGAGACTCATGGATTGGGAAGGTCTTGAAGAGCGAAACGTTGTCCTGGATATATCCCGGGCCATAAAACTTGTTGCGGCTCACATTGCCCATGGTCACGCCGTAGACGATGGGACACGAGCCTGTTTTGGGGCATCCGGGCGGCTGTACAAACGACGTAGGATCGAACCACTGGTTTCCAGGACCGATGTGATGGAGCACGTGGATAGGCTTCGCCTGATTGGCCATCTGCTGCTGTCCGGGGGTGTTGATAGAGCCGCCGTTGGCGGTAATGTTATAGGGCAAACCGGAATAAACGGAGATGATCGCGCCGAGCTTCCAGCCGCCAATCACATATGCCGCCGGACCGGATGTCACCCAGCGCTTGCCATGACCGAAGGGCAACTCATAGGTCAGGCTCTCCTCGAAATTGAGGCGGTGGTCGTAATCGTTCGGCGCGTAGTTATGACGCTGGTCGAGCCAGAAGAGCAGATTGCCGTCATCGCCGGTCTGGTAGCCCAGTCCCTTACCCCATGTGAACGAGGTGATCATACCCAGGCTGTCGGCAAAACGGCGATTCAACTGGAGCTGCAGCGAGTTGTAATTCGATGAGTAGCCCAGCATGTACACGTTCGTTGCGGCGCTGCGCTTGAAGGCGATGAATTCCGGCTCGCCTGCTGTGCCAAGACCAAGTGCCGGTGGCAGGTTGACGTTCTGAGCCGAGCCGATATAAACGCCGTGATTGCCAACGTAAGAAACCTGGAACGAAAACTGCGCCGGTAATGCCTGCTGGACGGCGACATTCCACGATTCCACATAGGGGTTGTGGTAATTCTTTGGGATTACTACGTAGGACTGGCTGATCAGTGCCTTCGAAGCAGTCACGTCGATGATGCCGTTGCTCGGAACTACGACCGGGACCGGCCCCGGAAAACCCGCCTGAAAGGTTGCAGCGGTCCCGTTGCTCAGAAGCGCAGGCTGATAGGCATTCAGCTGCTGATAGCTGTTGTTGGCACGTACCGGGTAGTTATAAGCGTAGGTGTTGTCCTCGAAGGGTGTATAGCTGATGCCGAATCCTCCGCGAATGACGGTTTGCTCAGTCGCGCGATAAGCGAAACCGACGCGCGGCGCAAAATAGGTATACCGCGTGTTCAGGCCAAGGTTCGACGGGTTGGAGCCAATGCCGGCAATGACCAATGAATGAATGTCGGGATGGTAGTTCGAGAATCCCCCGGCGCTCTTCGGCGTAGCGGGCGGATAGAACTCCCAGCGAAGACCCAGGTCTAGTGTCAATTTCGGCGTGACCTGCCACTTGTCTCCTCCGAATGCGAAGAACCACCAGCCGCGATAGGCAGGGAAGTACGTATTGATGTCGCGGCCGGTCTGCTGCGGATAATCGAGGAGGAAGCTGGCCATTTCGTTGGCGATATTGGTTTGAGCACCGGGTTCGGAGGTGTTGTTCTCCATGAAGGTGAAGGCCCCGCGCGGACTAAAGGTCTGGTCCTGAAGCAGGTCGTCGTGAATGCGGCGGAGGTCGATACCGAACTTGAAGGTGTGATTGCGGACAATCTTCGTCCAGTGGTTGACCACATCGACGTTGGTTTCCGTGCGGATCCAGGGAAGCGATGCCGAATATCCGATGAGCGGAGGGTTGCTCGATCCAGTGAAGTCGGACATGAAGATGCCTACCTGACCGCTGGTGAAGGTGCTGATATTCACGCCGGGGATGCCGGTCTGCGTCGCATAGTTGGTTCCATAGCCTGTTGGAGTGGCGCTGTTGCCGTAATGGGCGACACCGACGCGCGCCTCGGTGAGAAGCGTGCTTGAAAATGCCCGGTCATAATTCAGGCCGGTGCTGTAGGTGCCCTGGTGGCCATTCCCGGCAAAGGCGCCCTGGGCAGGACCACCGCCGGGAGCCCCGAAGGCGGGCGCCTGAAAGACGTCAATGTTCTGCCGGTTGTAGCGGCCGCTCAGGTGATCTTTCGGAGTGATCTGATAGTCGATCTTGATGTCGTACCGCTCTGTAGTTTTCTGGAACGGAAGATTCACGTTGTAGTTGTTGTTCGGTGCCGTTGTGCTGGTGGAGATGTTGGTGTTCGGCGCAGGCAGCAGCTTCATCAGGTTGATCGAGACCGGATTCACGCGGTTGTAGGGAATCTGGTTGTTCGGAAATGGAGTTCGTCCCGAGCCGTCGGGATTGCCGGTCGCCGGGTCATAGATCTGGCCTTTGCCATTGGCCTGAAGAGGACCGCTGAGGTCAATGTTTCCGGCGGCATCCGGGGTGTACCACTGCGGCGAAGGGATGGTCAGGATGTTCGAGTTGGCTTCATGGTCGGGCGAGCGGAAATAGTCTCCGTAGAAGAAGAGCTTGTCTTTAATGATGGGGCCGCCCAGACCACCTCCGAAGTAGTTGTAGGCGAGGTGTCCAACGGTCTTGTTGAAATAGGCTCGGGCGTTGAATGTGCTGTTCTGAACGTACTCCGTCACCATGCCGTGGAACTGGTTGGTGCCGGAGTTGATGATCACATTGCTGACGGTGCCAATCGCGCGTCCCAGCTCCGCCTCATAGTTGCTGGTCGAGACGTCAACTGTCTGGATCGCCTGCGCCGGTGGAATCAGGATCTGGAGCAGGCCGGTGCGTTCGTCGTCGTCAATGCCTTCGATTTGATAGCTATTGCCTTCGCGCGGCTGGCCGTTGACTTCCGTCTGGATCGAACTTGCGGCATTGAAAAACTGCGAGTGCTGGAACACCGGTGGACCAACCCCCGGAACCAGCGTGAGCAGCGTTTGAAAATTCTGGTTAACCGAAATCGGCATGCTTTGCAGAGTATGAGACTCGAGGTTCGTGCTCACATCGGCGCGATCGGTCTGCATGATAGCCGGCGCTGCGGTCACGGTCACCGTTTCGGTGGCGCTGCCGGGCTGCAAAGACAGATCGATGCGCGTAGTGGTATTCACGACCACATCGACACTGGGGCGCGCCTCCTTCTTAAACCCCTGGGCTTGCACAACAACCGAGTAAGTTCCGGGCGTCAGGTCCGGAAACGTATAGTTGCCGCTCTCGTTTGACGTTGTGTTGCGGCCTATTCCGGTCGCCGTTTCGGTAATCGTAATCTGCGCGCCTGCGACTCCCGCGCCTGTCGCGTCGGAGATCGTGCCGACAAGAGTCGCCGAAACCGCCTGGGCATGAGCTCGCGGGCTGCTGAGAGAACCGGCGAATATCAGCGGCAGGATCACCAGCAAGGCTGCGAGGCTCTTAAGCCAGTTCGGGGTCCGAATTAAATCGAGTCGTTCCTTTGTCATCACTTCCTCCAGAAATTACTTTCCGTAGTTCTTGCGGCACCGGTATGTCCGTGCCTCTCTTATGCCACTGGGGTTTTATGGAAACGGAAGGCCAATGAGCGGTCGGAAAGTTGGCCAGTGCGCACATTAGCCACCGGGTAACAGGGTTGTCAAGCTGTAAGACAGATTCCCGTGGCCCATAAAAACTTCGAAACCTCGCTTACCTCGCTTACAGAGAGCCGATGCCTAAAATGAGTCATTTACCTCGGCTCTAACGTGAGAGGTCTGAAGTAGCAGGTTGACGGCGCCTTATAAGCGGAGTAAACCTGTCATGCAGCTTGACGTCGGCCGCCGCTCCCCACGGGCCAGCAGCCCTCGACTTGAAACCCAGGCGGGATTGGTGAAGTGACTTACGATAGAGAGACAGCCCCGGAAATGGGTGTCGATGGAATGGCCCTGGATCCG
>JAFAKX010000190.1 GCA_019234945.1 Silvibacterium sp.
GAGGGACATGCCAAAAGCAGCCACGCGCAAACTATTTCCACCAGTGGTGGAAATAGTTTGCGCGTGGCTGCTTTTGGCATGTCCCTCGGGTTGGGGGTAGGCCATAAGATATCAGGACTAGGAGGCAGAGCCAAAAACCAAAAACAAAGAACGCACCCCGAAGGATGCGCTCGAATTTGCGTCTAGCTCCGATTATGACTTGGGCTCTTCGCCGCCTTCGGCTGCCTGCTCCTGCTCGGCGATCTGCTTCTGCAGCTCTTCGCGCCGCTTGGCCCGAGCCTCTGCGCGCTTCTGGCGCTTCTCGTCGAGCACCTGCTCGGCCCCGAGCAACTCGATGAAAGCCTTCTCGGCCCCGTCGCCACGCTGCCAGCCTGTCCGAACGATCCGCAGATATCCGCCGCTGCGGTCGCCGTACCGCGGAGCCACTGTGTCGAAGAGCCGCGTGACGGCTTCGCGTGTCTGCAGGAAAGCCAGAGCCTGACGCCGGGAATGCACGTCGCCCTTCTTTCCCAGGGTGATCAGCCTTTCGACGTGCGGGCGCACGGCCTTGGCCTTGGTGATGGTCGTCTCGACGCGGTCCTCAAGAAAAATGGAGGTCACCAGGTTGCGCAGGAGCGCGCGACGATGGCTGGTGTTGCGTCCGAGTTTGTATCCTGCATTGCGATGACGCATGGCGGTTCTCTCTTATCAGGGCTCAGGGTTCAGGGCTCAGTGCTCGGGGTGAGCACCCGGCGGCCATGTAAGCCTGCGCCATTATTTGATTTTCAATTCCGGGCGCCAGCGCTCAGGACCTGCTGTGCTCTGAGCCCTGTTCCCTAAAAGTTTTCCGTTTCGTTCTGCAGCGCGACGTCGTCGTTGAGATCGTCTTCCTCGTCGTCGTCGAAGCGGCCATAGCTCGCGGCCAGAGTTGCAGCCGGCAGTACGCTGGTCGGTCCCGGAACGGCGTTCCCGTGCTCGTCGATCTTCATGCCGAGCGACAGACCCATCTGCGCGAGGATTTCCTTGATCTCATTCAGCGACTTGCGGCCGAAGTTCTTGGTTTTGAGCATCTCCGCTTCGGTCTTCTGCACCAGCTCGCCGATCGTCTGGATATTCGCGTTCTTCAGGCAGTTGTAGCTGCGCACGCTGAGTTCCAGCTCTTCGACCGAGCGGTTCAGGTTCTCGTTCCGAAGCTGCATACGGCCTTCTTCGGTGTGGGTCTCGGCCTCGATCTCTTCTTCGAAGTTGATGAAGATGCTCATGTGGTCCTTGAGCAGCTTCGCCGCCAGGCCAACCGCGTCCGCCGGAAGCACCGTACCGTTCGTCCAGACTTCCAAGGTGAGCCGGTCGTAGTCGGTGATCTGACCCAAACGCGCAGCATCCACTGCATAGTTCACCTTGCGCACCGGCGAGTGGACCGAATCGACCGGAATGAAGCCGATGCCCAGGTCGGAGTCGAAATTCTTGTCGGCAGAGATGTAGCCGCGGCCACGCTTCAAGCGCATTTCCATGTCCAGCTTGCCGCCTTCGCTGACGGTGGCGATATAGACATCCTTATCGAGAATCTCCACGTCCCCATCGGCTTCGATCATGCCCGACGTCACAATGCCCGGCTGGTCCGCGCGCAGATATAGTGCCTTCGGGCCCTCTCCATTCAACTTGAAGGGAATCTGCTTCAGGTTCAGGATGATGTCGGTCGCGTCCTCAACGACTCCCGTAATCGACTGGAACTCGTGCAGAACGCCTTCGATCTTGACTGCCGTAACGGCCGCACCCTCAATCGATGAGAGCAGCGTTCGCCGCAGCGCATTGCCAATGGTGGTTCCGAAGCCGCGCTCAAAAGGCTGAGCACTGAACTTTCCGTACTTTTCGGTGAGCGTCTCCGCATCAACTGCCAGACGCTTGGGTTTTTGAAATCCTCTCCAAAGCATATCGATTCGCCTTATCTGCGCAGCGAACGCCGCGAAGCATTTTGCAACGGCTGCGCGTTTTCTCCATTCGGTTAGATTTAACTGCTCTTGCCTGTTACTTGAGATCCCGGCAATCCGAAGATCTGCCGGAATCCCAAAACTTATCAGTCTGCGCGAA
>JAFAKX010000025.1 GCA_019234945.1 Silvibacterium sp.
TGTCCAATATCTTGTTTATGACGATTAATATGATCAGAATATGAATATCGATCTTGAGATCCGCCATCTGCGCTACTTCGTTGCGGTTGCTGAAGAGCTGCACTTTGGACGTGAGACGCGGCTCATGCAGTTCGCGGGAAACCCCGCCGGACCACATCCTGATTCCGATCACATCCTGATTCTGATTTTGGATTCGGGCTGCGATCGGCCCCAAAATCCTTGGTGCGAAAGGGGGGACTTGAACCCCCATGGGTTTCCCCGCCAGATCCTAAGTCTGGTGCGTCTGCCAATTCCGCCACTTTCGCACGGTGGGTGCGACAGCTTGTGAAGCCATCATCACACTTCAAATTGTACCTGTGTTCACAGTGTTCGTTCGAGGAGGTCAGAACTCGTAGTCTTTTTCGCACTCGCCGATTTCAAGGTTGGGGAGCCCGAGGGCTTTGAGTTCGCGGATGACCTGTTCGCGGTAGCGGACCTTGATGTGGATTGCGACGATCCTGACTCCGGGCGGTATCTTGGCCACTTCTCTTGCGAACATGTCGGTGGTCAGATGAAGCGAGGCTTTGGCGAGGCCGGAGAGCGAGTTGGGAAAGCACGCCTCCAGGAATACGGCGCGAAGGTTGGGGGTCTGGTGGGCAACTTCCCATATGCGGTGCGTTGGGCCAGAGTCGGCGCCGAAGATGACCGAACTATGGCCGTCGCTGACCACATATCCGAAAGTGGGGACGACATGGTGGACGAGGATGGGGGTGAAGCGAAGGCCGGCGGCTTCCAGCGGCATCTCGGGGTCGATTGGGTGGAGGCGCAGGAAGGGTGGCATGTTTCGCGAAAGGGCGACGAAGTCGGGCCATATCACGTCGTTGAAGATGTGCTTCTGCACGGCATCCAGGGTTTGTGGGCTGCCGTAGATGGTCGGGCAGCCCTCCGTGGGAGTCCACGCATTTTCGACGAAGATCGGCAGGCTGGCGGTGTGATCGATGTGGGAGTGGGTGAGGAATACATGCTCCACGGCTTCCTGTTCCTGAGGAGTTCCGTGGAATCCAGTGGAACCCGCATCGATTCCAACAACGCCGTTGATCAAATAGCTGGTTACATATTGGCGACGAGCCGTGTCGTGAACGGATGACCCCAGGAGCCTGACCTTCATCGCGCCACCTCGGCGGGATGGAGTGCGCCGTGCAGCAGCCAGGCTTCGATTTCTCCTTTGCCTTTGACCTTCACCATGCCGCGGCTCTCGAAGTCGTAGTCGTATTTGAGGCGTTCGTAGACGGCGCGCGTGACCTGAATCTGTCCCGGCACGCCCGTGGATTCCATGCGGCTGGCGAGGTTCACGGTGTCTCCCCAGAGGTCGTAGATGAATTTGGTGGTTCCGATGACGCCGGCCACGACCGGACCGGAGTTGAGTCCGATGCGCAGCTGGAGATTCATGCCCTTCTCCTCGCCGTATTGCCGTGTCGCTTCAACCATACGGAGTGCCATGCGGGCCATTCTGTCGGTATGGTCGGAGCAAGGGCGCGGCAGTCCACATACAGCCATGTAGCAGTCGCCGATGGTTTTGATTTTCTCGATGCCCAGCTCATGCGCGGCCTCGTCGTAGAGGCTGAAGAGACCATTCAGCATCTCTACGATGTCTGTGGCAGAGGTATGGCTCGAGAGCGCAGTGAATCCGACGAGATCGCCGAACAGAACAGTTACGTCGGCGAAGCTGTCGGCGATATCCTGCTCGCCTTCTTTCAGGCGCGCGGCAATTTCGGGCGGGAGGATGTTGAGCAGAAGGCGTTCGTTCTCGCGGTTCTTCTGCTCGATGAGCTCGGTCTTCTCGCGGATGCTCCGTGTCATGGAGTTGAAGGTGTCGGAGAGAAGGCCGAGTTCGTCCCTGTATTTCCAATCTACGTGGGCGGTGAGGTCTCCGGCGGCGACCCTTTGAGCAGCGGCGACGAGAGCGTTGACGGGTCGAAGGATCTGGCGGGTCATGAACCATGCAGCGAGGACGGTCAGCGTCAGCAGGCCCAAACCCCACCAACTGAAGAGCCGCTGCATTTCGCTGACGGGCTTCAGAGCCTCATTCAAGTACATGCGAGATGCAATGGCCCAGTGGAGGCCTTCGATATGCAGGGGCATGTAGGAAACGAGGGAGGCGGTGCCCTGTCCTCTGACATTTCTCTCGATGACAGTCCCTTCCTTGCCCTGGAGGGCCTGAGTCACCGAGTTGAACCTGACGGGAAGCTGAAGGATCGTTGATTGGTAGGTTCGGATCCGGTCGATCGTCAATTGAGGGACGCCATTGGCCTTGAGTCTTGCCAGATATGCTTCGGGATTTTCCAGGTACTGCCGTGCGTTCGTGCGCAGCAGGTAATCATCCCCAACGATGACCGACTCGCCACTTTCTCCCAGCCCGTCGCGCTTCCAGTTGCGCTTGCCGGTCATAACGTCGTCGATAGCGGCACTCGAGAGCTGCAACGCGAATACTCCCAGTATCTCCTGGCCGTCCCAGATAGGACTTGCGACGTATTGGGTTGGCTCGCCACTCGAAGCTTCAGAAGGTTCGAAATCGGAGAAGAAGACAGCGTCGGGATCCTTGCTTCCCATGCATTGCTTCGCGACCTTGGCAAGATTGCTGTCCCTGTATGGACCCTGAATGAGGCTGGTGGCGAAGTCGCGATCCTTTTCTACGTCGTAGACAATACGCCCGGAGTTGTAGTCGATGAGGTACAGATCGTAGTAGCCGAACTTCCTGATTATGTTGCGGAATGCAGGATGATACTTTTCATGTATTGCGCTGTACTCGCTTCCGTCTCCAGCGTTAACCAGTTCGTCGCGACGGCCCTTTGGATTCGGGTTTTTCACGATGTAGAGGTACTGAAGCTGAATGGCAGCCGGCGAGTAAGGCAAGTAGTCTTCGACACGCCCGCGGGCCATCTTCAGCTTCTGCATCTCGGGGTAGAAATTCTGCATGTAATCCTGACGGACTCCAACAATGGCCTCTGCCGGAACAGAAGCCGCGTCCATCTTGAAGAAAGCCTCGCGGAAATCCCTCATGGCCTGGGTGAACATGCGGTCATCGCTGAGGGTCTCGGCGTGGTTGTGGATAGTCCGATAGTAGGACTCGATCTGGAATCCTTTCGAACGGTTGAGACCGGTGAGCTGATTCATCACGTCCTGCTTCAGCGCGTCGAGGTATTTGATGTAGGCGATGGTTCCGGTGACGGCGAAGGTCATGACGCCCAGCAGCAGCAAAAGCGAGAGCAGCTTGTAACGGATGCTCCAGTGGGCGAAGGTCCGGATTGGCATTGCTCACCTCCCAGCCCGCGTCATCGCCGCCAGTCTTCGACCAGGGCTGCTACGAGCGCGCTCCATCCGGTCTGGTGGGAGGCTCCGATACCGGCGCCGTTATCACCGTGGTAGAACTCGTAGAACAGAATCAGGTCCTTCCAGTAGGGGTCCTCCTGGAATTTCTTTGTGCCGCCGTAGACGGGACGCCTGCCGTGCTCGTTGCGAGTGAAGATACTGATCATGCGGTTGGCGATCTCGCCGGCGATGTCGAGCAGATTTATCTCGCCGCGGGGATCGCCGGGGATAGCGAGGCGGAAATCATCGCCGTAGCCGGTGCCGAGCGTTCGCAGCGACTCGATGATGAGGAACGTGGTAGGGAACCAGATGGGGCCGCGCCAGTTAGAGTTTCCGCCCTTGATCTTGTTGTTGGATTCGGCGGGATCGTAGCGAACCTCGGCGTTTCCGAAGACGAAAGGGCGGACGCCATGATAACTAGACAGGCTGCGGATGCCGAAATCGGATAGGAACTCATATGGGCTGAGAACCCGCTCGAGCATGCGTCGCAACTGGTGCTCGTCGACGATGGTCAACTCGTACTGGCGCCGGGCTTCGATGTAATGGCAGCAGCTGTCAGTAAGCTGCTTGCGGTTGCGGACAAACCAAAGAAAGTTGGTCTTGAACTCCTGGTGATTTTCAATGTCGTCGAGCCGCAGTGTCTCGGCTGCGTATAGAGGAACGATTCCGACGAGCGAACGAACGCGGAACTTGTTAAAGCTGCCATCGGGGAAGCGCAGCACGTCGTAAAAGAAGCCGTCGTCTTCATCCCAGAGAGAATACTTCTGGCCGCCCATATTCTTCATGGCAGCCCCGATGTAGATATAGTGCTCGAAGAATTTGAGGGCGAGGCTTTCGTAAGCCTTGTTCTCGCCGGCGAGCTCGAGCGCGATGCGCATGAGGTTGAGGCAGAACATGCCCATCCAGCCGGTGGCATCGGATTGCTCAAGGACCGCGCCGCCGGGCAGCTTTTCGCTGCGGTCAATTACGGTGATGTTGTCGAGACCGAGGAATCCACCTTCGAAGACGTTGTTGCCGGAGCTATCGACCTTGTTGACCCACCAGGCAAAGTTGATCAGCAGCTTGTGGAAGCACTTCTCAAGGAACTCGCGATCGCCTTTGCCGGTACGGGCCTTGTCCATGTTGTAGACGCGCCAGACGGCCCAGGCGTGGACGGGCGGGTTGAGATCGGAGAACTCCCATTCGTAGGCTGGAATCTGCCCGCTGGGATGCTGGAACTGCTCAAAGAGCATGAGGAAGAGCTGTTCTTTGGCGAACTCCGGATCGATGATCGCGAAGGGTACGGTGTGGAAGGCAAGGTCCCAGGCTGCGAACCATGGGTACTCCCACTTGTCGGGCATGGAGAGCACACGCATGGAATTGAGGTGACGCCAGTGCCGGTTGCGGATGAACTGGCGCGAGCCTGGCGGCAGATACCTGGTGTTGTCTCCGTCGAACCAGGCATTCACGTCGAAGAGGTAGACCTGCTTGGTCCAGAGCAGTCCGGCGAATGCCTGCCGCTGGATATTCTTTTCATCTTCGGTAGCTTTGGGCGGGTGAACCGCGGAGTAGAACTCGTCGGCTTCACTGCGGCGCTGCTTGATGACGCGGTCTACGTCTTCGATGGGGGACTGTAGCAGCTCAGGCGTGAGGCGCAGGCGCACCACGACTGAGCCGCCGGCGGGTACTGAATATTCGTACAAGAGGCAGGCCTTGGTGCCGCGCCGGTCAGGATTCACGGCATCCTGCTCGCCGTTCACGATGGCGCGGTGAAAGCCGTCCTTAAAATAGCGGTTCGAGCTGGGCACGCCATAGAGCCGCTGGGTATTCGTCTCGTTGTCGGTGAAAAGCGGCTGGCCGTCTGCCTGTGCGTAGAGGTAGCGTTTGCCGAGCTCGTAGTCGAAGGGGAGATTGCGGAGGCGTTCGGCGTTGGCGTCGTCGGCGAGCAGGCTAATGGCACCATCAGATGCTGCTCCATCCGTGATGACGGGCGGCTTGCCGGGAGCATCGGTCCAGGCCCAGATGTTGCGAAACCAGAGCTGGGGGACGATGTGGAGTGGTGCAGCGTCGGGTCCACGGTTGATGGCTTCGATGCGGATGCAGAGATCCTCGGTTGAGGCTTTGGCGTATTCGACAAAGACATCGAAGTAGCGGTCTTCGTCGAAGATGCCGGTGTCGATCAGCTCGAATTCGAAGCCCTGCCCGCCGCGCCTGCGATTTTCATCGATCAGCCACTGGTAGGGATAGCTCGCCTGCGGGTACTTGTAGAGGTACTTCATGTAGGAGTGCGTGGGAGTGCTGTCGAGATAGAAGTAGTACTCCTTGGCGTCTTCGCCGTGGTTGCCTTCACCGGGCGTGAGGCCGTAGATGCGTTCCTTCAGGATCGGGTCTTTTCCGTTCCAGAGCGCGAGGCTGAAGCAGAGGAGCTGATAGCGGTCGCAGATGGCCGCCATGCCGTCTTCTCCCCACCGGTACGCCTTGCTGCGGGCGGCGTCGTGAGGGAGGAAATCCCAGGCGGCTCCGTTTTGACTGTAGTCCTCGCGCACGGTTCCCCAGGAGCGCTCGCTTACGTAGGGCCCCCAGCGACGCCACAACAGCTTGCCGTGTGTCTCAAGCAGGCGGCGTCCCTCGGCGGTCTCGGCCGCGATGGGAACTTTGACGGTTGTGACCTTCTCGACGGGCAGCTCCACTGCTGCGGGCGGCTGCGCGGTGGCGCCTGTGGTCATGTCGCGGATCCTCCTCAGCGAAGGTGCAGACGACTGCTGGCCTGGAGGGAAGGGCATGGCAGGGGGATATCAGCTCCGACAGACAGCTGTTATGAGCAGAGTATTAACCGTGGCCCAAAGACTCTCTCCATGACGTGCGAACACTTTCAGGCCTATGCCTCGGTTTGTCAACAGCGCAGCCGACGGGGATCGATCGACTTCATCGAGAGAATGCGACGGCCCCATGCTGCTGGCCTGCCTGCCCGTGTTTCTATGCGGAACGCACCCTGAGCTTGGTGGGTAAAGGCGATCAAAGCAGCGGGAGCAGACCGCCCGTGCATTGTGATCCATCGGTATAACAGGATCACGCTTAGTCGTCGCAGCAGAGAGTGGAGGAGGATGGGGCTCAGGTCGCGTGGAGTCTGTTGCTCAATGAGTTTCCACGCCCGAGCGCAGAGAGTTCACGAGGTGTGCCCTCCAGGGGCGAAGGCGGAGACTCCAAACCGAGACCCCGCCTTGCGCTGTACCCTCTCACCAACGAGCAAAAAGTGATCAGACGCGATGGCGCCTGTTGGCTACGCTCTGAACGGGAACTTTGTTGTGATCCTCGATAGACCACTTAAACAGCATTGCCGGAATCAGAGCGATGATCCAACAGATAGTGCCGAGAGCCAGGACAGCGTGCAATAAAAGAAACAGCGTAATGGTCAGCGCTGTTCCTGCAATCAGACTTAACTTTTTGTGCATTTTCGTCTTACCTGTGTCTCCGGGGCCTGCACTTCCTGTTACCTACACCGAAGAAGCTAATCAATAAAAAGTACGACTCAATAGCTAACCAATAAAAAGTACGACTCGCCATAGCACCTTTCGGGTAGGCGATTTACAACGCGAGGATCAAAACGCGAGGATCAATCAGTTCACCAGTGAGCCGTCGAGAGCCGAGTCGCTCCGCCAGCCAAGATTGGCGGCCTGCTCTTCTGACATCGGCATGGTGAAGCGATACCAGTAGTCGCCTGTGCTTTCAATGTCTGAACCGATAAGATTCGCATCTCCCCGGACGGGCCAGGCAACGTCGAGTTGTTGGCCGGCCAGAGTGCGGCTCTCAAAATTGATTGGGGCGGAGAAATTGCCCGCAGACCGGTTTTCCCACACTTTCAGCGAGTAGTCGTAAGTGCCGTCGCTCCTGCGTTTCGCGTACACGGCGAGGGTGAAATTCTTCATGCGGGAAGGATATTGTCGCGGGGTCGCCTCGAGAAATCACCAGAAGCGGGCAAGCAATCTCTCATTCGTGCCAAAGAGAAATGGCGCGAAGGTAATGGCGACGTAACAGGGAAAGGAAAAAGCGCCGCGGCATTGAGGCGCGGCGCTGTGCAACAGCCGGAGAAAGTTGAGCGGCATCAGGCCAGAGCCGTCTCGGCCACCTCGACCTTGTCATGCCAGGAGTGCGCGGCCTTGAGCGCCTGGTTGACGTTTTCGATGTTCCTGACGCCGGTGGTGTTGAGCCAGTCCTCGAAAGCCTTTGCGCCCTGCTTGGCGTAGACGGCGATGCCGTCCTTCCAGGTGGCGCGCCCGCAAAGCACGCCGTTGAAGCTTGTGCCGCTTTCGGCCGCGAGTTCGAGCGTCTCAATGAATACTGGGTTGCTGACGCCGGCCGAGAGATAGATGAAGGGCTTGTGGGTGACGGCCGCAGCGGAGCGGAAGAGCTCAAGCGCTTCGGCGCGAGTATAGGCTTCCTCACCCTTGAAGGCCTTCGTGCCGGAGACAAACTCCATCTGGATGGGCACCTCGACCTTCAGGACGTCGACGCCGTAGCGGTCCTTGCCGAACTCCTCCATGGAGCGGGTGACTATTTCAGGCTTGTGCTTGGCGTAGGTGATGCTCTTCTCGTCTCCGCCGTGCGCGTCGTAGCCGACGGTCTCGAGGAAAAAGGGGATGTCGTGCTCGCGGCATTCGTCGCCGATCCGCTCGATCCAGGCATGCTTCAGGTCATTTACGGGCTCGCGCTCGAAGGGAGTGTAGTAGAGCAGAATCTTGATGCAGTCCGCGCCGGCTTCCTTCAGGCGGCGCACCGACCAGTGGTCGAGCAGATCGGGCAGGCGACCGGGGGTCGCGGCATCGTAGCCGGTCTTTTCATAGGCCAGCAGCAGGCCCTTGCCGTGGCGGCGCTTGGAGGCGGGCAGTCCGTACTCGGGATCTAGCAGGATGGCCGATGCGTGCTGGGTGAGCACATCGGTGACCAGTTCCTTGAATTCAGACAAGGCCGAGTCGGGAACCTCGGCGACACCCTTTTCCTTGGCCAGCGACTTTTTGAGCGAGCCGCGCTGATCCATGGCAGCGGCGGCAATCACGCCGCGCGCGTCGGATACGGCTTTCAATCCCTCGAGTTTTCCAGGGGTGAGCTTGATGGGCATGGTCTTTTCTCCTGCTTTTTGCCTTAAGAGGCGGGGTTCGGAAACAAAACGTATTCGGGAACCATTCTATGCCAATTCCAGCGTGCAGTGACTCATCGGGATACGCAGATTCGACCGCTCGAAAGGGTATATCTCGAAAAGGCTTTTCCAACTGTGAGGTAACGATTCGCCAGGTGCTTGCGGCGTTGCAAGTTCCGAGGGGACTCCTGGATGATCCGGGCCTGATGCACAGCGCCCTATGGCGCGCTCGCAATCGCTTCGCGCTGCGCGTCCAGCAGTTGGCGGATGCCCGAGTCGGCGAGGTCCATCATCTCGAGCATGCGGTTGCGCGAGAAGGGAGTGCGCTCGGCAGTGGCCTGCACTTCGACGAGTCCGCCGTCCTCGGTCATGACGACGTTCATGTCGACTTCGGCCTGCGAGTCTTCCTCGTAGGCGAGATCGAGCAGGGGCGTACCCTCAACGATGCCGACGCTGGTTGCCGCAACAAGCTGGCGCAGCGGGGAGGCCTTGAGGGCTCCGGTGGCCACCATGCGGTTGAGCGCGATGGCGAGCGCGGCACAGGCTCCAGTGATGGCGGCGGTTCGCGTGCCGCCGTCGGCCTGGAGCACGTCGCAGTCGAGGATGACGGTGCGTTCGCCGAGCGCCTGCATGTCGACGACGGCGCGGAGGGAACGGCCGATGAGCCGCTGGATTTCGTGCGTGCGGCCGCCGATTTTTCCGCGCTCCGATTCGCGTGGAGTGCGGGTGAGAGTGGCGCGGGGCAGCATACCGTACTCGGCGGTGACCCAGCCCCGCCCGCTGTTTCGCAGCCATGCGGGGAGGGTCTGCTCGATGGTGGCATTACAGAGCACGCGGGTGTTGCCGATTTCGATAAGGATGGAGCCCTCGGCGGTGGCGACATATCCGGGGGTAAGGCGGACGGCGCGGAGTTCGGACGGGGCGCGCCCGCCGGCACGAAAGAAAGTCTGGGTTGGCATCGATGCTCATTGTACGGGTTCCATTTCAGGACCGGGTATCACGCTGTTTCCGAACTGGAACTACAAGGGTTTGGCGCGTGTTTTCAGTGCCTTAGACAGGTTCAGCACGCTCTGGTTCCCGATTCGGGACAAAGTAGCGCGTTCCCGAGCTGAGAGTCTTCATGGCCAATCTCCTTACAACCCGTTTGTTTTCCTAGGGATATCCAGTGTTTTCCGATTTGGCACGTCACGTGTAAATAGACCGGGCATGAAAGGCGGTTACGAAACTCCAAGACATTTTCGGGATTGAAGTATCTGGAAGGCACGGATCTAAAGTCGATGTGACGTGGCCGACGGGAGATCAAGGAGCGGCGGACCTCATGTAGCTCACGATAGGTTCCGTGAATTCCGAAAATGCTGAAGGAGTGTCCGCCCTTTCGATCCCCCAGATTCTCGAGGAGAGATGGATGCAGGGTTTGATCAAGTCTCCAGCGCGCATGAAACGATTCGTTTCCCATCCCCCCGTTCCCGGTCCCGTTGTCATTGATTCAAAGGACGGGAGCGCTGACCGGCTTGCCCGGAAGGGACGCCGCTCCACTCCCATGCTCCAGCCGGAAGGTTTTGACCAACTGGCGCACGATGCGCGAAATGTATTGTCCACACTGCGCCTCTATTGCGAACTGCTGGCCGAACCGGGTGTTCTCACCGCCGGCAACGGCCATTATGCGCAAGAGCTGGGAGCGATCAGCGACACAGCATCGAAGCTGGTGGAGCGGCTTTCAGCGTCCCGCCGGGCCG
Organism: Silvibacterium sp.; assembly: GCA_019234945.1. Lineage (GTDB taxonomy): Bacteria > Acidobacteriota > Terriglobia > Terriglobales > Acidobacteriaceae > Silvibacterium. The sequence goes on from JAFAKX010000025.1 coordinate 10,198, forward strand.
GACTGGAGCGGGGTGACAAAACTGCGGCTCGCCGGAGCTCCGGATGGCGACCGGAGGTGAATTCTGGTGAGACGGGTGCAACCAGCGCGGCTGATCTGAGTGGACCGTGGCCGATGGAGTGTGTCGATGACCTTGGCCGTGAACTTCTAGAAATGCGGCATCTGCTGGCCGGGATCGCGGGGCCGCGCGTCCAGTTTGAAATTGCGGCGATGCCGTGTGGGGGGCGCAGCCGG
>JAFAKX010000114.1 GCA_019234945.1 Silvibacterium sp.
GCGCTCGCCTTCGGGCAACTGGTGCCCCCAACGCCGCCGGTCATCTCGGATCCTTCGACGCTGACCGCAGCGTATGAATCGCTCGTAGGCCAATGGCTCGCGGTCGTTTCTCCCTACGCCTTCGAGGTGTTCATGGCGCTTGCCGGCCTCGACCTTGCCCTGTTCGGCTGGACGCTGTGGCGGACTTATCACGGCGATATCCACTCCGCGCTTCTTTCGACCGCGAACAAGCTGCTGATCATCGGCTTCTTCCTGGCATTGCTCATGAACGGCGAAACCTGGATGGCCGACATCATCAATATGTTTATCGATCTCGGTAAGGCTGCAAGCGGCATGCCCAGCCTCAGCCCGAGTGTCGTGCTGCTCGCAGGCTTCAAAATCTTCGGATCGATGTTGTGGCAGGCGATGAAGTCGGGACTGCTCACAGACCTGCCGACCGCCGCGGCGCTCGTGCTGGCGGCGTTTGTGATTTGCGCCTGTTTTTTACTCATTACTATTCAGTTCGTCATCACGAAGGTGCAGACGTTTCTGGCACTCGGGATGGGCTACTTCTTCCTGGCCTTCGGCGGCTCCAAATGGACCACGAGTTACGTCGAACGGTACTTTGCCTATGCCGTGGCAAGCGGCGTGAAGCTCATGGCGCTTTATCTGCTGATCGGCGCCGGCTGGGCCATGAGCAATTCCTGGATCCAGCAGGCGCAACAAGCGCCGTTCACCTTGGCGGGAGTGGAGGTTGCCTGGGCGATCATGTGCGGTGCCGTGATTTACGCCGGCATCTGTTGGTACGGCAGCGCGCAGGTATCGCAGGTGCTCGGCGGCTCGCCCAACTTAAGCCACAGCGACTTCGTGGCTTTCATGGGGCCAATGGTCAGCGCAGCGATCACCAGCGGAATGATTGCAGCAGGTCTAGCGAGCGGAGGACCGGCTGGCGGCGGCGCGGCCCTGGGCCTGACTGCGGCGGGAGTGGGAGCCTCGGGTGCCGGATCGATTGGCGCCCAGACTTTCGGCAGCAATCCGAGCGGCGCGCCGCCTCCGCAAGCTTCAGGGAGCGCCGTCGAAGTCTCCAGTTCATCGTCAAGCGCGGGACGCATCGCGACGGGAATTGCACAGATCGCGCAGACCGGCGCGGCGGCGATTGCGCGCATGCCGCACAGCGGTCCTCACTGTTCGCCTCCGCAGTTTAACGGATTCCATCACTAGGGAAGAGCTATGACGAACGCAACCGATACAAACGCTCTCGACACACGGACCAGACGCGCCAAACGGGAGTTTGAAGAAATCTGGAGCAACCTGGTCGCCGGCAAGCGCAACTGGATGTACATGGCTTTCCTCGAAGGCCTGGTCCTTGCGGGCATGGCGTGGGGCATGTGGCGGCTCGGCTCGATGCGCAAAGAGGTTTTGTATGTCCTCGAACGCGGTAAGCAGAACGAAGTCGCCTACTTTGGCCCAGTCAAGCCGGTCGACATGGATGCCGCCACTTGGGATCTGGTGAAGGTCGAATCACTCAAGAAGTTCGTCAGTTACTGGCGCACGGTAACCGCGGACCGCAGCGCGGCGGCGAACAACTGGGACCGGGCGTTCATGTATGTAGGCGACGGCTCGCAGGCCAAGAAAGCCCTCGCCAAATGGTACGAGCAAAATGATCCGATCAAGCGCGGCGCGAACGGCGAGATCGTGAGCGTCGAATACAAGACCTTCGATGTTGAAGGCCAACATACCTACGGCATCTGGTGGCAGGAGACTGCCACCTCGCTTTCCGGGCAGGTGACCTCACAGAAGACCTGGCGGGCACGCATCACTTACGCCGTGCACATTCCCACTTCGGAAAAGGCGCGGGAAGAAAACAGCCTTGGCATTCTGGCGACCGAGTTGAGTTGGGAGCCCGTCGAATGAACCAATCCATTTTGATTGCCCTCCTCGTGACTACGTTGCCGGTTGTTGCACAGCAGCAGACGCCGTCGCCTACTGCGTACCAGAAGGCCGTCGAGGTATTGCAGAGTGGGGCGCCGCCAGAGGTCCCGAGCCCCGGTCCGCACAAAAAGCGCAGAGCGCCGGATATCAGCGGGACGATTGGCATCGGCAATGCCATTGAACTGCACCGCCAGGTCCCGCTACCGCCGAACGCGCTTCTCGCGCTGAATTTATCCGCCGGCTGGCTGAACTCCGGACCGCCACCGGTAAGCGGTTCGGGAGGACGCGTACTGTTTACCTATGGCCAGAACCTTCCCACGGTCGTCTGCGCGGTGCTGCAGGTGTGCGAGCTCGATCTCGAAGCCGGCGAAAAACTCATCAAAGATTCGCTCGACTGGGGCGATCATCGCTTTGAAGTTACACCGCGTTCCGCCGGCACTGGAGCCGACGAGTTCACTTACCTTGTATTGAAGCCAACCGAATCCGGGCTCGACACCACCATGACGGTTGGCACTGACAAGCGCCCATATTACGTGCGGCTGATCTCGACCGATCACGAACATATGGCGCGCGTGGCCTTTCTCTACCCCGATGAGGAAGCGGCCAAACGCAAGTCGGAAGAGGCTGCAAAGTTAGCCGACGAGGAACGGCAAAAAGCGGAACGAGAGCGGCTCGCGAGACTGAACACGGTCAAACCGGTTCGCAACTGGTACTACACAGTGAAGCTACACGGAAAAGACGCGGCGTATCTCAAGCCGGCCGCGATCGGAGATGACGGAGTGCATACCTACATCACGCTCCCGGAAGAAGCGCGGCATCGGGGTTTGCCCGTCATTGAAATCAGCGATGAACGTGGCCCGATTCCGGCCAATGCGCATTGGCAGGGAAACCAACTGGTGATCGATGCAGTATTCGAACGGGCTTGCCTCCTTGAAAGCGTCGGCGAGAAACAGCAGCGGGCCTGCATCAGGAATCACGGCCTCAAAGCGGGAGAGAGCAGTGGCAACCGTTAACTTGTGGGGCCGCCAGCCGGTCATTTTGAGCGCGATCTCTCCACGGCTCATGGCCGTTGCAGTCGGAGTGTTTCTTGTCGTAGTAGCCGCGGTTGTATTCGGCTTTCATTATCGGCTCAAGAAACAGGAGCAGCGGACCCAGAAAGCGCAGGAACAGGTTGTTGCCTCCGATGCCGCCGAGAGCAACCGCAAAGTGGTCGAGGGCGAAGTACCGATCGCGTCGTTGGGGCAGCCGCCTGCGTCCGCGTCTAGTCGGAGCACTGCTGTCACGACCCCGTTCGTGAATGCCGCAAAAACCGTCGCGCACCCGTTCCCGAACGGTACGGCAAGCGAACCACCTGCTGGTCAGCCGCAGGCGCCGGCCATCTGGTATCCGCCGCCACAGCCGATAACGCAACCAGTCGATCCGCAAGCGGAGATTCGCAAGCAGCAACTGGCGCACCAGTATGCACGCCTCCAGCAAGCCGTAGAAGGTCCCACCGGCGCGCGTGAAGCGAACGCCAGCGCCACACCGACGCCCGGCGATCCGGCACAGGCGGAAGTTGCGCAATTAAATTCTCTTCTTCGGACACCAGTCGCTGCAGCGTCAGCGCCTGAAACCGGCGCGGCCGCCTTGCGGCAGCCTCAGGCAGCCGCAGGCGCTTCCGATTCCGAACAGAGTTACGAGTCACAGAACGGGCAAGCGGAAAAACGCCAGTTCCTCGAATCCCGCGAAACGAGCGAAGGCGATTACCTGAAGACAACGCGCCTGCCGCCGCTGAGTCCCTGGGTGGTCCAGCGCGGAACAGTGATTCCGGCCGCTCTGCCCCACAAACTCGTCTCCGATCTGCCCGGCGATCTGATCGCGGAGGTGACGCGCGACGTCTACGATTCGCCTACGCAGAAGTATGTCATGATTCCCGCCGGCTCGCGGCTCGTCGGCGAATACAACTCGAGCGTTACATACGCGCAGAATCGTGTGCAGGTCGTGTGGACCGCGATCTATTTTCCCGACGGCTCGTTCATCGATCTCGACCGCATGCCCTCGCAGGCTGCCGACGGCGCCGTGGGCCTCAAAGATAAAGTCGATAACCACTGGGCGAGAGTCATCGGCGGGGTAGCGCTCAGCTCGCTCTTTGCGGCTGGGTTGCAGGTTTCGCAGAACCATACGAACGGTAGTGTTCTTCAATACCCATCCACAAGCCAGGTGATTGCGAGCGCAGTAGGAACGCAGGCTGCCGAACTGGGGCAGCAGATCACCAGCCGCAATCTCAACATTCAGCCAACGCTCAAGATCCGGCCCGGCGAAATCTTCGCGGTCTCGGTGAAGAAAGACATGATTTTTCCGGGGCCGTACGACCCGCTCCGAGGGAAGTAACCATGCAACGGATAACGCGAAACTGGTTTCCACTCAGCCGCACTGGGAAAGCGGCACTGATGTTTCTCGCCGCACTGGATTTCGTAATGCCCGCGGTCCTGAAGGTTTCGCATTTGCGCATGAACGACACCGACTCCGTTCCTATCGGTTTTTATCGCGAGGTTAAGACTCCCGCCGAATACGCGGGCCTGTGTCTCGCACAAGGCGCAATCGAGAGCGCGATCAAAGCAGGTCTAGAGATTGCGCGCGGCGATTGCCCTACTGGGGTTGCGCCGATTTTAAAGCCCGTGTTTCGCGCCTCAGCGGGTGATCCGATTGTGTATAGCGAAGAGGGATTCTTCGTCCACGGAGCACTGCTGCCGAATACTGCGCCGAAAAAACGTTCCCGCACCGGCGCACCGCTTACCCACTATCCGTTCGGCGAGTACCGAAGCGGGTTGTGGGCCATCAGTGATTACAACCGCGACAGCTTCGATTCCCGGTACTTCGGTCCTGTGGATTCGAGCGCGGTCCGGTTTTATGCAAAGCCAGTCTGGACCAAATGAAAAGGAGAAACGAACCATTATGAAAATCGACATTCAACCGCAGGACAGAAGGCAGCCGGAGGCAGTCGAATTCGCGCTGCACCCGGAGCTGATCCAGCGGCTCAATGAGTATGCTCAATCTCTCGAGGGCAGTGATTTGAGCTATGTGCTTAGCCAGATTCTCGAACAGGTACTGCCCTCCGAGAAACCGGCGAGAAGAGCCAAACGTGATCGAACGGAAAAGCCCGACAAGGAGGCGCCGAAAAAAGCGGCGGCATAACTTATGCCAGGCGTCGTTCAATCGTATGTAGAAAAACAGAAACAGAACCAACCACCCGCATACACCGAAAATCTAAGCGGAGACGCGGCTCGGGCAGCACTCTTCAAAGAGCGCGAGCGACTGCTCAACCAACTCGCCGCGGCACGGAGCATGCCCGCCGAAGAGCTGCCGCCGGGTCTGTACAAATCGTTCGGCCGCCTGGCGCAAATCCATCGCGAGCTAGGGCTCGAGCCGGAACTCGACGAACAACTCCGTGCGCGCCTCGAGGCGCCGGCGGATCAGCGCTTTCGGGCATCACCGGAAATAGCCGGCCAGCAGAAACCGATCGATTCGATTCGGGCGGCGCGCCAGGCGGGCTATGAGGCGCAAATGGAGTGGCTCGAGGGTGGTGAGATTCCCCGCACCATCAAGGAACTGCAAGAGGTCGCGCATCACGCGCAGAGACTCGCCGCGCCGTACGCCGAGGCTGCTCGCCGCAACGGGACCACTCCTGATGCGCGCGAGTATCTGCACGGAGAAAATAACGCGATCGCGGACTGGTATTGGGAACAGAAACCGCGCATTTGTCTCGCCGAACGCCTGACGGCGTACGTGAGCCAGTCCCAGGACACGGCCGATCTAGCCAACGCGGAGCAGATCATCGCGCGAAACTTCGCCAGGCAATTGCTAAGCGGCGTCACATCGCTCGATCTGAGCCAGCAGTATGCAACCGGCGATCGGGCGCTCGCTGCCAGGCGCCACGCGCGAGCTTTGCAGAATCTCGGCGCATTCATCGATGAAGCGTGTGCGCTCGGCTGCGGCGTCGATACCGGCCGAGCGATCGCACAAGGGCTGCAGGATGTGCATCGGATCACCCTGAGCAGCGCTCTGTTTTAGAGAGATAGCGAGGTAAGCGCCATGCATAGGTCATATCGTGAGCTGGCGATACTTTGCTGTCAGCTCTTTACAAAAACGGACGACCAGGAGGCGCTCCCCTGTAGATGGCGCCTCCATTTTCCTT
>JAFAKX010000251.1 GCA_019234945.1 Silvibacterium sp.
ATAGCCGGAGTCCGTCGCCCAATAGGACAGGGGCTATGGTCAACTTGATTTCGTCCACCAGGCCGAGTTCGAGGAAGCGCTGACATAACATGGCGCCACCCACCAGCCAGATATTTCGAAATCGCGGCGCGAGTTTCTCATCAACGAGCGTCTTGAGATCGCCCGAATAGAATTCGACGCTCTTCTTTGTCGACGGCAATTTCCTTCCCGTCACCACTACGGTCGGAGTGTCACCGTACGGCCAGCCCAATTCGAGTGCGTGTTCATACGTGCGAGAGCCGAGCACGTAACAGTCAATGGCTTTGACGAAGGCCGCGGCTTGTTCTTTCGAAATGGAAACCCCGGCTTCGTAGACACCGGTGCTATCCAGCCAGGAGACACTGTTGTCCTTCCTCGCGATGAATCCATCAAGGCTCGAAACCACGTGCAAGGTTACCTTTGCTCCTGCTGCATTTCCTTCGCCCGACATAACGCCTCCTGGCCTTTGCCGAAATTGATCTGCATGCGATGGCGCATTGGGACGATGCCTTGTCGCCCAAGGAAAGATCGTACAAGGAATCAACCGCAGCTCCGTTAATTCTGTGTCTCAATTGCTGAGGGAACAGGTTTGCTAGTGCGTCATGCAGATGGCGACTAAGAAGACGGGCGAGGGCGGGGCGTTCAGATTGTGCAGGGTATGGCATCCCACGTCCGAAAATCCGGACGCGGGATGCCCTGGGTTTGTCTCCGGTTTACTTTTTGATTTTTTCGTGAAGGCCGGAACCGAGAGCGAGCTCGATCAGGGTCTTCTGCTCCATGTCGTGCGCCTTAGCTGAGCCGGTGGCGGGGCTGGCCGCGGCGGAGCGCTTGATGCTGAGGACGTGGCGATCTCCGGCGAGGCGGCGCAGGCGCGGCATGACGAAGGAGTGAGCGCCCATGTTCTCGGGCTCCTCCTGGACCCAGATGATTTCTGTAGCGTCGGGGTGGGCGTCGATGGCTGCGATGAGTTCGGCCTCGGGCCAAGGGTAGAGCTGCTCGAGGAAGATGATGCAGGTCGTATTGTCTCCGCGCTTCTGGCGCTCGACGCGCAGCTCGTGGCCGATTTTGCCGGTGCAGATAAGCAGGCGCTTTCCGTTTGTGATGGAGGTCTCGGGCAACACGTTGCGGAAGTGCGGACGGGTGAGGTCCTCGATGGGCGACACTGCGTCAGGATGGCGCAGCATGCTCTTGGGCGTGAAGACGATGAGCGGCTTTCGCCACTTGCGCAGCGCCTGACGACGCAGCAGATGGAAATACTGCGCAGCGGTCGAGGGCTGGCAGACCTGGATGTTGTCGTGCGCGGCGAGTTGGAGATAGCGCTCGACGCGGGCGCTCGAGTGCTCGGGGCCCTGGCCTTCGTAGCCATGTGGCAGAAGAAGAACGAGGCCGGTCAGGAGTCCCCATTTGTCTTCGCCGGCGGAAATGAACTGATCGACGACGATCTGCGCACCATTGGCGAAGTCGCCGAACTGGGCTTCCCAGAGGACAAGGGTTTCGGGGTAGTCGCGGCTGTATCCGTACTCGAAGCCCATGACGCCGGCCTCAGAGAGGACAGAGTTGTAGATGTCAAAGGCGGCCTGGTCGGAGGAGAGATTCGAGAGCGGGACCCAGGGCTGCTCGCTTTCGATGTCGATGAGGACGGAGTGGCGCTGGTTAAAGGTGCCGCGCTGGCTGTCCTGTCCGCTGAAGCGGATGGGCGTGCCGTCGATCAGGAGCGAGCCGAAGGCGACAGCTTCGGCCATTCCGTAGTCGAAGGCGCGCTTGCCGTGGCCCATCTCGGCACGCTGTTCCAGTAATTTTTTGATTTTGGGGTGGATGTGGAAGGTATGCGGATAGGAAGTGAGGCCTTCAGAGATTTTCTCGATCTGCTCGTGGGTGAGGCCGGTTTCGACTTCATACTCGGGCTTCCAGGGGCCGCCTTTGAAGGACGACCAGTATTCGGGCAGGCGCGCGAGATGCGGCATCTTTTGCATCGTCGTGGCAGTCTTCTGCGCTTCCGCGAATTCGGCCTGCAGCTCGCGCACGCGGGCGGAGATGTCGACGCCAAGGTATTTTGCGTAGAGATCCGAAAGCGGTGGATGGTTCTTGATGCGGTTGTAGCGCAGCGGCTGCGTGATGGTTGGGTCGTCGACCTCGGAGTGGCCGTGGCGGCGGTATCCGATGAGATCGATGACAACGTCGCTGTGGAAGGTGCTGCGGTATTCAGCGGCAAGAGCGGCGATGCGCATGACGGCGGCGGGATCTTCGGAGTTGACGTGGAAGACGGGGATGGGCAGCCGGTGTGCGAGATCGGAGGCAAAACGCGTCGAGTTGGACTCGTCGGGCTCGGCGGTGAATCCGATGAGGTTGTTGACGATGATGTGGATGCTGCCGCCGACGGAGAAGCCCTCGACTTCGGCGAGGTTGAGGGTTTCGGCCCAGATGCCCTGACCGGCAAAGGCTGCATCTCCGTGGATGGTGACAGCGAGGACCCGTTCGATGCCATCGGCTCCCCAGCGGGTTTGTTTGGCGCGGGCGCGGCCCATGACGACAGGGTCGACTGCTTCGAGGTGGCTGGGATTCGAGACCAGGTGGAGCGCGACCCACTCCTCGTTACGGGCGTGGAAGACGCCGGTGGCTCCGACGTGGTACTTGACGTCTCCACCGCCGAGGATGCTGCGGGGATTGACGTCTTCAAACTTGGAGAAGATGTCGGCGGCGGGCTTGCCGAGGGTGTTGACCATGACGTTGAGGCGTCCGCGATGGCTCATGGCCATGATGCAGGTCTGCACGCCAAGTTCGGCGGAGCGATCGAGCAGTTCGTCGAGGAATGGCAGGAGCGCGGTGACGCCTTCGAGCGAGAAGCGCTTGGTTCCGAGATAGCGCGACTGGATGACCTGCTCGAAGGTGTCGGCGCGGATGAGCAGATCGAGGACGCGCTGCTGCGCCGCGGCATCGAGGGTGGGCGGGCCGGATTCGAGGCGCTCGGCGATCCATTCGCGGCGGTCGGCGTAAGGGATGTGCATGAACTCGACGCCGATGGTCGAGGCGTAGATACGGCGCGCGTCGGCTGCGTCGGGCCCGGTGAGATCGAGCTCGGGGACACGCACGGGCGAGAGGTATTGGTCGAGCGGATCGAGCTGTGCCTGGAGATAGCCCCAGCGGCGGAATGCGTCGAATACCTGCTCGCGTAGTTGGGATTGTTGCTTCGGAGATTGTTCTTCGGTGGGAGGAGTATCCAGCCTGGTTGCGCTCATAAACCCTTTGGATTGCAGGCGCGGGCGTAAAATTCGCGGCTTTCCTGCGACCAAAGCCTCGCGCTGCATCGCAAGCTTTCATTTTACAGCTTCGGGACGGGGAGGACGGAAATGCCGTGATTTCGAGGACATGATTGTTTACTATTCCGGGAACGATTCCCGGAGAGGAACGATGCGAGCACGAATTTTGCTTGGTTGTCTTGTTGTGCTGTCGGGGTGCGCAGAACATAGGGCGGCGAGAGTGGCGACGCCAAGAGTTGCAGCGGCTCCGGTGGTTTTAGCGGAGAAGGTGCGGGAAGCGGCGCCGAATGACTATCTGCGGGTGGGTTTTCTGGCTCCGGGGACAGAGGTCACGAGCATTGCCCGGCCTGGGGCGCTGCGCGGGTTTATGACGGCGACGGTGCTGTATTCACCTCCACTGACGGTGGAGGATTATCCCACCTATTCGGGACTCGTGAATGACGACAGCAAGGTGCTGGTCGCCATGCGATGCAAGCCGACTGATCCGGCAACGGTAGATGCTGTGCTGGCGACCTGGCCCAATGTATTTTCGGCAGTTCTGCGGGATGTGGGCGAGTGCGATGCGTCGTCTTCAGATCCAGGTAAGGAGATGGCGTGTTTTGCGAAGGGCTTCAGTGATCCGGCGGAGACAGCGGTGCCTGCTGCGCTGGCGCGGACTTTCAATTATGCCGGGACAATCTACGACAGCAGTCACGGAGCCTTGGCAAAGTGGCTGCAGGCGAATTACGGGATCTATCCGGCGTTTGTGGGGACTGGGTATTCCGTGAAGGATTCGTACTTTATCGACAAACAACCGATGACGTCGCGGCAGATTCTGGTGAAGTCCGTGTCGTCGGAGTACCTGCTGAAGAATGTTCCGCTAAAGGACGCGGGTTGCCGGTGTATTTCTGTTCCGCCGTATCCAGGGCGGGCGAGCGATCGGCTCGATCCGGAGTTTATCGAGCAGCAGGGCGGTGATGGCGTGTGCAAGAAGGTGGATCACCTGCACTGAGCAACGCGGGGGCATCACCGCTCTCCTGCTTCGTCGGCTCACGCTCAAGGATCAGCAAGGCGAAATGACACGAAACGACACAGCAGAGGGTTATTTCAATTAAGAACGGAAGCATGTTGGGTCCTCAGCTTGAATAGGGTTTTCATAAAGCACGGCGGCGCAAACTCAGCCCCGCGTTCTGCCTGCACAACTGGTTTGTCGGCAGAAACAGAACGCGGAGTTAACCAGGCAATGTTCTACTTCGTGATCGCGCCGGGGTTGCGGGCGTCCGAAGCGTTCAGGGGTGGGGAGGATCCGGCAAGAAGTGCCGCCGGGACGGAATGTGCATGGTGGATCTATCCAATCCCGGCAATGGCCGCGATGAAGGCGGCGAGGCCGGCGGTGGAGAGGACGGACCGCCAGTCGATGGCCTGGGCCTCGTCCCGGAACCTGGGCGGAATGAGGAGTTCGGCCGTGACGGGAACCGCGACTTGATCGCCGGCGGTCTGGTGCTCCTTTTCCGTTGCGCGGTTAGTAATGAAGGCTTCGTTGGGCTGGCTGAAGGTCTGGTCGGTCACGGCCGTTCTCCTTATCTCTGGTACCGGATTCCCTGCGACTGGGGTTTCCGGCGTCAGCAAAGCCAACGTAGGACAGTCGGCGGATTAATGTCGTTTGAAAGCGCTGAAAGATGGCTTGGGGTTCGGGCGCAAATGGCGGAGGGCGCGAATAGCAGGCGCAACTGTCATATTTTAAATACTTAGCTGGCGAAACAGTCGTGTCGACCACCGGACGCCGAGGGCGGACTGAGGTTTCCGGAGGACTCCCCAAAGCGAGCTTGGAAAAAGCTTGGAGCGTTAGCAGCGACGGGTTGAGGCGGGGATATGGCGACCTGGGATGCGGGAAGCGTGCCGGACGGTAAATCAACCGCCTGACTTCGACGTTACGTCTGTCCTATTGCGCTCCGTTCAGGCCGCGGTACTTGAGCATGGGCTGGATGGTGGGCTCGGCGCCGAGCCAGGCCCGGTACATGGCGGCAAGGTCTTCGGTGTTGCCGCGCGAGAGGACCATCTGGCGGAAGCGGTCGCCGTTGGCGCGGTTGAGACCTCCGTGGGCGACGAACCACTCGTAGGCGCTGTCGTCGAGCATCTCGCTCCAGAGATAGGCGTAGTAGCCAGCGGCGTAGCCGTTCTGCCAGATATGCGCGAAATAGCTGGAGCGGTAGCGGGGCGGGACTTCGCGCAGGGCAATGTGTTGCTTTTCGAGCGCCTGCTTCTCGAAGACGTCGACGTCCTCAAGAGGCGAGCCGGGCGGCAGCGTGTGCCACTGCATGTCGAGCTGGGCGGCGGCGAGGAGTTCGGTGAGGAGGTATCCCTGGTTGAAGGTGCGGGCCTTTTCGAGCTTTGCGGCGAGGTCGGCCGGCATGGGCTCTCCGGTCTTGTAGTGCTTTGCGTAGTGCTGGAAGACAGCGGGATGGGTCGCCCAGTGCTCGTTGAACTGCGAGGGAAATTCGACGAAGTCGCGGGGGACTGAGGTTCCAGAGAGGGTCGGGTAGTCGGTGTTTGACAGCATGCCGTGCAGAGCGTGTCCAAACTCGTGGAACATGGTGATGACGTCGGTGAAGGAGATAAGAGCAGGGTCGCCCGGTGCGGGCTTGGGCAGGTTGGCGACGTTATAGACGACAGGAAGCGTGCCCAGCACTCTGGACTGTGGAACGAATTCGCTCATCCAGGCGCCGCCGTTTTTGTTGTCGCGCTTGAAATAGTCGCAGTAGAAAAGGGCGAGCGGCTTGCCGTCGGCGTCGTAGACATCGAAGAGACGCACGTCGGGCTGGTAGACGGGGATGTCGTGGCGCTCCTTGAAGGTGAGGCCGTAGAGCTGGTTCGCGGCGTAGAAGACGCCGTTCTCGAGGACGTTGTTCAGCTCGAAGTAGGGACGGACCTGCGATTCGTCGAGGTCGTACTTGGCCTTGCGCACCTGCTCTGCGTAGAAGTTCCAGTCCCACGGTTCAAGCTGGAAGGCGGCATGCTGGTCGTCGATGACGGCCTGGATCTCTTTGGCTTCGCTGCGGGCGTTGGCGGTGGCCGGAGGGACGAGGTCGTCCATGAATTTCAGCGCGGCCTCAGGCGTTTTGGCCATCTGGTCTTCGAGCTTCCATGCGGCGTAGTTGGGGAAGCCGAGCAGCCTGGCTTTTTCGGTACGGAGCTGAGCGAGGCGAGCGATTGTTGCGCGGGTGTCGCTATCACCGCCACGTTCGGAGCGGGTCCAGGAGTCTCCAAAGAGGGACTGGCGGGTCGCGCGGTTGCTGAGTGAGGTGAGCGAAGGCTGCTGCGTGGTGTTCTGCAGCGGGATGACGTAGCCGGACTGATTGCGGTCCTTCGCGGCCTCGGCTGCGGCTGCGATCTCGGCGTCGGTCAGGCCGACAAGGGCGGATTTGTCGGTGGTGGAGAAGGCGGCGCTTTTAGTCGCAGCGAGCAGCTTGTTCTTGAAGGCGTTCGAGAGGGTCGATTCTTCTTCGTTGAGCTTCTTGAGCTTTGCCTTGTCGGCGTCGGAGAGGTTGGCTCCGGCGTGGATGAACTTTTTGTAGACGATTTCGAGCAGGCGAGCCGCTTCGGGATCGAGGTGCAGCGACTCGCGCCGGTTGTAGACGGTCTGGACGCGGGCGAAGAGCCGCGAGTTGAGATAAATGGCGTCGTTGTGAGCGGCGAGTTTGGGAGCCAGGTTTTCTTCGGCCTTCTGCAGCGTGGGATTGGTGTTGGCTCCGGTGACGGCTTCGAGAGCGAGGCTGGCGCGCTGCAAGAGACGGCCCGATTTTTCCATGGCAACCAGCGTGTTTTCGAAGGTGGGCGGCGCGGAGTTGTCGGCGATAACGCGAATCTCCTCAAGTTGCTGCGCCATGCCGGCCTCGATGGCGGACTGGTAGTCGGTGTCCTTGATTTTGTCGAAGGGCGGCGCGTGAAAGGGCAGCGTGCTCGGCGCGTAGAAGGGGTTTGAGGGGCCGAACGCTGGGGTGGTCTGGGCGGTTTGGGCGATGGCGATGGTGGTCATAAAGGTGATGCTCGCAAGACAAAGGAGAGGGCCTTTCCCTGGCCGGCGAATATTGATCACATCATTCTCCCGAATGGTTGATTGTAGACGAACGTTTGGGCTGAATGAGAGGCTGGCTTCGTCTTGAGGAGGACCCCTGATGCGTCATGCCATCGGTCTGATTGCTGCAGTGGCTCTTGGTGTATTGCCGCGCGCATTGCCTGCCACCGCGCCCCAGGGAAATGCGGCGGGAGAATACTCGAAACACTTTTCCGCGCTCAGCCAGCTGTCTATCGCCGTTGCAGACACGATGCCAGCGGAAAAATATGGCTTTCGTCCGCATCCTGAATCCATGAGTTTTGGGGAATTGATGTCACACGTAGCGAGCACGAACTACCAATTTTGTGCGGGCCTCAAAGACACTAACACCCCGGCTTTGCCTTCACCATCTGACAAAGAGGCGATCGTCCGGTTCCTCAGCGATTCGTTTCAGTATTGCTCCACTGTGATCAATAGCCTGACCGAAGAGCAACTGAACGCAGTGCACAATTCTCCCGACGGGCGCCTTCCCGGCCGAGAAGTCCTGCTCGCGATGTATATCCATGTGGCCCATCATCGTGGCCAGGCAGAGATCTATCTCCGAGACAATGGAATCAAGCCACCTGCTTACCGGATTTGACGTGAACTGGCTTAAAGCACTCGTTGCCAGGTGAGCTGGGCGACGAGGGTGTGGTTTCCGGATTTGAGGGGGCCGGTGCGGAGGGTGAGTTTGTCTCCGTCGAAGGTGTAGTAGCGGACTTCGTCGCGGTCGACCCAGAGCGGAAAGAGGCTGGCTTCGACGTGGTGGGTGATGGTGTCTCCCTGGACGGTGAAGCGGCCAGTGTAGGCGATGTAGCGGCGGTTGCGGCGTGGGCGCGATGAGGGCGTGATGCGCTCGATCACTCCGCGGGGACGGCGTGCGGCGCCGAGGTTGCCGCTCATGAATCCCTCGGCGGAGTAGAGCAGATAGCCGCGCACGTCGGTTCCCCAGGGCTTCTCGACGACTCCGTCGTCGTGGATGAGGGAGTAGTCGAGGAGACGCCAGGTCCCGATGAAGTCGGCGGCTGTGGCTTGCGCGGTCATTCTGCTTGCTGAGTCACTCTGGGGCGCGATCGGGCTCATACAGGTTACGCAGGCAGCACCAGCGCGTCGAGTTCGAGGAACTGGCGAAGGATGTCGTCGCTGGAGGACTTCATCTCGTCCATTGTGCCGAAGAACTCAGCTTTGCCCTGATGCAAGAATAGGACGCGGTCGGCCAGGCGCTCGGCGAACCGCATGTCGTGGGTGACGACAATGCTGGTGAGTCGGAGCTGGTACTTGAGCTTCTGGATGAGGTCGCCGAGGAGGCGGGCGATGAGCGGGTCGACCATCGTGGTTGGCTCGTCATAAAGGATGGCCTCGGGCTGAGCGGCGAGCGCCCGCGCAATGGCGACCGAGCGTTTCATTCCAGTGGACAGGTCGGAGGGGAGCAGGTCCGTCATGCCGGAGACGCCGACCATCTCCAGCAGCCCGTTGACGATCTGCTGGATTTGATCGTCGGCCAGCTGGTCGCGCTCGCGCAGTGGAAATGCGACATTTTCACCAACGGTGAGGGAGTCAAAGAGCGCCCCGTTCTGGAAGACCATGGTGACCTTGCGGCGGATGTGCTGGAGCTGCTCTTCGGTGAAGCGGCTGATCTCCTCGCCGGCGACGAAGATTTTGCCGGAGTCGGGCTTGAGGAAGCCCATGATGTTCTGGAGCGACACGGATTTGCCGACGCCGCTGCGGCCCAGGATGCAAAGGGTCTCGCCGGGATTGACGTAGAAGCTGACCTGGTCGAGGACGCTGAGGCTCCCGAAGGATTTTGAGACTTTATCAAAGGAAATGTAGGGGGCGACACCCTCGGAATGCGGGACCTGCTCGATGATGGCTACTTCGGGGGCGATGATTTCCGAGGTGTCGGGCGTGGCGGCCAAGAGTCTGCTCCCTGAGACCTAGATTATTGGATGAGTGGCGTCTTCTCCAATGCTGCAATTTGGAGGTCGGCAATTCGAAGATCGGGGGGAGTGTTGATGTTCTGAAACCAGCGGTGGACGGGTGGGTCGGAGGGGAAGTCGAGGCAGGCAGCGATGGTCTCGACGTTGAAGCAGTCGAGTTTCGATCCGAATGCGACGGCGGCGTGCTCGATGGCGCGCATGACCTTCAGGTCTCCAGCGGCAAGAGCGGATTTGATATGGGCCAGGAGGTCGCGGTGGTAGATGGCGCAGAGCGGCTGCGGACGGCCCTGGAGGTGTGGGATAGTTGCGAGGGCAGAGGTTTCGGAGGCGCGGGCAGTCATCCATCGGAGGAAATCAGGAGGGAGCAAGGGCATATCGATGGGCAGGAAGAGATTCAAGTCGGCGTCGCTGGCGGACAGAGCCGCTTCGATACCGGCGAGTGGGCCCGAGCCGGGGTAGCTGTCGCCCAGAATGGGAGCCCAGACGGCGAGGTCGGGGCGGCTGCCGGCGATGCGTGGAGAGAATCCGAGGGCGCGGAGGCTGGCCAAGGCGTGCTCGATGAGGGGGCGGCCGTGGAATGGGAGCAGGGCCTTGTCGCGTCCCATGCGGGTGCTCTGGCCGCCGGCGAGGATGAAGGCGTTCATGCAGCTACTTCCTGCATGAACGTGATGATGGACTCGATGCCGCGATAGAAGTTGGCCAGGTGGAACTTTTCGTTAGGTGCGTGGATCTGATCGTCGGGAAGGCCGAAGCCCATCAGGACGGAGGGAATCTTCAGGTGGCGCTCGAAGTCGCCGACGATGGGGATGGATCCTCCGGAGCGGATGAAGACGGTGTCCTTGCCCCAGACCTTTTTGAGGGCGCGCGTCGCGGCCTGGATGTAGGAGTTGTTGGTGCCGACGATGATGGGGTCGCCGGAGTGGATGAGACGGATGTCCAACTCGATGCCGTCGGGCTTAATGGACTCGACATAGCTCTTGTATTGGGCAAAGGCATGTTGGGGCGTCTGGTCCGGGACGAGGCGCATGGAGATTTTGGCGACGGCTTTGGCGGGGATGACGGTCTTGGCTCCGGCACCGGTGAAACCGCCGGGCATGCCGTGGACTTCGAGTGTCGGGCGGGCCCAGGTGCGCTCGAGGACCGAGTATCCCGGCTCGCCGGTGAGACGCGATGAGCCGACTTCGGTGAGGCGGTAGTGCTCTTCGTCGAAGGGGAGCTGCTGCCAGGCGCGGAGCTCGTCGTCGCTGGGGCGGCGGACAGTGTCGTAGAAGCCGGGGATAAGGATGCGGCCGGCCCCATCCTTGAGCTGGGCGGTGATCTGGGCGAGGGCGACGAAGGGGTTGGGGGCTGCGCCTCCGTACATGCCGGAGTGGAGGTCGGATTTTGCGCCGCGGGCCTCGATTTCGGTGTAGATCATGCCGCGGAGGCCGACGCAGAGGGTGGGCAGCTCGGGCGCGAACATTTCGGTATCGCAGACGAGGGCGAAGTCGGCCTTGAGGCGGTCGGGATGCTCGCGAATAAAGCGTGCGATCTGCTCTCCGCTGACTTCTTCCTCTCCTTCAAGGATGATCCGTATGTTGATGGGCAGCTTGCCTTTATTCGCAGAGAAGAGCGCTTCGATGGCTTTGACCTGCATGTACATCTGGCCCTTGTCGTCCACGGCTCCGCGGGCGTAGAGATTGCCGTTGCGCTCGGTGGGCTCGAAAGGCGGGGAGTGCCATTCGTCAAGGGGATCGGGGGGCTGGACGTCGTAGTGTCCGTAGCAGAGGCAGGTGGCTTTGCCGGGGGCGTGCAGCCAGTCGGCGTAGACGAGAGGATGTCCGGGGGTGGTGATGACCTCGACGTGCTCCATGCCGATGCGCGTGAGCTCTTTGGCCAGCCACTGGGCGGCGGCGAGCACGTCTGCTTTGTGTTCGGGCAGGGTGGAGACGGAGGGGATGCGGATGAGGGTCTTGAGCTCGTCGAGGAAGCGTGGGTAATTGCTGCGGGCGTAGTCGATGGCGGCGGAGGACATGATGGCTCCTGAAAGATGACAGAGAAGTATAAGGCAGGGGGTGTTTTCTATAATTCAGCCAAAGGGGCACGGCGGAGCAGCATTGGGCATGAGACCTTCGGAAGCACTTGCGCAGAATCGCGACGAAGTACGGCGTATTGTTCTTGAGAACAAGAGCCGGAATCCGCGTATTTTCGGATCGGTGCTGCACGGTGAAGACGCCGAAGGCAGCGACCTCGATTTGCTGGTCGATCCTGATCCGGGCGCAAGCCTCATGGACATTGCGCGGATTCAGAACAGGCTCGAGGCGCTTCTAGGAGTTTCTGTGGATGTGCTTACTCCACGCGGACTGCCGGAGAGCTATCGGGGCAGGGTCCTTGCGGAGGCCAGCCCGGTATGAAGACAGACCCGGCGCGGGTTGTCCAGTATCTGGGACACATGCTCGAGGCCATTTCACGAATCAATCAATACACGGACGCCACAAGTGAAGCGGAGTTCTCGACGAATGCGCTTTTGCAGGATGCAGTAATCCGCAATTTCGGGATACTCGGCGAGGCCACCCGGAATATCGAGACTCACGATCCGACATTCGGGAGTCGTTATCCCCAAATTCCATTGCGCGAAATTTACACGATGAGAAACAGGCTCACCCACGGATACTTCTCTGTCGATCTGGGCGTTGTATGGAACACGATCCAGCATGATCTGCCTGCTCTGCGGAAACAGGTGGAGTTGGCTCTGAAGGATCTGGAAACCTGAAGGGTCAATATCTCGGCACCGTGGGGTCGATGTCAGCCGACCAGGTGTCGATGCCCCCACGGAGAGACTGCGCGTTTTCGAAGCCCTGGTTGCGGAGCCAGACGGCGACGTTGATGGAACGGACTCCGTGATGGCAAATGGCTACGATGCGGGCCTCAGGGTCGAGTTCCTGGAAGGCGCGGGAAGGGACGTCTCCCATGGGCATAAGGGTGCTGCCCTGGATGTGGGCGGCCTGGTGCTCCCAGGGCTCGCGCACATCCAGTAGAATGAAGCCTTCGGACTCCCCGCAGTTGATCAGCTCGCTCAGTTGCTGCGCCGTAATCTCATAATCCAGCATAGAATCAGGATAACCCCCTCCCCGAACTGCTGCTTTTGTCCGGCTTTTGAGGTCGCTGCACGCCGGGCGCATGATACAAGGTAAGTGTCCCCAGACAAGAAATTGATATGGCAACACAGGAAAAGGTTTTAATCGTTGAAGATGAGGTGCACGCCCTGACCGGGCTCGCAGAGCTGGTTTCGGGTTGGGGTTACCGGACGGATACCGCCCGAGACGGGGTTGAGGCGCTCGAGCGTGTGCAGACGTGGCGGCCTGGCATCGTAGTGACGGACCTGAAGATGCCGCGCATGGATGGGCTTGAGCTGCTGGAGCGGCTGAACGAGATGAAGCAGAGCCAGGCGGTGGTTGTGCTGACAGCTCAGGGATCAATTGAGCTTGCGGTCGAGGCCATGAAGATGGGCGCCTACGACTTTATCCAGAAGCCGGTAGATGCGACGCGACTGCGGACGATCCTGATGAACGCGACGCGGCAGCGGGAGACAGAGCGCGAGCTGGAGGTGACGCGACGTAAGCTCCGCGATACGGGTGTGCTGGGCTCGCTGGTGGGCTCGTCGAGGAAGATGCAGGAGTTGTTTGCGCTGATCGAGCGGGTGGCTCCGTCGAATGTGTCGGTGCTGATTACGGGCGAGAGCGGCACGGGCAAGGAGATGGTGGCCCGCACTTTGCATGAGCTGAGTCCCCGGAAGGCTAAGCCGTTTGTCGCGGTGAACTGTGCGGCAATTCCGGAAACGCTGATCGAAAGCGAGATTTTCGGGCATGAGAAAGGCGCATTTACAGGCGCGCTGGAGCGGCGGGCAGGCTGCTTCGAGCTGGCCGAAGAGGGCACGCTGCTGCTGGATGAAATAGGAGAGATGCCGGTCGGCACGCAGGCCAAGCTGCTGCGCGTGCTTGAGGAGCGCAAGCTCCGGCGGCTGGGCAGCAAGGTAGAGGCACCTGTCGATGTGCGGGTGCTGTCGGCAACGAATCAGGATCCCGAGACAGCAGTGACGAACGGTCAGCTGCGAAGCGACCTCTATTACAGGCTGAATGTGTTCAACATTCACATGCCGCCGCTGCGCGAGCACAAGGAGGACATTCCCGAGATTGTGAACGCAATGCTGGTGGAGATGAACCGCAAGCACGGTCGCGACGTGACGGGAGTAGAACCGGACATGATGTCGCGGCTGATTGCCTACGACTGGCCGGGGAATGTACGCGAGTTGCGCAACACGATTGAGCGGGCGGTTGTGCTGTGCGGAGGCAACGTAATTGAAGCGCAGCACCTGCCGCCGGGTTTCGGCATGAAGACGATACGGATGCAGCTGGAGGCTGCGGTGGCTCCGAATGCGATACAGGTCGAGATTGGCGCGACGGTTGATGAGGGAGAGCGCCGGCTCATCTTGAAGACTCTCGAATCGACGAACAACAACAAGACACGGGCGGCGGAGATCCTGGGCATAAGTCTGAAGACTTTACACAACAAGCTGAAGGACTATGAGAAGCTGAAGGATGACACCGGGCAGGTGGAATAAAATACCGTTCGCCCATCGGCTCGCGGGGACCCCTTCGACCATGCGATTAAAGACCAAAATCGCTCTGGCAATTGGCGTGCTGGTCTTTTTGGTAGCGACTGCACTGTCCTGGGTATACCTGAACCAGCTGCTGAAACAGCAAATTGACCTGACGTACGATTCCGCCCGTCTAATTGCCGAGCAGCTCCTTGGGGTGACAAGGACCGCAATCCAAACGGGCGTACCCCAAGACGTAAACGCACATGATCCGGAAGCGGTGCGGAAAGCGGTTGCCGCCGCTTTGCACAAAGATGAGGCGCTGAATGAGCTCATCCTCTCGATCTTGGGCCATACGAACACCGTGTCCGACATTGAGATTGTCGACAACGACGGCAAAGCGCTGCTCACAACTCTCGGCAAGGATCAGCAGCCGTCGAAAGGCTTTGATTTTGCATCCCTGCAGGGAAATTCGCTCATTGGCAAGCTTAAGGTGATTTTTGGTAAGCCGCAGGTTTATGACGTTACCA
Organism: Silvibacterium sp.; assembly: GCA_019234945.1. Taxonomy (GTDB): domain Bacteria; phylum Acidobacteriota; class Terriglobia; order Terriglobales; family Acidobacteriaceae; genus Silvibacterium. The sequence goes on from JAFAKX010000251.1 coordinate 14,391, forward strand.
CCAGCCTCGATCGCGATGGGAAGCCGTTCCTCACAATTCGTGTCGGGATCAAAACACTGTTTCTTGGTCGTTTTGAGGTCATCCCGCTATTAAGCGGTGCGCTTACATACATCGCAGTGGGCATACTGATTTCGCTGCTCGCGGCCGGCTTTGTTTCCAAACTTGCGCTGAGGCCGCTCGAGCAGATCAGCTCGCGGCTGGATGCGCTGGAGCAGGTGGAAGCGGGAGCGGCCGCCGAGATCGAGGCGGGACGGTCGTCGGACGCCGTGGTTCAGGTATCGCACAAGATCGAACGGCTGGGCCGCCGGATGAAGAACGTGGAGGAGGTATTTTCCGCCCTCAAAGAGAACATCGACCAAATACTTTCGAACCTGCAGGACGGCATCATGCTTTTTACGCGTGACTCGCGCGCAGTGCTGGTATCGCGGTCGATGGAGCGGTTTCTGGATGTAAGCCGCGATCAGCTTCTCGGGGCGGAGGTGCATGAGATCTTCGACCGCAACAGCCTGCTGGGCCGCACGGTGCGGCAGGCGTTCGACGCCGGCATGTCGATCGTGCAGGAGGAAATCACAACAGAGGCAGGGCGCAGGCTGGAACTTTCGCTGGACCTCATTCATGACGACCAGATCGACAGTGGACGGTCGCTGGGCGCACTGCTCACCCTGCACGATGTGGAGTCAGTAAGCGAGATCGAGAGCGAACTGGAGCTCTCGCGCCGCATGGCGGCGATCGGGCGGCTGACTTCGGGCGTTGGGCACGAGGTGAAGAATCCCATCAACTCCATTGTGGTACACCTGGAGCTGCTGCGCAGCAAGGTGGGCGGCGAGCCGACGGCGGCAAGGCACCTGGAGATCATCCAGAGCGAAATTCAGCGGCTGGATCGGGTGGTGCAAACGCTGGTCGACTTCTCAAGGCCGGTCGAGCTGAAGCTGAGGGACCACGACATGCGCCAGATTGTGTCGAGCGTGCTGCTGCTAGCCTCTGCGGGGCTCGAATCGTATAACGTGACGGTGGTGAGCCAGTTGCCGGATCATCCGATAATGGTGAAGGTGGATGCCGATTTACTAAAGCAGGCGCTGCTGAACGTAGTGCTGAACGGCGCGCAGGCGATGGCGGACGGGGGCGAGCTTTCCGTGCGGCTGACCGAAGATGGACGCTGGGCGACGATTAAGGTGCAGGATCACGGCGAAGGGATTCCGGAGGAGATACGGTCAAAGATCTTCGACCTGTACTTTACAACGAAGCGCGAAGGCAGCGGGATCGGGCTGGCGATGACGTACAGAATTCTTCAGCTTCACCATGGACAGCTTGACGTAGAATCGAAGCTCGGAGAGGGATCGACCTTCACCTTATCCGTGCCGACATCCGGCCTGACAGATCCGAGGCTGCGCGGCGTACTGGAAGCAAATTCACTGGTGGTTGAGGAACGACGGGGATGAACTCCGCACGCAGGCTCGCGGCTCTCTTGCTGATAATCGGGATCGCGGGCTGCAAGCACAAGGTACAGAGCGCGGCCCCCCCGCCGCCAGCACCGCCGGTATTTACGCCAACCCAGATTGCGGATAAGGCGCCGTTGCCGCAACCGCCGGCTCCGCAGCCGGTGGATGTGAAGCTGGGGTCGGATAAAAAGCAGGAGCCCACTCCGGTCAAGCAGAAGAAGCCCCCGCATCACAAGTCCAAACCGTCCGAGGCTGCTCCGGTACAGACGGCGAAAGACGCGACTCCGCCCGCAACTGCCCCGGCGCAGGCGGTCTCAGCGGGCCAACCGCCGAATACGTCGCCAATTGGGCAGCTTTCCAGCTCGAGCGATAGCAGCAGTGGGTTTAAGCATCAAGACATTCAAAAGCAGATCAATGACACGGAAAGCGGGCTGAACGGGATCATTTCCAAGCGCAAGCTAAGCTCAGATGAGGAGCAGACTGCGGCACAGATCCAGACGTTTCTAGAGAAGGCCAAGAAGGCACTGAATGAGGACGATCTGGATGGAGCGAACACGCTGGTCAAGAAGGCGGCGGTTTTGCTGGAAGAGCTGACGAAAGGATGAGAGACAGGGATTAGCGATTAGGGATTAGCCATTAGGGGTTAGCCATTAGCCTCCAGCTATTCGCCGATTGCCGCCAAGTCCGAGGGTCCGGACTACAGCGGTGATTCTACCGCTCGCCCCATTTGAGCTTGGAGCGGAGCACGTCAAAGAAGCCGGTGGCTCCCAAACGAACGAGCTTGACAGTGTGGACTGAGCGGCGGCAGCGCAGCTCGTCGCCCACCTTCATGAGGATGGCCTCCTGGCCGTCGATCGTGAGGAATGTCTGGTCGGGTATCCCTACGAGATTGACGGCGATGTTCGTTTCGCCGCGGACCACCATAGGGCGCAGTGTCAACAGGTGGGGACAGACGGGAGTCACGATGAGCGCGTCGACATTGGGGAGGAGAATGGGGCCGTTGGCGGCCAGCGAGTAGGCGGTCGAGCCGGTCGGGGTGGAGACGATGACTCCATCGGCGCGGAATGAGGCGGCGAGCTGGTTATCGAGATGGATGCGGAAGTCACCCATACGCGCGATGGCGCCCTTGGCGACGACGACGTCATTGAGAGCCTCGTGCTCGGCGAAGAGATTGCCGTCGCGCCAGAGCTCGCTGTGGAGCATAGATCGCGAATCCGAGGTGCAGCAGTTTTTGCACCAACCCTCGAGGGTGGAGTAGAGGTCGGAGAGGCGGGTTTCTGTAAGGAAGCCAAGGGAGCCCAGGTTGACGCTGAGGATGGGCGTCTCGCTTTTGGCGAAGACGCGGGCGGCTGAGAGAAGGGTGCCGTCGCCGCCGAGCACGATGACCAGGGATGGCGCTTCGGCAGGCATTTCATGGCGGGGAACGATGCGGGCCTGCTGCGTGTAACTTCCGCTCACAGGGTCGAGGATGGGGTCCAGGTCGTGGGCCTTCATCCAGAGCACCAGGTTTGGCAATAGCTGGTACAGCTCTTCCTTTTGCGGTTTCGATATGATGGCGACCGGACGCATGAATCAACAGTGTAGACCGGCAGTTTGAAGACTCACACGCGCGTGCATGAGAAATTCACGATTGCCTTCGGAACCAAGGATTGGGGAATCGACGACCTCAATCGCAGTGGTTCCCAGGGAATCGATGCAGGTGGTCACGCGTTCGACAGCAAGACGATGAGCCGCGGGATCGCGGACGATTCCGCCCTTGCCGATGTGCTCGCGACCGGCTTCGAACTGCGGCTTGATGAGGACGACGGCTTCAAGTGGCGCAGGAGCCTTGAGCGCTGCCCTGTCTCCCGCCCTGGCGGCGCGTACAACGGGTGGCAGCAGGAGGGTAGAGGAGATGAAGGAGACATCCATCGCGAGGAAGCTGATGCCGGGGGGCAGATCACCGGGGACGAGATTGCGCGCGTTGGTGCGCTCCATGAGTGTGACGCGCGCGTCGCGGCGAAGCTTGTCGGCGATCTGTCCATAGCCGGTGTCGATGGCGAGGACGCGGGCGGCTCCGTACTGGAGCATGCAGTCGGTGAAGCCTCCGGTCGAGGCTCCGATGTCCAGGCAGAAGCGTCCGGTGAGGTCGATGTTCCAATGGCGCAGCGCGGCTTCGAGCTTGAGTCCGCCACGGCTGACGTAGCGGAGGTCGTCGCCGAGAACGCGGAGCGCAGCGCTGTCGGGAACGGTATGACCGGGCTTGTCGAATTTCTGCTCGTCGACAAGGATGCGGCCAGCGAGGATGAGCGCCTGGGCGCGCTCGCGAGTAGGAGCGAGTCCGCGCTCAACGAGGAGTTTGTCGAGCCGTATTTTCATGGGGTGGGGCATTTGGGGAGCGGCCGTGGCATGATGAAGGCGATCAAAACGACTGCGACTAAAAGTTATCCTGCATCATAGAATACCTTTGGACTCGACAGCATGGCCCTGGACCCGAACAATCCAAGGAGCGGCGCTCCTCGTTCCTCTGATGGAACGCCTGAACGGATGAATGATGCCGACGACATGGGCCTGCTCACACGCATTGAGTCAGGGGATCAAACGGCGATGTCGGCCTTGTTCGACCGCTACGGGACCCTGGTTTATTCCGTGGCACTCCGCGTGCTGAAGGATGCGAGTGAAGCCGAAGACGTGATGCAGGAAATATTCGTACAGGTGTGGAAGAATCCTCGCGCCTTCGAGTCCGGAAAGGGATCGCTTGCAGGGTGGCTGGCGGTAGTGGCGCGCAACCGCTCAATCGATGTGATTCGCAGGCGGCGTCCGGCTGAGCCGGTGGAGTTGTTCGCGTTGCCGGCGGCGACCAACCTCGCGCGCGAGACAGAGCGCGATTCCCTGCTCGGAAAAATTCGCGGCGTGATGGGTTCACTTCCGGAGGAGCAGAGAAGGCCGCTGGAACTAGCCTTCTTTGAGGGGTTGAGCCACTCGGAGATCGCGGAGAAGACGGGCGATCCGCTGGGAACGGTAAAGACGCGAATCCGTATCGCGTTGTCGACGATCAGAAAGGCATTGACGGCTTGAGCACGAGACCACACATCTCCGAAGAAGACCTGGCGCTCTACGCGATGCAGGCGCTGCCCCACGAAGAGGAGCGCACCGCGCAAGCGCATCTGGATGTGTGCGCGTACTGCCGGGCGGCTTTGGTCGAGGCGATGGCAGACGTGTCGCTGGTGGGGCTGAGCGTGGAACAACAGGCTCCTCCGGATGGCGCGCGACAGCGGCTGATGGCGAGGATTGCGAATACTCCGCAGGAGCGGGCTCCGGGGCCGAAGCCGGTAACGGTGTTGCCGGTGCGCGAGGAGCCCCGGACAGAATTTAACTGGGGCTGGCTGGGCTGGGTCGCCGCCACCGCGATGCTGGCGGTGGCTGCGTATCTGGGATACAGCAATCACACGCTAAAGCAGCAGCTAAGCGAAGATCGTGGGCAGATTGCACGGCTCGCAGCAGGAGCGGACCGGGCCGAGGCATTGACGGAGGCGCTGACGTCTCCGGATGCCAAGCAGGTGACGCTTACGGAGACGAAAGGACCCGCGAAGCCGGTGGGGCACGCGACGTATCTACCGAAGCGCGGCACGCTGATTTTTGTGGCGAGCAATCTGAGGCCGGTTCCGGCGAACAAGACGTATGAGTTGTGGCTCATTCCGACGAACGGCAAGGCTCCGGTGCCGGCGGGGCTGTTTCGGCCTGATGCGAGCGGGAGTGCTTCGATTGTGATGCCAACGCTGCCGCAGGGCGTCGAGGCGAAGGCATTCGGAGTGACGATCGAGGACGCGCAGGGCTCGGCGACCCCGACGCTGCCGATCGTGATGGCGGGGCAATAATTGCTCAGGACGCGCCTGGAACCCACGCAATTCCCATCCCTATCGAGTACACTTGACGCGTCCTATGCCAAATAAACCGTTGCCCTTTCCGCACCCGATAACACTGGCCGTCGACATTGGCGGCACAGGTATGAAAGTGATGGCGCTCGACGCGAGAGGGAATCCTCTGACGGAGCGGCTGCGCGAACCCACTCCCAAACCTGCGACGCCGACGAGCATGCTGGCGGTGCTCGACAACTTGCGCAAGGAGATGCCGAAGTGCGACCGCGTGTCAGTTGGCTTCCCGGGCGTGATCAAGCAGGGCAAGACGATGACAGCGGCGAACCTCGATCCGGCGTGGCTTGGGTTTTCGCTAAAAAACACACTCGAGAAAAAGTGGAAGCTACCGGTTCATCTCGCGAATGACGCGGCGGTGCAAGGGTATGGCGCGATCAGCGGGCGCGGCGTGGAACTGGTGCTGACACTGGGGACAGGGCTGGGCTCGGCGCTGTTTACGGATGGGCATCTTTGCGCGGGACTCGAGCTGGGGCATCATCCGTGGCAGAAAGGCAGGACCTATGAGGATTATCTGGGCCGCCGCGGACTGAAGAAGTACGGAAAGAAACGCTGGAACCGGCTGCTGGCAATAGCGATTGAGCAGACGGCAAAGACCTTCAACTGGGACAAGCTGTATCTCGGCGGCGGGAATGCGAAGGAGATCAACTTCAAGCTGCCACTCTATGTTTCTACCATCTCGAATGAAGACGGGCTGTTCGGCGGCGTGGCTCTGTGGCGGTATCAGGCGACGCAAACCTGATGGCGCGAGCGAGCGAATCAGGCGCCGGGAAGCGTGTAGATGCTGATGGCGTTGTTGTCGAGAATGGCGATGGATTTTCCGTCGGGACAGAGCTCAGCGCGGCTGAAGTAGGCCGATCCGTTCTTTTCGAAGAGGAATTTGTGGGCGTCCATATCGCCGACGACGAAGCGGCGTCCGGCGATGCACTCGTCACACAGTCCCTGCGCGTAGAACTCCAGAGCGAATCGATTATCAGCCACGCCGATGAGGTCGTGTACGGTGTAGCTGTAGCCGACGCCGGGGACGGGTGTCTTCGCTCCCGTGGGGCGGACGATGAACAACTGCGGACTGTGAAAAAAATTCTTGTCCTGGCGCGAGATGAGCAGGTGCGTGGGATCGAGGAAGCCGATGGGCTGCAGCGAGACGGGTTTGTCGGTTTCCTCGTAGGACCAGGGCGCGCCGTCCGGGGTGATGAAGTTTGCGTCGGGCGTGACGACGAGGATTTTCGTGCAGGTGTATTCGGACTTGTCGCGGCAGAGGCTCCCCGCGACTCGCTCGTCCCCGGGGACCCATTCGGTCACCTTATTGATCTCTGAGGACTGATCGAGCGCGATGGTGGTGAGCAGCTTGAGGGGGTTCGTGCCATAGAACTCGAAGTTGCGGCCATCGGCGGACAGCAGCGGAATCGTGCGGCGCCGGGGCGTGACCCAGATGCCCTTGGGTTTCTCGGAAAGCTCGCCGGAGTCGATGGGCCTGAGCTGACTGTCGAAGAATTCAAGCCTGTTTCCCTTCCAGACAACGATGGACCTGCCGGGCCCGGCGAAGACGGTGAGGTCGTCCTGAGCCGGCCAGTCGCGGGTCGCGATTTTGGTTCCGGATCTGTCGAAGACGATGCCGCGGATGCTGGCGGGCTCCTGACCAGACTTCACCGTGCAGGGAGAATTTGTGGTGAAGGCGACGAAGATGTGGGTGGTATCGAGCCAGAAAATCCGGGTTCCTGCTGTGTGGACGTGGAAACAGGCGAACGGCCGGGTGTTGGGGAAGAGCCCCTTGGGGATCCCGAATGGATCGAGAGGGATGACGACGGGATGGTTTTTTTCTTCCGCGCGGGCGGCAGTGGAGAGCGTCAGGACAAGAATCGCGAGAAGAGCGGGCAGAGCGGTTCTCATCGGAGCTGCCCGCTGATGGTCATTGTTCGCCATCCCAATTGAAAAAGACGTTGTTGAGGGATTCGGCGAGCGTGGGATGTGAGAAGATTCCATCGCGAAGAGCGGTGTATTTGAGCCTGCCCTGCATGGCGATCTGGATGATGGAAGCAATTTCTCCGCCTTCTATGCCGAGGACGGCTGCGCCGAGAATCTGGTCGGTGTCGCGGTCAACAACGATCTTCATGAAACCCCGGGTCTCGGCGGTCTCGATGGCGCGGGCAACATAAGTCATCGGCATTTTGGCGACGCGGATGTTGCGGCCTCGTTCGCGGGCTTCGGTTTCGGTGAGGCCGATGCGGCCGAGCTGCGGATCGATGAAGACGGTGTAGGGCAGGATGCGGTCGCGAATGCTGCGGCGCTCTCCGCGCAGGAGATTCGCATCGATGATGCGGTAGTCGTCGTAGGAGATGTGGGTGAAGGCAGGGCCGCCCTTGACGTCTCCGATGGCGTAGATGCCGGGGGCGGTGGTCTCGAGGTAGTCGTTGACCTTGATGTAGCCGTGCTCGTCGGTGGCGACTCCGGCGGCGGCGAGGTTAAGCGCCTCGGTGTTGGGAATGCGGCCGGTTGCCACGAGGAGATGCGAGCCGATGAGCCTGCGGGTTTCGGAGCCCTGCCGGACGGAGAGCTGGACGGAGTTGCCCGACGAGCCGGCAGCGAAGGTGTCGGCTTCGAGCAAGACTTCGATGCCGTCTTCGGCGAGGATTTTTCGGATTTCTTCAGCAACGTCGGGGTCTTCGTGGTCGAGAAGCTGATGCCCCTTGTGGATGATGGTGACGTTGCTGCCGAAGCGGCGAAACATCTGTCCGAACTCGAGGCCGATGTAGCCGCCTCCGATGATGAGGAGGTGCTGGGGGACTGCGTCGAGTTCCATGATGGATTCGTTGTTGAGTAACGGGATGTCGCGGAGTCCGGGCATGGTGGGGACGGCGGCGCGAAGGCCGGTGTTGAGGAAGATCCAGTCGGCTTCGAGTGTGCGTGAGCCGCCATCACGGAGATCGACATGGAGGGTCTTGGGGCCAGCGAATTCGGCGATGCCGTAAATGAGCTCCATGTTTTCGCCGGTCAAGCGCTTTATGTTGCCGGAGCGGAAGCTCTCGACGATTTCGCGCTTGCGCTCGCGGACACGGCCGAGGTCGATGGAGATGGGGCCGGTGCGGACTCCGTAATCGGCACCGCGGCGGGTGAGATAGGCGACGCGGGAACTGGCGACCATGGTCTTGGTAGGCGTGCAGCCCTCGTTCACGCAGGTTCCGCCGACGTGCTTCGTTTCGATGGAAGCGATCTTCTTTCCTGCTTTTGCGAGGGCACCGGCGAGAGGCTTGGCGGCCTGCCCGGTGCCCACGATGATGGCGTCGAATCGTTCGGTCATAGACAGGTCTCAGGGAAACGGGGATCAGAGCACGGAGAGGTCTTGTGCTCTTCCGAGAAACCATTTCACCGCAAAGACGCGAAGAGCGCAAAGGTTACGGAATTAAAAGCAGCTTTCCGGTGGTTTTGCGGCCAGCGAGGTCGAGCTGAGCCTGGCGGGCGTCGCGGAGCGGGTAGGTGTGCTCCATGCGGACCTTGAGCTTGCCGGAATCTACGGCCTTGAGGACGTCAGCGGCGCGGGCGAGGAGTTCGTCCCGCGTGAGGGTGTAGTGCTTGAGCGTGGGGCGCGTTACGTAGAGCGAGCCTTTGGTGGAAAGCTCGATGAGGTCGAAGGGCGGGACGGCTCCGCTGGCGCCTCCGAAGAGGACCATCATGCCGCGCGGGCGGAGAGTGTTCAGCGATTTCTCGAAGGTTGTCTTGCCGACTGAATCGTAGACGACGTCGACGCCGCGGTTGCCGGTGAGGCGCTTTGTCTCGGATTCGAAGTCGGCCTGGGTGTAGAAGATGATTTCGGTGGCTCCGGCCTGGCGGGCGAGGGCGGCTTTTTCTTCCGTCGAGACCGTGGCAATGACGCGCGCGCCGATCTGGGAGGCCATCTGAGTAAGGAGCAGGCCGGTGCCTCCGGCGGCGGCGTGGATGAGCGCGGTGTCTCCGGACTTGAGGGGGAAGGTGGAGTGGACGAGGTAGTGCGCGGTCATGCCCTGCAGGATGACGGCTGCGGCGAGCTTGAGGTCGAGGTGCGCAGGGACGGGCACGAGTTGGTTGACGGGGACGATGGCGTACTCGGCGTAGCTGCCAAGGATCATGCACCAGGCGACGCGGTCTCCGGGGGCAAAGCCGGTGACGCCGGGGCCCACGGACTCGACGGTGCCTCCGCCCTCCTGTCCGACGATGAAGGGCAGGTCGGTCTTGTAGCGGCCCTCGCGGTAGTAGATGTCGATGAAGTTGACGCCGGACGCGGCGACCTTGACGAGGACTTCGCCAGCTTTGGGGGTGGGAACGGGGACGTCCGTGTAGTTCAGGACGTCTGGGCCGCCGGTCTGCTGGATCTGTATGGCTTTCATAAGGCCCAGAGTACATTGGAAGGGTTTGATATGAGAAGCAAGGGTGATTCGCGAGTTGGAGCGGTGATTCTGGCGGCCGGAAAGTCGGCACGCATGGGTGAAGCGAAGCAACTGCTGCGGCTGGGCGAGAGTACAGTGCTGGGGCAGACGGTGGCCCATGTCCGCGCGGCCAGCGTGGATGAGCTGGTGATTGTGCTGGGCGCATCGGCGGAGGCGGTTCGGGAGCAGCTTCCGGCTGAGGTTCCGGGGTCGCTGTGGGTCGTGGTGAATCCGGAATACGAAACGGGGATGGCGAGTTCGCTGCGGACCGGGCTCGGCGCGCTGGGTTCTGAGATCGAGGCAACTTTTGTTGTGCTCGGAGACCAGCCGTTTGTCCGGGCAGCGACGCTTGACAGGCTCATTGAGGAGTATCGGCGGACGGGGGCGCAGATCGTACTCCCGCTGCACCAGGGTATTCGCGGCAACCCGGTCCTGCTGGATCGGTCGATGTTTGCCGAGGTAATGGAACTCGAGGGCGATATTGGGTGCAGGGCGCTCTTCGGAAAACACCCGGAGGGGATCGTCAAAGTAGAGGTGGACGACCCGGGGGTTCTTATGGATATCGACAGCAGGGAGGATTACGAGCGGCGCTCCCACTCAAGCCAAAACCAAGCTTGAAAGGGGTGCCGGCGCGCCAGCGCGATGGCCCATTCGGGGCGGCGTTTCCGCAATACCGATTAGAGGGAGTTGGGGCTGAAAGGCCAGTCCCATCGGATTGCGGGAGGTGAGTCATGCTGTTCGAGAATTTCTACAACGCAAATGGACCGGCTGCCGATGATCTGCAACGTGGTATGACGATCGCAGCGCGGGGCGCGCATGAGTACGACTACAGCCATCTGGTTGATCGCTTTGTGACGCCTCGAGAAAGAGTGAAGCGCACAGGCTTCGATGCGATACTCACCGACTACGACCGGATACTGCTGCAGTTCGGGATGCACATTGCGTGGGAAGGCTAGACCGTTCAAGTCAGTGGTCTGCCCCATCCGCCACCGCCCGGCGTTTCGAGGTGGAGGATTTCTCCCTTCGAGAGCATGCGTGTGCATTTGCCCGGCAGTTCGGCTTCTTCTGTGCCGTCCGATGTGGCGGGCCTGCGGGATGTGATGGTCCAAGCGCGTCCTGCGCCTCCTTCTTCCCCGCCCTCTAATCCGTAAGGCCGGAACTTTCTGCGCTCAGCGAGCAGAGTGACCTGCGCGTCGGCGAGCAATTCGATTTCGCGGATGAGACCGTCGCCACCGCGGAACTGGCCTGCGCCACCCGAGCCGCGGCGGTATCCATAGCGGCGGAGCCGAAGAGGGTAGGCGTATTCGAGGGCTTCGATAGGCGTGTTGAGGGAGTTGGTCATGTGGGTCTGGACGCCGGAGATGCCGTCGAGCGAGGGGCGAGCGCCCATGCCTCCGGCGGTGGTTTCGTAGTAGGTAAAGGGCGTGCCGGTGCGGGGATCGATGCCTCCAATGGTGAGATTGCTCATCGTTCCGGCGCTGGCGGCAGGGACGCGCTCGGGAACGGCTTGAGCGAGCGCGCAAAGCAGGACGTCGACGATACGCTGCGAGGTCTCGACGTTCCCTCCGGCGACGGGTGCGGGCGGCAGTGCGTCGACGATGGTTCCGGGCGTGGTGTGGAGGGTGAGCGGGCGCAGGATTCCAGCGGTTGCGGGCGCATCTTCCGCGAGCAGGCAGCGGAGCATGTAGAAACAGGCCGAGAGCGTGATAGCGCGGACGGCGTTGATGCTGCCTGCAACCTGAGGGGATGAGCCGGTGAAGTCGACGCGGAGGGATGCCCCTTCGGGATTGAACTGCAATTCGACGGCGATTTTGTGCGGGGTGTCGGTGACGCCGTCATCGTCCATCCAGTCTTCGGCGGTGAAGCTTCCGGCGGGCATTTTGCGCAGCTCGGCGCGCACGAGGCGTTCGGAGTAGTTGAGGATTTCGTCGATGAGGGCGTGCATCTTCTGGTTGCCATAGCGGGCCGCCAGCTCAAGCATGCGCTGCTCGCCGACGCGGCAGGCTCCGATCTGGGATTCGAGGTCGCCTTCGCGCTCCTGTGGTGTGCGGACGTTGAGCAGGATGAGGTCGAGGATGTCGCGGTCGAGCTGGCCGCTGCGGACGATGCGCACGGGAGGGATACGAATGCCTTCCTGGTAGATTTCGCGCGCGGGACCCATCGATCCGGGGAATGCGCCGCCAACGTCGGCGTGATGCGCGCGATTCGAGACATAGAAGGCGGGGCGGTCGGCTCCGCTGAGAAAAACGGGCAAGACCATGGTGATGTCGGGAAGGTGGGTTCCGCCAGCATAAGGGTCGTTGAGGATGGCAATATCACCGGGGGCGAAGTCGATGGCGTTAACCGCGGCCTGCACCGACATAGGCATGGAGCCGAGGTGGACGGGCATGTGGTCACCCATGGCGATGACGCGCGCAGCGGAGTCGAAGATGGCGCAGGAGTAGTCGCGGCGCTCCTTGATGTTGGGCGAGAGCGCGGTGCGGCGGAGAGCGGCTCCCATTTCTTCGGCGATGGAGTGGACGGCGCTCTGGAAGACGGCGAGGTCTATGGGGTCTGGTTTGGGGGCATCTACTTTGGGCGGGTCTATTTTCGGTGAGGTCATGCGGTCTCCTCGGCGATCGTGAGGATGAGATTGCCGTAGCCGTCGACGCGAGCGGAGCAGCCGGGCGGCAGAACTGTGGCGGAGGTGTATTCGGTGATCATCGCGGGGCCGTGGATAGTGTCGCCAGGGACAAGCTTGTCGCGGCGGTAGAGGCGGGAGGCCATGAATTCTCTCTCGAAGAAGATGTCGCGCTCGGAGTAGAAGGCGGATGCGGCGTCTCCGGGCTCGGGCTGGCTGAAGGGCGGCGAATAAGGCTCGGCGGGAGAGGACATGCGCAGGCGGAGGTTGACGATTTCGACAGGCCTGCGCGGATCAGAGAAGCCGTAGCGCTGCTGATGGAGGTGATGGAAGGCTTCGATGCTGTGCTTGGGAGAGCGCGGATCGTAGGGGATGTTCAGTTCGTACCCCTGGCGGCGATATCGCAGGTCGAGCGAGCGGTCGGCTATTCCTTCCAAGCCTTCGGCGCTGAATTCTTCGACTGTGTGCAGTTCGAGGTCGAAGAAGATGCTTTCGAGTTGGTCTATGTTTTCGCCGGGGAGCATGACGGTACGGGAGTAGTCGCGCACGGCGTCGGCAAGCAGGATTCCGACGGCGGAGAGCGCCCCAGGCATGGCGGGGACAAGCACGGTGGGGATGCGGAGGGCGCGTGCAAGGGAGCAGGCGTGGAGCGGGCCTCCGCCGCCGAAGGCGACGAGTGTGAACTGGCGCGGGTCGTGGCCGCGCTCGACGGAGATGATGCGGATGGCTTTCTCCATGTTTGTCTCGACGACGCGGAGGATTCCGGCTGCGAAGTCTTCGGCGGTGGGAAGTGGGCCTTTCCCCTCGCGCATCACGCGCTCGGCTCGATGGCGATCGAGGTGAACGCTGCCGCCGAGGAAGGTGTCGGGGTCGAGGCGTCCGAGAAGGAGATTCGCATCGGTGACCGTTGGCCTTCTTCCGCGGCCAAAGCATATGGGGCCAGGATCAGCTCCAGCGGATTCGGGGCCGACACGCAGCATGTTTCCAGCGTCAAAGCGAGCGATCGAGCCGCCGCCGGCTCCGATGGTGTGGATGTCGAGCATGGGCACGCTGACAGGCACGCCGGCCACGATAGATTCACCGGTCCGCTGCGGGCCGCCTGAGGCAGAGGCGGCGAGGAAGACGTCGGTGGAGGTGCCTCCCATGTCGATACCTATGATTCGCTCAAACCCGATGCGATCAAAGCCTGCCCAGCGCGCGACCTGGCAGGCTCCGATGACGCCACCTGCGGGTCCGGAGAGGATGGTGCGGACTGGCTCCAGTGCGGCGAGGCGGGCGGGAATGATGCCGCCGGAAGACTGCATGACCTCGACGCGGCCGCCGCGGTGCTGTTGGGAAACGCGCTGTTCGAGATGCGAGAGGTAGCTGCCCATGCCGGGCGCGAGATAGGCGTTGACGACGGTGGTCGATGCGCGCTCGTACTCGCGGAATTCGGGCAGGATGCGGTGCGAGGTGGAGATGGGAAGTCCCAAAGGGCGCAAAGCTGCTTCGACGCGCCGCTCGGTTTCGGGATTGGCGAAAGAAAAGAGCAGCGAGATGGCGATGGCTTCGGGGCTGACTTCGGGTGGGGCGGCGCGGATTTGATCTGCAAGTGCGGCGAGTTCTTCTTCGGTGGGTAAGCGTAGGATTTCGCCCTCGGCGCTGACTCGCTCGGGCACGCCGAAACGGAGTTCGAGAGGCACGAGGCACACGGGCGCGGGCGCGAACCAGTCGTAGAGACGGCTGCGGGCCTGACGGCCAATGGCGATGGTGTCCTCGAAGCCGGCGGTGGTGACGAACGCGACGCGCGCGCCCTTGCGCTCAAGCATGGTGTTGGTGCCGACGGTGGTGCCGTGGCGGACCTGGAGTTCTGAGCCAGCTTCGATACGGGCGAGCGCGTGGATGACGGCGAGCGACGGGTCGGCGGGGGTGGAGAAGATTTTGAGGACCCGGAGTTCTCCGCCGGCGAGGTATACGCAGTCGGTGAAGGTGCCTCCGGTGTCGATGGCTACGCGCAAACGGTTCGGCTCTCGTATGGTGGAATGACGGCGGGTAGTGATGGCAGCAGCCGTACCCTTGAAACTCTAAATGCACGCGACACTCGGAACGCAAACGTGGCTGATTTGAACGCAATCTACGGCTGGCTGGTCGAAGCATCGGGGGAGCAGAGGCGAACGCTGCTGGCCGCGTCTCTGGGCTGGATGCTCGACAGCATGGACGTGATGCTGTACGCGCTGGTGCTGGGCGAGGTGCAGCGTGCGCTGCATCTCTCGGCAGCGCAGAGCGGGGCGATGATGTCGGCGACGCTTATCGCCGCTGCGGTCGGCGGCATGGGTTTCGGGTGGGTTGCAGACCGCTTCGGCCGCGTGCGCGCGCTGATGGCCAGTGTGCTGATCTATTCGGTTTTCACGGCGTTTTGTGGGCTGGCGCAGACGGCAGCGCAGCTTCTGGTCTGCCGGATCATGCTGGGGCTGGGCATGGGTGGCGAATGGGCGTCGGGCGCGGCGCTGGTCGCGGAAACCTGGCCCGCGCAGCATCGGGGGAAGGCTCTGGCGCTGGTGCAGAGCTCGTGGGCGATCGGCTATGCGCTGGGCGCAGGGGTGGTCGCGTTTGTCATGCCGCTCTTCGGATGGAGGGCCGTGTTCTTCGCGGGAATTGTACCGGCATTGGTTACGATTTGGTTCCAGCGTGGTCTGCGGGAGCCGGAGATCTGGCGCCAGGAACGAAAGCCGCAGCCGGAACTGGGGCGGCTGTTTCGCGGCGAGTACGGTCGCAGTATGGTGGTGTGCTCAACGATGAACGCGGCGACGTTGTTCGCTTATTGGGGTCTCTTTACGTGGGTACCGCGTTTTCTCTCGATGCCGGTTGCGCAGGGCGGCCGCGGGCTGAGCGTCGTACAGACCTCGGGATGGACGATGGCGATGCAGGCAGGAGCTTTTGCTGGCTATATCGTGTTTGGGTACCTGGCTGACCGCTTCAACCGGAAGTACATCTATATCGGATATCTGGCGATGGCTGCGCTGGTGGTTCCGCTGTTTGCGTCGGTGCGCGATGCACAGGCTCTGTTGCTGATCGGACCGCTGGCGGGGTTTTTCGGGACGGGCTACTTCAGCGGCTTCAGCGTCATCGCGAGCGAGCTGTTCCCTGCCTCGCTGCGCGGGTCTGCCATGGGATTCGCGTACAACGTGGGGCGCATTGTGAGTGCCGCCGCGCCGTACATTGTTGGGCGGATCTCGGAGCGTGCCGGGCTGGGCCATGCGCTTTCGATTACTTCAGGCGGCTTCCTGCTGGCAGGGCTGATCGCCACGTTGCTGCGGCTGCCCGGCGAACGTGCGTAGTCAGGCCCTTTGGATTACACAAAATGCAAAGGCCTTCCCCTGACAAAACTGACAGTGGTTATCAAGAATGCCCGGGCTTATCTTGGGAGTCTGTGACAGCCGTCACAGTGCTTTGGTTGCGTAAACCCTATTCTGTCGCTTAGTTCGCGGTAACGCATTGGGGTAGAACAGCGCCTGACTAATAGACAGGCCTACCGGGGCACCAGGCCCCTCCTTTTCGGGAGAGAGACAGATGAGACGTAAGCTGTTCGTTGCTACGTGTCTCGTGTTGTTTGGGATGGCCTGTACGACGCGATTTGCCAGGGCGGCGAGCGCGGAGCCGCAGCAGGCCGCCGTTTCCAATCCCAATACGAGCACTGCCAATGCCGACCAGTTTGTGGGGGCGGACACCTGCGAAACCTGCCATGCGGACGTCGCGAAGAAATTCTTAGAGACTCCCCACTCGCGTCTTGCCTTGGAGCACGGGGGCAAGGGCGTAACCTGCGAAAGCTGTCACGGGCCCGGCAAGGCGCACGTGGACGCAGGCGGGGATGCGACGAAGATCTTTCAGTTCAGCAAGGCCTCCCCCAAAGTGGCCGATGAGAAGTGCCTGAGCTGTCACGCAGGGACCCATCCAAATTTTGAGCACTCGGCGCACGGCGAAGCGGCGATCGGCTGCCAGAGCTGCCACAGCGTTCACCATTCGAAGACCGAGGAGCACCTGCTAACGGCTGCGCAGCCAAAGCTTTGCTACACCTGCCATGCCGATATCAAGCCGGCATTCTCGCAGCCCTTCCACCACAAGGTGGATGAAGGGCTGATGAGCTGCAGCGATTGCCACAATCCTCACGGCTCGTTCAACTCCACCTTGCAGCACCCCGCCACTATGCTCAACAAGGGTATCGGCGGCGACATCGTCTGCGTGAAGTGCCACACCGAGACTGCCGGCCCGTTCGTTTACCCACACCCTCCGATCCAGACCGAGGGCTGCCAAGGGTGCCATTACCCGCATGGATCGCCAAATCCAAGGCTTCTGACCCGCAATAACGTGAATCAGCTTTGCCTGCAGTGCCACACGGCGTCCATGAACTTCACGGCTCCGGGAATTCCGTCGTTTCACAACCAGGCAAACCAGTACCAGGCCTGCACGGTCTGCCACTCGCAGATTCATGGATCCAACACCGACTTCGTGTTCTTCAGGTAAGGGTGGGCACGTATGACGAGCAAATACTCATTCGGATCGCGGGCAATGAGATTTCAGCGCAACACTCGACGGATTTGGCTTTGCGTTTTTGCGCTGGCGGCTCTTGCGGGGGCACAGGCGCAGAATAATCCGCTGTGGACAGGGATCTCGACGGACACGGGTTCGGGCAAGAATGTCGCCGGTTATGAGGTCCACCAGTCCATCGACGTTGGCGGCCATATTCAGGAACAATCCGGCAGCCCCCAAATGTGGGCCACACTGGTCAACATCTACTCCGGGGCTCGCGTACTCGATCAGTCGCTGACAATGCGCGCCGCGGATCCCGGACATGCAATCGTCTTCGACCGGCTCTCATCCTATAGCTATGGATACGGTGGCGATCCCATTAATGTCACCAATCTCAACTTATCAAAGGGACGGCTTTACGACTTCCGTGGGAGTTACCGCAGGTATCGGCAATACTTCGACTACGACGTGCTGGCGAATCCGCTGATACCTCCGCAGTCGACCCCGTTTGTGCCGTGGCTGAACAGCCCGCACCTCTACAACAGCCTGCGTCAGATCACCGATTTCGAGCTGAGGCTATTTCCGCTGTCACATGTGAGCGTGCGGTTCGGGTACAACCACAACATCAACCAGGGGCCCTCCTTTAGTTCGACACACCTCGGCAATGATCCATGGTTGTACCAGAACTGGAGAAATTCGACGGATACCTGGACTGGCGGTGTGGACTGGAAGCCGGACCCGAAGACGACCATCAGCTATGACCAGTTTGTGACTCATTACAAGGGCAACACGATCTGGACCCTGGCAGGCCTGGACTATGTGCTGCCCAACGGCCAGCCGGTAAGCCTCGGGGTGACTCTCTCGTCTGTGTGGAACGCTCCGTGTTCAGCTCCGTTTAACCCCGACGGCACGGTGAAGCCAACGTGCAACGCTGCCCTGGCCTACTCCCGGGTACAGCCCACACGAACCCTGTTTCCTACAGAGCAAGTACGGCTGCAGAGTTCGGACATTCCACACCTCAAGCTGAATGGGCGTCTGGCGTACACCGGTGCAAACAGCACACTCAACGGCTTCAACGAATCATTCAACGGATTGATTACCAGAACATCGCAGCGCGGGTACGTCGACACAGGTTCGGCACGTGTGCAACGCGTCAATGTCAACGGCGATTTCGCGCTCGAGTGGGAGATTACCCCAACGATCAGAGCCTCGGATGTTTATGACTTCTGGGCTTTCCGCATGCCAGGCATCAATACCCTTACAACAACGAGCTTTACAGGCACCTCGATGCTGCTCCCGCCCACTAGCTCGACCACAACGACCGCGACTGACCAGCAGTATCTGAATCAAAAGACCAGCACCAATACGGCTGTCCTGTCCTGGGACGTGACGCCAAAGGCAACCTTGTCGGTCGGCTATCGCTATCGCGCCCGCCGCATTACCGATGCAGGAGGCGACTCCATCCCGATCCATGAGAACTGGGGCCTGTTCGGCGCAGCGCTCCGACCCCTGCCTGAGCTGCGCATCAACTTCAACTTCGAAGGCATGTCTGCAGATAACGCGTTCACCCGCATCGACCCGCGCCAACTGTATCACTACATTGTGCGCGCGACCTACAATCCGCGTACCTGGCTTTCTGTCAATGGCGCGGTGAACATTTTCGAGTCGAGAGACAATGTGCAGACGGTCAACCATCTCGAGCACGATCGCGACTTTGCCTTCGGCGCGTCGATTATCCCCAGCGAGAAATGGTCGGTGGATCTGGGCTACTCGTACAACAGCGTGTACTCGACGACGCTGATCTGCTATCCCTCGACGCCGCCGCCGCCGGGAGCCGGAACCGCGCCTCCAGTCTGCGCCAGTGCGGGCACACCGTTTTCGGGGAACGGCTACTACAATGCTCCAACGAACTTCGGCACCATCGGCTTTACGTTCAACCCCATCAATCGCGTGCACGCCAGAGCGGGATATCGCATGAGTTCGGTGAATGGCACCTCGGAGTCGATCAACATCCGACAGGTGCCTGGCTCATTGCAGTCGCAGTATCAGCAGCCTTATGGCGGATTGGGCGTGGAGATTGCTCCGAAATGGACATGGAAGTTCGACTGGAACTACTACAGCTACGGCGAAGGAACTCCGATCGGCCCAACGCTACCCAGAAGCACCCGCGGGAATGTGTATACGCTGGCTGTAAATTACGCCTTTTGAAAACTAGTCGTGCCGCGCTATGATTGGCGCGCTTAACAGGAGGAGCAACTCACAATGGTTAAACAATTCGCAGGCGCCTGTCTCATGACCCTGCTCGCAGCAGGAACGGCGAGCTTTGCCCAGGATGCAGCGGCTACTTACAAAGCCAAGTGCCAGATGTGCCATGGCGCAACGGGCATGGCCGACACTCCGGCGGGCAAATCGACCAAGGCAAGGCCTTTCAACTCACCGGATGTAACGAAAATGTCTGATGATGATCTGATCAAAGTTATAACCGACGGTCATGCCAAAATGCCGGCTTACAAGGGCAAGCTGACGGATGCCCAGATTAAGGACCTGGTCGCCTACATCCACACTCTGCAGAAGTAGTAAGCGAAAGAGACAGCCCAAGAATGGCACAAACCGGGGGCATCAAAGAGCGCTGGATTCAGCCGGGCGTTTTCCTTGCGAACAACGCAATCAGTCTTATTGGAGTGGGGCTTACCACGGCGTCGGCCCTGATTCTGATTGGGTTCTGGGTCATCGATGTATTCGGCCGGGGCGGGTCACACAACCCCTACGTCGGTATCATCGTCGACTTGTGCCTGCCGGCGCTCTTTGTCCTTGGGCTGATCCTGATTCCTCTCGGCATCCTGCTGCGGCGGCGCAAGCTGAGGGTGGCGGGCCAGTTACCAACCGAGTATCCAAAAATCGAGCTGAGGAATCCTGTCTTCCGCGAAGCCCTCATTTTCGTTGTCGTTGCCACATTTCTGAATTTTGTGATTGTCGGGACGGCCAGCTATCGCAGCGTCGCCTACATGGACACGCCGAACTTCTGCGGCCAGGCGTGCCACGTGATGGCGCCGGAGTTCGCCGCGTATCAGGTGTATCCGCACTCGCATGTGGCATGTACGGAATGCCATATTGCTAGCGGGATTCCCGGCTTTATTGCCGCGAAGCTGAACGGAACAAAGCAGCTTATAGACCTGGTGCTTGACACCTATCCGCGACCGATCATGCAAGCGGGCAAAGTGCCTGCGGCAAGCACCACGTGCGTTCATTGCCACAATCCGGGGAGATTTGTTGGCGACAAGCTTGTCGTGACCACAGCGTACGGAGACGATGAGAACAATCCGGCGACCAAGTCACTAGTGCTGCTGCATGTTGGTGGCAAGGACATGGCGGGGCATCTGAGCGGGATCCACGGCGCTCACATGGGACGTATCGAATACATCGCTACTGACAACACGAATCAGACGATCCCGTGGGTGGCTAAGGTGAATGACGATGGATCCACCACTGAGTTCGTTTCGTCGGACGCGAAGCAGCCGGTGAATGGCGCAAAACGCGTGATGGATTGCATCGACTGCCACAACCGGGCCGCGCACTCGTTCGATACGCCGGAAAAATCGCTGAATAAGGCGATGCTGCGGGGGCTGGTGGATCCTTCTCTGCCCTTCGCGCACAAGGAAGGCCTGGCCCTCATCAAGGCCGAGTACGCATCACAGGCTGAGGCGGATTCAAAGATCGTCTCGGGATTTCAGGACTTCTACAGGACACAACATGCTGACGTGTGGAACCAGAAGCAGTCGCAGATTGAGCGATCGGCGAAGGCCCTGAGCGCGATCTACGACGTGAACGTCTTTCCCAACATGAAGCTCACGTGGGGCACGCATCCCAACAACCTCGACCATAACGACTATCCGGGATGCTTCCGCTGCCACGATGGAAACCATAACACGAAAGACGGCAGCAAGAGCATCAACAACGACTGCTCCGTATGCCACAATCTGCTGGCCACGGACGAAGCAAATCCCAAGCAGCTTGCCGACCTGGGATTGCAGTAAACCTTCAATCCTATAGAAAAGACGGCCCTTTCATTGAAATCGGGTGGTGAAACGCGAAGCTTGCATCCATTCACATTCCGTTCACGATTCGGTGACACCAGTCACTTACAGTAGCGCCTGGCGCAAGCAGGTTGTCAGCTGAGCGCTGGACGCTGTCACTTCTGACAGACGACAACAGCATGGCTCGATTCTAGACTCTCTCTGACCTTATGAAGGAGTGTGATTATGGCGACCACATTGGCTCCAGAAAAAATTCACGATGACATCACGGCTTACGGCGCGGCCAGGTCGACAGTGCAGGGCACGCCCTTGAGCGATGAAGAACTACGCAAAACCGACGCCTACTGGCGCGCGTGTACCTACATGATGCTGGGGATGATCTATCTGCAGGACAATCCTCTTCTGAAAGAGCCACTGAAGCCGGAGCACATCAAGAATCGGCTTTTGGGACATTGGGGATCGAGCCCGGGTCTTGCGTTCACGTACATCCATCTGAACCGGCTCATCAAGAAGTACGACCTGGACATGATCTTTCTCGCCGGCCCGGGCCACGGAGCGCCCGGCGTGCTCGCGCCTGTGTATCTCGAGGGCACTTATTCGGAGATTTACACCGACAAGTGCGAAGACGAAGAAGGGATGCGCGCGTTTTTCAAGCAATTTTCGTTCCCGGGTGGGGTCGGGAGCCACTGCACGCCGGAGACTCCCGGGTCGATCCATGAAGGCGGTGAGCTGGGCTATGTGCTTTCCCATGCGTGCGGCGCCGCGTTCGACAATCCGAACCTGATTGTTGCGGCGGTTGTCGGCGATGGCGAGTCCGAAACGGGGCCGCTGGCGACGTCCTGGCACATCAATAAGTTCCTGAATCCGATTCGCGACGGCGCGGTGCTGCCAATTTTTCACCTCAACGGTTACAAAATCAACAATCCAACACTGCTGGCACGCATACCGCATAAAGAGCTGGAGGACCTACTCCGCGGTTATGGATGGACGCCATATTTCGTCGAAGGCTCCGACCACGCGAGTATGCACCAGGCGATGGCGGTGACGACGGAACACTGCGTCAATGAAATCAGAAAATCACAACAGGCGGCGCGCGAGACGGGCGTTGCCACGCGCGTGCATTGGCCGATGATCGTGCTGCGGAGTCCGAAGGGTTGGACTGCTCCGAGACAACTGGATGGGCACTATGTTGAAGGATTCTGGCGCGCGCACCAGGTGCCGATGGCCGACGTGAAGACGAATCCGCATCGGTTACAGGAGCTCGAGGATTGGATGCGGTCGTACAAGCCGGAAAAGCTATTCAATGCTAATGGAACCCTTATTGAAGAATTGAGGGAGCTCGCTCCCAAGGGCACTCGGCGCATGGGATCGAATCCTCATGCGAATGGCGGCGGACTGAAGCGGGCACTGC
Organism: Silvibacterium sp.; assembly: GCA_019234945.1. GTDB lineage: Bacteria > Acidobacteriota > Terriglobia > Terriglobales > Acidobacteriaceae > Silvibacterium. The sequence goes on from JAFAKX010000251.1 coordinate 36,712, forward strand.
GGATGCCTGATTTCCGCGACTATGCCTGCAAGTTTGAGAAGCCCGGAACCATTGAGGTGGAGAACGCGAAGCCGCTTGGAACCTTCCTCCGCGACGTGATGAAGCTGAACATGAAGAACTTCCGCGTCTTCGGACCCGATGAAAACACATCGAACAAGCTGAGCGACATTTATGAGGTAAGCAAGAAGCTCTGGCTTTCCGAATACTTTGAGGAGGATATGGACGGCGGCGAACTGAGCCCCAATGGACGGGTCGTGGAGATGCTGAGCGAGCACACGATGGAGGGCATGCTCGAAGGTTATCTGCTGACGGGCCGCCACGGGTTCTTCTCGTCGTATGAGGCGTTCATTCATGTGATCGACTCGATGTTCAACCAGCATGCGAAGTGGCTGGAGATATGCAACCACCTGTCGTGGCGAAAAAAGATTGCGTCGCTGAACATATTCGTAACGTCGACGGTCTGGAGGCAGGATCACAATGGCTTTACCCACCAGGATCCGGGCTTTCTGGATGTGGTGGTCAACAAGAGCGCGGCTGTCACGCGCATCTACATGCCGCCTGATGTGAATTCCCTGCTCTCGGTCGCCGATCATTGCCTGCGAAGCGAGCAGTACATCAACGTCATCGTCTGCGACAAGCAGATGCACCTGCAGTACATGGACATGGATGCAGCGATTGTCCACTGCACCAAGGGAATCGGCATGTGGGACCCGGCGTGCAACGATCAGGGCGTCGAGCCGGACGTGGTGATGGCTTCAGCCGGCGACATTCCCACGCAGGAGACGCTCGCAGCCATCTGCATGCTGCGTGAGGCGTTTCCCGACCTGAAGATACGCTACATAAATGTCATAGACCTGTTCAAACTGCAGCCGAGCACCGAGCATCCTCATGGGTTGACGGACCGGGACTTCAATTCTCTCTTTACAGTCGACAAGCCGATCATCTTCAACTTCCATGGGTATCCGTGGCTGGTTCACCGGCTGACCTATGCTCGTGACAATCACAACAACATGCACGTGCGTGGATACAAGGAGAAAGGCAACATCAATACGCCACTGGAGCTTGCGATTGAGAACGAGATCGATCGCTTCAGCCTGGCGATGGATGTGATCAAGCGCGTGCCGAAGCTGCAGAAGATCGGCGGTCATGCCAGGGAGAAATTCCTGAACGAGCAGATTGAGTGCCGCAACTATGCGTTCCAGCATGGAATCGACAGGCCTGATGTCAGGGACTGGCGTTGGCCTTACTAGTCACGCCCGACAAGCCGAAAGGAAATGAGGCGATGAGTACTGAGATTGTTGCAACTGAGGCGAAGACAACCACGATCGATACAGCGCAGCTGCTGAAGCAGTATGGTTGCGGGCCGATAAAGTTCTCGAGCAATGATGGCCTTTACGAGCGGCATCTTCAGTTCGATAACGTCATTGACGAGAGCGAAGTCAACGCGCGCGAACAGTTCGAGGCCGGGGCTCATGCAATCCGCGATGTGCTTTCGCAGCGCTGGGTGGCGACCGAAAGGACCTACGACCAGCAGAACGCCAAGAGGGTCTACTACCTCTCGATGGAGTTTCTGCTCGGACGCTCGCTGTCAAATAACTTCACGAATATGCTGGTCACCCCTGAGATTTCGCGGATGGCGCAGGAGAACGGCATCGACCTGTTTCCCTTACTGGAGCAGGAACCCGATGCCGGGCTCGGCAATGGCGGACTCGGTCGCCTGGCGGCTTGTTTCCTGGATTCGATGGCCACGATGCAGCTTCCGGCGATGGGTTATGGGCTGCGATACGAGTACGGCATCTTCAAACAGGTCATCGAGGGCGGATGGCAGAAAGAGCAGCCGGACAACTGGCTCCGCCGCCCGGATCCCTGGGAAGTGATTCGCCCGTATGACCAGGTGGAAATCAAACTGAACTGTACATTCCAACTGCACGAGGGGACCCTGCAACCGCTACGGGGCATGCCCTCCACCCTGTATGGCATACCGTTCGATCGTCCGGTAGTCGGCTACGGTGGAAAGACAGTGAATACGCTGCGGCTCTGGGCGGCGGCAAGTCCGGACTATTTCGACTTTCAGAAGTTCAGCAGCGGTGACTTTGTCGGAGCGCTGGCGGAGAGCCTCGCGGCCGAATCGCTTACGCGCGTGCTTTATCCAGATGACAGTACAAGCATGGGCCGGGGGCTGCGCCTGGTCCAGCAATATTTCCTTGTGGCGTGTTCGCTGAAAGACCTGGTACGCCGCTTCCGCCGTTCCAACACAGATTGGAACACCCTGCCTGACAAGGTGGCGATCCAGTTGAATGATACGCATCCCACACTGTCGGTTCCGGAACTGATGCGCATTCTGCTGGACGAGGCGCATCTTGGCTGGGACCAGGCGTGGGACATCACGCAGCGAACACTGGCTTACACGAACCATACGCTGCTGCCCGAGGCTCTGGAGAAGTGGCCGGTCGACTGGTTCGAGGCCATGATGCCAAGGCAACTCGAGATTATCTACGAGATCAACCGGCGCCTCCTGAGGACAGTCAGAGATCGGTACCCCGGAGACGAGGGTCGCGCAGAGCGTGTGAGTCTGATCGAAGAGAAGCCCGAACGGAAAGTCCGGATGGCAAACTTGGCGATTGTGGGGTCGCACAGCACGAACGGGGTGGCGGCCATCCACAGCGAACTGCTGCGGAAGATGACGGTCAAGGACCTGGCAGAGCTGTTTCCGGAGCGCTTCAATAACAAGACGAATGGCGTGACGCCGAGGCGCTGGCTGTTGTTGTGTAATCCGGTGCTGTCAAACGTCATCACGGATACGATCGGGGATGACTGGGTGACGGACCTGAGCGAGTTGAAGAAGCTCGTTCGGCTTGCCGACGACCGTGGGTTCCATGCGTCATTCCTGAAGGCGAAGCGCGAAGCCAAGGTGAAGTTTTCCAATTGGTTAAAAGCGACTACAGGGCAGGAGGTGGATCCCGACACCATTATCGACTGCCAGGTGAAGAGAATCCACGAGTACAAGCGGCAATTGCTGAATGCGCTGCGGGTGGTTGTACTGTACAACCGTCTGCGGGAGAATCCGAACCTGGAGATGGCGCCGCGCACGTTCATCTTTGCGGGCAAGGCGGCGCCGGCGTATCGGCTGGCGAAACTGATCATCAAGTTCATCAACAATCTGGCGGGGACGATCGATGGTGATCCGGCGGTCAAGGGGCGCATCAAAGTGTTGTTCCTGCCTGAGTATTGCGTCACGCAGGCCGAGCGGCTGATTCCGGCGTCGGATGTGTCGAACCAGATTTCGACGGCCGGATACGAGGCGAGCGGCACAAGCAACATGAAGTTCATGATGAATGGCGCGCTCACGATCGGCACCAGAGACGGCGCAACGATCGAGATGGCCGAAGAGGCGGGCGAGGAAAACTTCTTCCTGTTCGGTCTGACAACGGAGCAGGTGGCAAACAGCCGGGGCTGGTACAACCCGTGGTGGCATTATCACAACGAACCGGAAACGCGTGCGGCACTGGACATGATCTTCTCGGATTATTTCAGCCGGAATGAGCCGGGAGTGTTCGATCCGCTGCGCGAAACGCTGCTACTGAAGGGCGACTACTACATGCATCTGGCCGATCTCACGTCGTATCTGAATGCGGACCAGCAACTGCGAGATCTATACGCCGACCGCAATGGGTGGGCCAGGAAAGCCATTCTGAATATTGCAAACTCCGGCAAATTTTCGAGCGACCGCACGATTGCGCAGTATGCCTCAGAGATCTGGGACGCGAAGCCGTGCCCGGTATTTTGCGGCTGATGCTGCACGGCCGGACGGGAAAGAGGCGCAATGGGGGTAGCGCGGGTAAGTCCGGAACAGCAGGTTGATGGAGCCGGTTACAGCAAGGACGGCACTCGCGGCAGAAGCTCCCCCCTTGGCGCAACGCCAACGCAGAACGGCGTAAACTTCAGTGTTTATGCGCGTGATGCGACTGGCGTGGACCTCGTGTTGTTCGATCGCGAAGATGACGCGCAGCCGGCGCGCGTCATTTCGCTCGATCCTTTCGCAAACCGCACCTATCACTACTGGCATGTCTTCGCTCCAAACGTAAAGGCCGAACAGCTTTACGGATATCGTGTGCGTGGGCCGTTCGATCCGGAGCGCGGTCTGCGCTTCGATGAGTCGAAGCTTCTGATTGATCCTTACGGGCGCGGTGTTACTGTTCCCCTCAACTACTCGCGCGAAACGGCGAAGGGTACCGACAATGCCGCGACCGCGATGAAGAGCGTCGTGGTCGATACCAGCGCGTACGACTGGGAAGGCGACGCACCTCTGTGCCTGCCGCCGGGGCGGACGATCATCTACGAAATGCATGTGAAGGGGTTTACGCAGAATCCCAACTCCGGTATTTCGGAGCAGACGCGCGGTACCTACCTGGGATTGATCGAGAAAATTCCCTATCTCAAGGATCTCGGTGTAACAGCCGTTGAGCTTCTTCCCGTATTTCAGTTCGATGCGTTGGATTCCCCGCCGGGCCGGGTGAACTACTGGGGCTATGCTCCGGTCTCGTTCTTCGCGCCGCACCAGGGTTACAGTTCGGGGGCTTACAGTTCACGCCGGAATCTCCTCGCACCGGTGAATGAATTTCGCGACATGGTGAAGGCGCTGCACCGGGCGGGCATTGAAGTCATCCTTGATGTGGTGTTCAACCATACGGCGGAGGGGGACCAGAACGGACCTACATTCTGCTATCGCGGCTTCGATAACTGCGCTTATTACGTTCTGGAGCCGAACCGGGCGTGCTACTCAAACTACAGCGGCACAGGAAACACGCTGAACGCCAACCATCCCATCGTCCGGCGGATGATCGTGGACAGCCTTCGATACTGGGTGGAAGAGATGCATGTAGATGGGTTCCGCTTCGACCTTGCCTCGATTCTGGCGCGTGATTCGACCGGCAACGTGCTGGCGAACCCGCCGGTGCTGTGGGATATCGAGTCGGACCCATCGCTGGCCGGAACGAAGATGATCGCGGAGGCGTGGGACGCAGCCGGTCTCTACCAGGTCGGCAGCTTTATCGGCGACAGTTGGAGGGAGTGGAACGGGCGGTTCCGGGACGACGTGCGCAGCTTTATGCGCGGGGAGGATTGCTCGGTGCGAAATTTTGCCGACCGTTTCCTCGGGAGTTGGCAGATCTATCGGCGTAAGGAGCGCGAGGCGGAGCAGAGCGTGAATTTCGTCACCTGCCACGACGGATTTACGCTGAACGACCTGGTTTCCTACAACCAGAAGCACAACGAGGCGAACGGCGAGAACAATCGCGACGGCGGAGATGACAACCGCAGCTGGAACTGCGGGGTCGAGGGACCAACGGACGATCCTGCAATCGAGGAATTGCGAAACCGGCAGGTGAAGAACTTCATGACGGTGACGCTCATGTCGCTGGGCATGCCCATGTTCCTGATGGGCGACGAAGTGCGGAGAACGCAGTTTGGAAACAATAACGCCTACTGCCAGGATTCGGAGCTGAACTGGTTCGACTGGTCTCTGGTCGAGAAGCACAGAGATATCCATCGCTTTGTGAAGCTGCTGATCGCGAGACGGCATCTGCGCGATTCGGAGGGCGAGTGGCGGGGTCTAAGCCTGAACAAGCTGCTGGCTCAGGCGGTGGCGGGGTGGCATGGGATCAAGCAGCATCAGGCGGACTGGAGCGATCACTCCCACAGCCTGGCCTTCAGCGCGGACATAAAGCCGGAAGGCATTCTCTGCCATTTCATCTTCAATGCGTACTGGGAGCCGCTGACGTTCGAGTTGCCCTCTGTCCAGAACGGCGAGCGATGGAGGCGGTGGATCGATACTTCTCTGCCTTCTCCGCAGGACATCGCGCCCTGGAAGGATGCGCCTGAGATAGCGGGTCAGGCATATCAAGCGGGGCCGCGCTCGGTGGTCGTTCTCTGGGCACCGAGTGCGGAGAATACCGCAAAGTCTGCGTGACGAGCGCGTTCTGCCGGACTACGCCGGGAGCCCGGTAGCCATCGTTTGCCAAATCAAAGCAGGACCGGGAACTGTCAGTTCTGCCAGTTCTATTGCGCAGCGGTGGCGGCGTAACGTAACGGCACTGGACTGTTTTTGCCATTCGTTCCGGTAGTTGTTCGATCTGAAGGTTTTTCCCTTGTTTTGAGGCCGGATCCAAGCGGTGCGATGGGCGAGGAGCGAGTCAATGAGGATTACATGTCTGTTTCAGGTGGATGACCGAGGCAAGCATCGTGCGACGCAGGAAAAAGCAAAGGCTTTAAGGCGTCATAGCGCCCGGTGGGGCGCGGCACTTCTAGCCGGATGCGCTGTTGCGGCGATCTCTGGCTGCGAGAAGAAGGAAGCGCCACCGCCGCCCGCTCCGCCGGATGTGAGAGTGGCCGAGGTGATGCAGCAGAACGTGCCCATTTTCAATGAGTGGGTGGCGCAGCTGAACGGGCCGGTGAACGCGGATATCACTCCAAAGGTTCAGGGCTATCTGCTGAAGCAGGTTTACCAGAACGGCTACTTCGTGAAGAAGGGCCAGCTGCTGTTCGAGCTGGATCCGCGGCAATATGAAGCAGCCGTCGAGGCAGCCAAAGCCTCACTGGCAGCATCGCAAGCGGAGCTTGGGAAGTACCAGAACGATGTTGTCCGCGACACTCCTTTGGCTGCGCAAAACGCAATTCCGCAGAAGCAGCTGGACACCGACACATCTAACCGTGATGCCGCGGCGGCTGACGTAAAGGCCAAGCAGGCAGATCTAGATAACGCCCAGCTGAATCTGGCCTGGACGAAGGTTTACTCACCGATCGACGGGATTGCGGGCGTGTCGAATTCCCAAATCGGCGACCTGGTCGGCACAACCACGAAAATGGCGACCGTGTCGCAGGTCAATCCCATCTGGGCCTACTGGAATATCAGCGAGAGCCAGTTTCTCGGCGTTGCGACCCGCGTGACTGGAATCATCAGCGGAAAGAGTACTGACCTCGGACGCACGCCGGTCGAATTCATCCAGGCAAACGATGTGCCTTATCCGCAAAAAGGCAAATTTGTTTACGTCAATCGGGCGGTCGGGACTTCGACCGGCACCATCCAGATCGCGGCCGCTTTCGCCAATCCCCAGGCCGTGCTTCGACCGGGCGGCTATGGACGAGTGCGGATCCAGACCGGCAATAACCAAGATGCCCTATTGGTTCCGCAGCCTGCCGTCATCGAAGTGCAGTCGAATTACATGCTGCTCGTGCTCACGCCCGACAACAAGGCCCACTTCCGGCCGGTGAAGATGGGCCCGCGGGTCGGACCGAATTGGATCGTGAGCGAAGGCGTGAAGCCCGGCGAGAAGGTGGTGGTTGAGGGAATCGAACGGTTACAAATGGCCGCCGCAGCTATGCCGCAACTGGCGAAGGAAGGCATTCCAGTAAACGCTCAGCCTTACACGCCGGCCGCAACGGCCGCACCTGCTGGCGGGGGTAACTGATCATGTCGAAGTTCTTCATCAATCGCCCCATCGTCGCGATGGTCATCGCGATTCTCATGGTGCTGGTCGGCGTCATCGCAACGCTCGAATTGCCTGTCGCGCAATTTCCTAATATCGCCGATCCGATGATCCAGGTGAAGGCCACCTATCCCGGTGCTGATGCCCAAACAATTGCGGAATCCGTTGCGACACCCATCGAGCAGCAGATGTCGGGGGTCAGCGGCATGAACTACATGTACTCGTTGAGCGCCAGTTCTGGTGGCGGCATGTCACTGTACATCGACTTTCAACTGGGAACGGACACCAACACCGACCAGATCCTGGCGCAGATGCGGAGCGGGCAGGCCAACTCCCAACTGCCATCGGAAGTTACCCAGCAGGGCGTCATCGTTCAGCCCGGCACGACCGCGCCTTTCATGCTGCTGGACCTCTATTCGCCGACCGGCGTATACGACAACATCTTCCTGGCTAACTACGCGACCATCAACCTGCAGTACGCGCTGACCCGTATTGCCGGCGTCGGCCAGGTGCAGATATTCGGCGCTGGACCCTATGCCATGCGCATCTGGGTCAACCCCGATCGATTGGCAAGCCTGGGCGTGACGGTCTCCGATATTACGAACGCGGTCAAGGCCCAGAACAAGGTGAATCCCGCCGGCCAGATCGGAGGCGAACCCGTGCCTTCCGGTCAGCAGTTTACCTACAATGTGCGAGCTCCTGGCCGCCTGCCTACAGCCGAGGAATTTGGCGAGATCGTTGTTCGCGCGACCTCCGACGGCTCAATCCTGCGCCTCAAGGACGTGGCGCGCATTGAACTTGGGTCCCAATATTATTCCTACCAGGCGCGGCTGGGACTAGGAGGGAGCGACCAGCGTGCCCAGTCCGCAGCCCTCATCGCGCTCTATCTCACTCCGGGTAGCAACGCACTGCAGACTCGCGCCGCCGTTCTCAAAATGATGGACGAAGCGAAGGGGAGATTTCCGCAGGGACTGGACTACATCACTGCCCTGGATACGACGCTGGCCGTAAGCGCCGGCATTCACGAAATTTACCATACCTTGATCGAAGCCCTGATTCTGGTGATTATTGTCGTCTACATCTTCCTCCAGGGCTGGAGGGCCACGCTCATTCCTCTGCTCGCGGTCCCCGTCTCTCTGATCGCGACATTCATGGTCTTTCCTGCCCTTGGGTTCACGATCAATACTCTGTCGCTTTTGGGTCTGGTGCTCGCGATCGGACTGGTCGTCGATGATGCGATCGTGGTTGTGGAGGCAGTGGAACACCACATTGAACACGGGTTGTCGCCACACGACGCGTCGCTCAAGGCGATGGAGGAGGTTTCGGGTCCGGTCATTGCAATTGGGCTCATTCTGGCCGCAGTCTTCGTTCCTACAGCCTTCATTCCCGGTATTACCGGCCAGCTTTACAAACAGTTCGCCGTCACCATCGCGATCTCGGTTCTTTTCTCGGCATTTAATGCGCTCACTCTCAGCCCTGCGCTTTCCTCCTTGTTGCTTCGCCCCAGGAAACCGGCTCGCGGACCGCTGGGTGCTTTCTTCCGAGGATTCAATAAGGTCTTCGGCCGAGCAACTGACGGTTATGTGAACTTGTGCAGGCACCTGATTCACAAGGCGGTCATAGCGTTTCTCA
>JAFAKX010000123.1 GCA_019234945.1 Silvibacterium sp.
GACACCGTCGTCATGACCGAGAGCGATCACTTGGTCCTGCTTGGGCGGCTCGAGCACGAGATGACGCAGATTCCTACCGCCCTGTGCCGCCACCTGCAGCGCCGGCCATTGCTGTTCGCCGGCTACGGCCTCGATGTGTGGCATTACCGGCTCGTTATGCAGGTCTTCCAGCTCGTGCAGGCGCAGGGATCGCGCCCGACGCCGATCGTTGTAAGGCAGCCGGCTTCTTCCATGGAGGAGATGGTCTGGCACAGGCTGGGCGCCGACATACTGCGTGTCTCGCCCGACGAATTCGCGCAGCGCGTGCTCGCGAATCTCTCCCCCGGAAAGAACGGTGCTTCCCGTGCTGGCTAGCAGTCTCGAAATCGACTCAGCAATCGCTCACCTCAAGGCGCCCTACGTCGGGCTGCGTCCCTTCGAGCGGACCGAGAAGGCCATCTTCTTCGGGCGCGAGCTCGACGCCAATTACCTCAAGGACAAGATCTTCTCGGCAAGGCTCACGCTGCTTTACGCCCCATCGGGTGTTGGCAAGTCCTCGATCCTGCGAACGCTGGTGACGCCGGCGCTCGAAGAGCAACACGCCTGGGTCAGATACTTCGATAACTGGACCGGAGACGACCCCTGCTCCGCGATGAAGGCACGGCTCGTGAAGTTCGCATCCGAGCTGGGCCTGCCCGATGCGGGGATGAACACCGCCAAAGGTCCGCCCACGCTGACCGACATCATCTCCCGCATCGCCACCGCCGACGACCGCACCGCCATCCTGATCCTCGATCAGTTTGAGGAGTTCCTCGTCGCGCACGGCAAGCAGCTCGATCCGCTCAAAAAGGAACTGGCCGCTCTGGTCCGAGCATCGGGCCTTGACGTGCGCATAGTGTTCTCTCTCCGTCAGGAGTTCCTCGCGGCGCTCGAACCCTTTCGCAACGAGATCCTGAACCTGTTTCAGTCCACGTATCTTCTCGACAGTCTCGACGACCAGGGCCTGCGCGAGGCCATCGAGAAGCCTGTGGAATTTTTCGGTGGAGAGTACGAGCCGGAGCTGACCAGGCAGCTCATGGACGATCTGCGCGCCAGCGAAGATCGCGAAGCGCTGGCCTCAAGTAAAGCGCCCGTCGACCTGCCCATGATGCAGATTGTCTGCGAACGCCTTTGGGAGGAGACGCTCAACCGCAACCAGAAGACGCTCACGCTGGCTCTTTACAAGAAGGAACTCGGCGGGTCGGACAAGATCCTCGAAACCTACGTTCGCAGCGTGATGCCGAAACGCTGGTCCGACAAGCTGCTTACGGCCAGGCTGATGCGCTTCCTCGCTCCGGCAAGCGGCCTCAAAAGGCCATACACCGCGGAGGAGCTGGCCGAGAACGAGGGCCTCAACCAGACGCGTGTCGCCAAAGAACTCGACAGGCTGACCGATCGGCGTATTCTCCGTGTCCGGGAGTATCACGGACAGAAGCTTTACGAGCTGCAGCACGATGCCTTCGTGCGCTTCATCAGCCCCTGGCGCGACGACATCCTGCAGCTGTACAAAGTGCGGCGCCGGCTGCGGCGGGTTGCCATCGGGGCGTGTGTCCTGCTGGCCTTTGTCGGCTACAACGTTTATTCAGGGCTTTGGCACGACCGGAACCTCATCACACATCTGCGTGACGAATCCCCTGAGGAGCGGTCCCAAAATGCCGAGATGAACCTGGATTCGGCGACGACCGACCTGCTGTTTCGATGGAAGAGCTTCATGCTTATCCATCGCTTGCTGCACAAATACGAGGACACCATCCCGGAAGGCTATGGTCTTGCGAATGCGCCGCCCCCTCGCGACCTTACGCCTCAGGACAGCAGCGCAGCCGCTCCGGCTCCGCCATGCAATTTCCTCTGCGTGCACTATGCTCCCGATCCTCACGCCGATGTTGAAGGCTATATCAACGCCGAGTGGCGCTACCTGGCCACTACCTATTTCGCCGCGCGCGGTATTCCCGTGCCTACAAAGCTGCAGTTCAAGCCAGAGCCGGGTTATGCATCGACGCACTTCACCGTAACTACCGGGGACAAGAAACTGCTCGACACCAGGAATTTTCCCCTCATCGACAATTCGGTGTTCCTTTCGCGACAAAACCTGAAGGGACCTGCAAAGGACTTCTTCGATCAGTACAGCCAGGAGTGGAAACAGGTTCCGGATGAAGATATTGCGCCATTCAGCGCATCCAGCTCCTACACCATAATGCCGGGCTGGCTGCGGCCGGTATGGAAGGTATCGGGCAGTCCTGCTACTGATATTCACGGCCTGCCTGCTGTTTATCTTGCCTCGGCCTTGCTGAAGAATCCGGAGCCGCTCTTCGGGGACCAGGCGATGGAAATTCTGCTTTCGAATACCGAGAAATCGTTCCCGAAGACGGTCTCCGAAGCGGTTGCGGCGCGGGGGTATGACAATCTCCGCAGGGACCTCGCGCAGCTCGTGAGCCTCAAATACCAGGAATCGCTCACCGATCTCCCGACGATACTGGACGCGCTTGCGGCCTACCCGGCCAGCAATCCCGCGAACACGCCGGAATCCGTCGCAGAGAAGGTCCATTCGGATCTGCATAAGACTGAGGCGAAGATTCCCAACCGGCTGACGGGACCTTGGAATGTGAGCGGCAGCGAGCTGGCCAAGCTGCCCCCGTCTGTGGCGAGCCAGGTCTCCACCGATCTGAACACACCTTTGCCGAAGGTCGGACCGCGGACGGCTCCCCCACCCACACCAGGGAATGCCCCGGGCCCCGATTACTCCGAGATTGTGTCCTATTTGCCCGGCCTTGAGCTCCCGGTGAAGGTCTACATGGGCAAGACCCTGCAGGATGTCTGGTTCAGCGACAAGACACCCGTTCTCAATCCGCGCTTTTATGATCTGCGCGACCAACTGCTTGCAAGGTATGGCGTGGAGCTTCGCACGCCGCTCGTTTACAACCCCGATGTCGACGATCCGATGCCCTCGACAGGCTACCGTATCAGGAGCATCGCCTCGCGCGCGCCGCAGTGTGCCGTGTCTCCCGTGAGCGTGCCCGCGGCAAAGGATGCCGATGTCGATCGATTCATGGAGACGGTGGAGCGCTGCTACGTTGCCGCAAGGATCTACTGGGTGTTCGCCGAAGATACCTATAGCCAGCGCCAGCGCGCCTACCCGGCCACCGCAGCCTGGATCGAGGCGCGTTATTCCCTCAGCGACCAGAAATACCTCATGCGCGCGGTCCTCGCCGGGGCCGGTAATATCGCTGGCAACCAGTCAACGCCCGACCCTGCTGGGGTTCCACCTGAGGATTCGGTGCGTCATCCCGGCTGGCTGTTTCGCTCGCTGGTCTTTTGGACCCATGCCGACAACCCGAATGACACGATGCAGCTCGCCGCTTCCCTGCGGGAGACACAGAAAGCCAGGCTGACGCGCTTCTCCGCCGGATCAAACCATGCTGCAGCGGATCACGCCGCCTCAAACCAGACCTCCTCAAACCCGGTCATTGCCCGGCTCATCGCCGACGGGGTTCGTTCGTTGCAGTCCGACCAGGCAAAAGCAGCGGAGGGAGCTTTTTCGAAGGCAGTTGCGATGGATCGAACCGCAGCCGTGCATGAGTTTTTGGTCCAGTATCCCGACGCGCTCGAAGTCGCCAAGCTGCGGGAGGCGGCCGAGTTCTGCGATGCAAGTTCGCCCCCTTACGTCAACACGCGCGCGCAGAATCCCCTTCTGAGGCGAATCGACCTGACGGAAACACTCGCGCGGTGGAAAAACGAAATGATGCCGGAGCAGGCCAGGCGTTACGGGCTATGCCTTCTGTCGGCTTACTACGGACCCCACCCCGAGCGAGTCGCGATGGCGACCTCTATCGTGAAGCAGCACAGGAGTCCCGCTGAATGGACCCCGGAGGAAGCCCGCTGGCTCGGAGAGAAGATTTTGATCGAATACGACCCGTACACGGACAGCGACGCCTTTCGCGATGCCGGCAGCGCGCTGCTGAAGAGCGCAGTAGTTCGCCTGCCTGAGCAGGACAGCCGTGAGATTTTCGACTTTGTCCTGGGCACCTCGGAGGGGTCGGCTCTGCCAAAGTGGGAATGGCCTGGGCCGAAAATCTGGCGGTTGAATCTGCTGCGCGAGCTCACCAACGCTCGTCCCGAGCCGGCAAATCTGTTCGACCTCGCCGGCCAGCTGTACCAGATCGACCACGTAGATGCGCAGAACGAGGTCCTTGCGCTCATGGACCGCGCAAGACAGACGGTGCAGAATGAGCCCGAGGAACAGCGGGAGCGCGAAAGCCCCGCTATCTACTTCTATCGAGCCTCAACGATGGAGCGGCTCTCCAACCTTGGGGTGGTCGATCCTGGCCTGCACCTGCCAGATCGCCGCGCCGCCGTAGACCAGAATCTCGAAAATCTCAAGCGGATAAAGAACTGGGAAGAGTACGCCATCATGACCGAAGCCGAGTTCGCGCTCGAGCGCGGGAATTACGCCAAGGCCCTGCAATTGAGCCGGCAGGCTGAATCCCTCTATCCGAAGGAAGCGAAAAACGATTCCAACTGGTACGAGGTGACGTTGGACGCCCAACTGCTGACCAATGATTTGAAGGGCGCAGCTGAAACAGCGAACCTTGCAAAGCAGCACGCCGATGAACTCAAGACCGCAAATGACGAGCGGACTCAGGATCAGCAGGCAAGCCTGATGTTCACCGCGGCCCTGGGACAGCTGGTTACCGGCTCGGACACGATGGAAGAAACCGGCAGGGATTTCCTGAGCAAGGACCACCCCTACGTCCCCTACATCGCGATGATGCTATACGCCCGGATCGCTTCCGCTGAGACGCAGGAAGAGGCCCGAGGCCTGCTGAACGAGCGCTGGGAGAAGGCCGACAGGCCGCATTGGAAGCAGCGTCTCCAGGGGGGCGACGAGACCGCGTGGCGCGAGATGCTGATCGGGCTCTACCTCAACCAGTTGCAGCCGCACGAAATCTTCGACCCGCTCAAGGACGAGCAGTCCTTTGCTCAATCGGATCTGCACTTCCTTCCCGATTCCCGCCAGGACCTTCTCTGCGAGGCCTACTTCTACTCCGCGCTGCTGGCCGAGTCGAAGAAGGACATGCGCTCCCGGGACGCCGACCTCAGGAAAGTACTCGACACCAAGGTTGTCTACTTCACCGAGTACACCCTGGCGAAATACATGCTCTCGCAAAAAAAGTCCGGCAGCTGAGCAGGCGAACGAATCTGTGAGGCGGGTTCCGCATCTCTTCTGTTTGATCCTGAAAATGTCGGCAGAGCACTCGAGGATCGCCATCCTCGTCGATCCTGGGCTTGCCCGGGTTGCCGCTCAAGCCGAAAGGCTCCAGTGGCCTCGTTGCATCCAAACAACATCGGATCGTCTTCTCACCTGGGTCTCCTTCTCAGATCCGATGACAAACAGCTGCACCATAACCGCCTGCTGGAATCCGGTATCCGAAACCATCCACTTACATTCGTAAGAAACGGGCAGAAGCGGCATTCCATCGTAGGAAAGCCTTCCTCCATCGCCTGGACGCGGATCTAGCAGGTCTGAAACTTCACGATACTTTTCCAATTTGCCTCCTTTCAGGCTCTCCATTGTTTGCGGATCCCGCGAGCATCGCCCATCGCGGGATCCTTCCCCGACCCCTCTGATCACGAGAATCGGTTTGGGTTGTGGTCACCCAGACGGCGACTCCTTCAGTGGGAGCTATGGGTTGGCGGTTTCTTCACATGTAGATAGAAAAGGAACACTATTTCTGCAACGAGTAACAAATTAAGTGAAATGATGGCTGGCGACATTGAATACCGCCTGCGGCTCTAGTTGCTTTGCTATGAGTTGATATTCCCATCGG
>JAFAKX010000162.1 GCA_019234945.1 Silvibacterium sp.
CGGCGGCCAGGAAGACATCTACGCCGGAAGCGCCGACTGGATGCCCCGCAACCTCTTCGAACGGTGCGAAGTGGTCTTTCCCATCCGCGACCAGCAGATCCGCAACCGCATCCGCAACGAGATTCTCGCCGCTTGCCTGGCCGACACAATGAAAGCGCGCGCCCTCGACAAAGCGGGCACCTACCTTCGCGTCTGCCTCACCGAGGCCGGCCGTGATCTGCCCGCCTTTAACTCGCAGGAATTCTTCATGCGCCTGGCCGAAGGCAAAGCCTCGATCGACGATATCCCCAGTGCGCCTGCGGCGGAGCCGCACCATCACCACGCAAAGCTCGCAAAAAGAGTCGCCGCGAAAGAAAAAGTGAAGGCCGCCGCTGATTGAGCCTCGATTCCAGGGTGGTGCAGGGTAAGATAGTGCGGCGGTCCTTGCTCCGCCGCCTCTCACTGCCCCTCGGGCATTTTCAGAGAAGGTGTATCCAATGCCCGCCAGCCTCAAGTCGCCGCGACCAGCAGGGAGTCGGCGACCCTGCAAAAGGCGGGTTTGGGGCACAGTATCTCTGAAAATGCAGTCAGGCGCGGTTTCCGGTTTTCCGCGGTAGTCCGGTGGTGGCACCTGCTCTCGCTCGATGCGCCGAGCGTACAAGCACTCTGGTCGTGGAGCATGGGCCGCGCAGTGCATCTCCGCCTGCCCGGGGCCTCACCCCTGACCCTCGCCCTCGGCACCTGGCTTAGCTGCGTCGCTGAACGCGTCCTGGCGGCCCGCAAGGTGCCTCGTGCGTAGCCTATACGCAGCCTTCCGCTTCCTGGCCCGACCTCCGGGCGCGCCACCTCGCGGATCACGCAGCCGTGCTCGGGCCGTCGGATTCTCAGCTAGAGCCGTCGCCGTTGGCTCGCAGCACTGCTCGTAAGCGGGTTGTGGGAAACTCCGGGCAACCAGCCCATCCGGAGCAGCTTTCATAGTTCAGAAACAAAGGATCTGAACGCCATGTCCGACCCAAACGTCAAGTTAAGCACCGTCCCCGGATTCGACCCCGACATTCCACCCTACCCTGGCCCCGACCCCGGAACCGAAGATCCTACCAACCCTATCCCGGCTCCTGAGCCCGATCCCCCGCCTCCAAGACCCTGGCCCGAACCGAAACCGACCGTATAGTTGGACTGCATCCTCAGACTTCTTTTCGCCCGCGGGAATTAACAATTCAAAACCCAGTCCGATTGTTACAATCTGATGAATAAATTGGGAATTATCCTCTACGGAAAGAACTCTCGTGAACCTCTACATTCTGCGTCATGCCAGCGCCGGCACACGCCGCGCCAACCCTCTCATCGACGTCAAGCGCCCGCTCGACAAGGAAGGCAAGCAGCAGTGCATTCTCGTCGGCAATTATCTGAATGCCCTTAAGGTCCACTTCGACCTGGTCGTCTCGAGTCCACTCAAGCGCGCCCTGCAAACTGCCTCGCTGGTCGGCACGGAGACCGGCTATGACTCCAAAATCATGGTCTCCGAGGCCCTCTCGCCCGGCGCATCCGTCTCCGCCTTCGAAAAGCTGGTCACCGATCTCAACGGACGAGAAAATGTGCTGATCGTCGGGCACAATCCTAACCTCGCCCAGTTTCTGGGAACCCTCATCAGCTCCAGCCGCATGAACATCCGGCTCCGTAAGGGCGCCATCGCACGCGTTGATCTGGCGCGCCGCCCCGGCACGCTGCACTGGCTCGTCGATCCGCGTATCCTGCGCGGCGTCTACAGCAATGTCACGAAAAGCTCCCGCCGAAAGACCTCGCGGAAGTAATCGGCTTCTTTGCGCAGCGACCACAGCTCGAGCTCGGCCCCGGTGCGTCCCGGGCTGAGCTCCAGCATCACCTGCCTGGGATACACTCTCACCTTCACCCGCAGCACGTCACTCGCGCGATCCTGGTTCAGCGCGACCGCCAGCCTCAGCAGCACCACCGCGCGCTTCACGTGCTCATGCTCCTCCGGTGGCACCTGCCGCATCGTCCGGCCTTCGGGCGCGGGCCGGCTCTTGCCGATATACCGCGCGATCGCCGACGTCACAACCCGCTGCGTCGCATTGAATCCGAAAATCTCCGAATTCGCGATGATGTACTGCGCGTGCCGGTGGTGGCCCTGGTAGTTCATGAACTTCCCGATATCGCGCAGCATGGCCGCCGCCTCAAGCCAAAGCTGATACTCAGCCGGAAGTTCGTGCACTTCCTTCAAATCATGGAAAAGCTGCGCAGCATGTTGCCGCACCGGCTCGCCCTGCCTCGGATCGATCCCATATCGGCTGCATGTCTCGAGAACCGCCTGCCATCGGTCGCGCTCATACTGCTGGTGCGCGATCGTGCGCGGATCCTGCTCCGCCAGCATCTGCGCCAGCATCCCGTCCCGCAGCCCCATGTCCGAATATCGGAAGCCCGGCAGCGAAAAATGCTCCAGCAACTCGGCATAGACCTGCGCGCCGGCAACTACGATCTCCGACCGTCGCGGCCCGATGCCCGGAATCGCGCTGCGATCCTCGTTCTTGAGCTTTGTCAGCTTGTCGGCCATCCGGCGGATGTCCTTCGTCGAAGCAACATAATCCTTGGGGCGCGCCTTGCGCAGGATCCGCGTCGCCTCCCAGAGCGCCGCCGCCGTCCCCGACGTAGCGACAATCGACTGCACGCTGTTCGGCGTCACCCTCCGCTGCGCCCTCCTCAATTCGCGGGCCACGAACTGCTTCATCCGCCCGATCTCTTCTTCCGCGGGCGGATCGCTCTTGAGAAATTCCTCCGTCAGCCTCACCGCACCCAGTGGCAGGCTGACCGTCTCCGTGAGGCGCTTGCGCTCCGAAAGAGACACCTCGCAGCTTCCGCCGCCTACATCGATCAGCAGGCACCGCCCCGATGTTCCCGGCTCGTTGTTCACCACGCCACGATGGATCAGCCGCGCCTCCTCGAGCCCGGAGATGATTTCCACCTCCCATCCCGTCTCGTCCCTCACCCAGGCAAGAAACGCGCGCGCATTGCGGGCGTCGCGCATGGCTGCTGTGGCCACCGCCCGCACCTGGTTGGCTCCATGCTCCTGCACCGCTCTTGAAAAGCGCTTGAGCGCCCTCAACGTCGCTGCCATCGCGTCCGGAGAAACCAGGCCCGACTCAAAAACGCTCGTGCCGAGCCTCGTGACCTCGCGGTCTTCGTGAACCACGCGCAGGTTGTGCAGCACCACGCGCGCGACCTTCAATCTGCAGGAATTCGACCCGATATCGATTGCGGCTAGAGTTTGCATTTAGCCTGGCTTACTCTCTTTAATTTTCCTGGTCCGTAAACAAGCAAGATACACGAGGATTGTTTAGGCAATTCGCGACTCCGTCGCTCCATTTCGCGAGGGCCTCGTGCGCTTCCGGCGCACCGGACTCAGCGCCTGCCACTCACCCATGAGCCGCCCCCGCATGCGCTCAGTAGTGGTGATAGCGAGCGAAAAGTGCTGGTCGCGCTCTTTTTCGATGAGCGCTGTCAGCTCCGCCCCGCGT
The DNA here is from genome assembly GCA_019234945.1 of Silvibacterium sp. Lineage (GTDB taxonomy): Bacteria > Acidobacteriota > Terriglobia > Terriglobales > Acidobacteriaceae > Silvibacterium. The sequence continues at coordinate 3,510 of JAFAKX010000162.1, forward strand.
TCTCCCAGCGCCTGGTGCGCCTCGTCGGCCAGAACCAGCCAGTCGTGCCAGTCCCCGATCTCATCCTGCAGCCTTTTAAGCGCTTTACCCACCGCGCCGGCCTGCGGATCGTCCCCACCCGACTCCGCCATATATCGCGCCTTCTTCGCGCCCTTGCGGAAGTCGTGTAGGTTGCCCTCATGAAGCCGTTGCATCTCCGTCGAAAGCCGCGCAAACGCATCGAGAGCCACTACCGCAGCGCTGCGCGGCGTCCCGCGCCTCGACGGCGTCTGCTCCATCGCCGTCTCAAATGACGCAAGCTCGTCGTCCAGGCGCGCGCTCCATTTCAGCGCCGACTTCGTCAGCGGTCGAGTGTGGTCCAGCCGCGCGTGCTTGAGCCACGCATCCAGGTCCTCGGCTTGCTGACCCAGCGTGTATGCACCCGGAATCGCATTTTCAGCCGGCGCGGCTTGCCCATTCTCTGCTGGCTCAGCCTTCTTCAACAGCCCACGTTTCTTCAACAGGCTCCGATGCACATCCAGGTCCCGCACCGCCGCCGCGGTCCGGCGGATCCGCTTAAGGAACCGCAGCCATGCCCGTGCTGCATCGCCGATCGGGTTGCCCTCGGCTGCTTTCTCAGCATTCGCCGAAGACAACTCGCGCACAATCGTGTCCAGCATCGCCTCGATGCGCCGCGTCCCCGTGCGCACGTTGTGCACCGCTTCCACTTCCGGATCATGCGCGCACGCCTCGAGATTTTTCTTGAGCGCTGCCGTCAACTCGCGCAGCCGTTCGCGCTCCGCGCTCACCGCTACAACCACGGAACAACCACCCCCTGCTGATATCCTGTTTGTTGGCTCAGATAATCACGATGATATCTCCACAGACCCTCAAGCAGGCGGAATCTGCACCGGAAAAAACCGGACTGATCTCTCATCCCGCCAAAGCCTGGGGCCTGTTGCTGCTTGTCTTCATCGCCGTTCACTTCGCAGTCCTCTTTTCCCCATCCTTGTTGGACGACGCCGACGCGACTCACGCCAACGCCGCCCAGCATATGGCCGTGAGCGGAGACTGGGTCACCCTCAGCGTCGACGGCATCCGCTATCTCGAAAAGCCGCCGCTTCCCTACTGGCTTGCCGCCATCGACTACCACATCTTCGGATACAACGTCTTCGCCACGCACCTGCCCGTATCGCTCGGCGTGCTGGGCTGCGCCATCCTTGCCTGGGCCTGGTCGCGGCGCGCGTGGGGAGACCGCGCCGCCTTCTACGCCGCGCTCGCCATCCTCACCTCATTTGGCGTATTCCTCTTCACGCGATTCATGATTCCTGAATCGCTGCTCACCTTCTTCCTCGCGCTCGCGCTCTACGCCTTTCTCACCGGCATGGAAGACCGCAAGCCCGCCCTCATCTACCTGGCCTGGGCATCGCTGGCCGTCGCCGTGCTCGCAAAGGGACTCATTGCGCCCGTCTTCTTCGTCGCAGCCCTCGTTCCCTATCTGATCATCACCGGAGAGTGGCGTCGCTGGCGCGAGTTGCGGCCCTTCACCGGCCTACTTCTGTTCCTGGCCATCGCCGCTCCCTGGCACATCCTCGCCGGACTCCGCAATCCCGACCACGGCAACCCCGTCGGAAACATCCCCACGCCCGGCCACGTTCATGGCTTCTTCTACTTCTACTTCATGAACGAGCATGTGCTGCGCTTCGTCGGCAAGCGCTATCCGCACGACTACAACAAGCAGCCCTCGTTCGTCTTCTGGCTCGGGCAACTCGTTTGGGTCTTCCCCTGGAGCCTCTTCCTGCCTGCCGCCCTCGTTCGCGCGTGGCGCAACCGTCGCATCTTCGTTTCCGACCTCCGCTACGACGCCACCAATACCATTCGGTTTCTCGACCCGCGCATGAGCGCATATGAGGCCTCTTCGCTCGCCGCGCGCCTTCGTTTCCGAGCGCGAACAACGCTGCTGCTGTCTCTCTACGCCGCCTTCATCCTCGTCTTCTTCTCCATCTCGACCAACCAGGAGTACTACACTTTTCCAGCCTGGTTCGCCCTGCTGACGCTGATCACCGCCTCGCTGGCTATGATCGAGCAGGAACCTGCGGCCGGCCTCCATTACATCAATTCCGCCAGAATCAATGCGGGCAGCCGCTGGTTAAGCGGCGCTCATGCCAGCTTCGCCCTTGTGGGCCTGCTCATCGCGCTCGCCCTCGGCTACGGCCTCTGGTCCTCACGCCACCTGCCCTTCGTCCCGGATATTGGAACGCTGCTCGCACACCGTGGTGTCGGCGATTACGCGCTGGCCACCTCGGAGTTCTTTGACCTGACGGGACCATCTTTCGCAGCGCTGCGCATGCCAGCCGTCATCGCCGCCCTCACTCTGCTGCTCGGCCCGACTGCTGCCTGGCTCCTGCGCCGCCGCGGACACACCCTCGAGGCAACGGCCTCCATCGCCTTCACCGCCGCCCTCTTTCTCATCGCTGCGCACATCGCGCTCGTGCGCTTCCAGCCGATGCTCTCTTCGCGAGCGATCGCCAACACGATCAATCGCCTCGCCGGCCCTGAAGATCAACTGGTTCTCTATGGAGACCAGTCCTACGGCTCATCGGTCATCTTTTACACGCACCGTCAGGCGCTGCTCGTCAATGGACGCTCCTCCTCCATGATCTGGGGCTCCTATTACCCTGACGCTCCGCACATCTTCCTGACTGACTCCGATCTCGGCTCCGTGTGGGGCAAGGGCCCGCGCAAATTCCTCTTCGTCCCCGGAGACTTCCACGATCGTGTCGAGCGGCTCCTGAGCACAAAGCTCTACAAACTGCAGGAACTCGCGGACAAAACCCTTTACACGGACCGCCCGCCGGCACAGTAAGTCGCGAAAATCATAATCATCTGTGCCACAATAGCGGCCAATGACTCGAATCAGTGCTGCCCTTCTACTGCTTGGGATCTCTCTTTGCGCCCCGGCCCAAAAGCGTCTCGTCGTCATCGATGAGGATGGCTCCGGTCCCGGCGGCTCGAACCAGATGGCCATGATGACTCTCCTTCAGTCGCCACAGGTCGAAGTCCTCGGCATCACCATCGTCACGGGCAACGCCTGGTGCGATGAAGAAACGCGACACACCCTTCGCATGCTCGAGTTGATCGGCCGAACCGAAGTGCCCGTTGTACAGGGCGCAGTCTTCCCTCTCGTGCGCACCCAGGAAGAAACCCGCATCGCTTCACAGCTCTTCGGCAAAGTTGTGTGGCTCGGAGCCTGGGGCCAGGGACCCACCACCCTCAAGGAAACGCCTGCCGGCACTGTACCCGTGACTCCACAAAACCTGTCTGCGCACGGTCCCTGGGTCGTCCCGCCGCTGCCCGAAGGTGCGCCGCACACTTCGCCCTTGGACGAAGACGCAGCGCATTTCCTCATCCGGCAGGTGCATGCACATCCGCACGCGGTGACCATCTACGCCGGCGGACCGCTGACCAACATCGCTCTCGCCATCAGCATCGATCCGCATTTCGCCGAACTCACTCAGGGCATCGTGTTGATGGGTGGAAGCCTCAACCCGCCATCCGATAATCCCGAGTTCGCGACCAGTCCGCGCCATGAATTCAACTTCTGGTTCGATCCCGAGGCCGCGCACATCACCCTTCGAGCCCATTGGCCGCGCATTGACGTGACGACCGTCGACGTTTCCATCAGAGCTCCCTTCACGCAGGCCCTCATCGACTCTATCGCCAGGTCGCAAAACCCCGCCGCCCGGTACATCGCGAAGTACTCGCAGGAGCGCTACTACATGTGGGACGAACTCGCCGCCTGCGCCTGGCTCGACCCGAAGATCATCACGAAGGAGCGCCTGCTCTACATGGACGTCGACGTGAGCCACGGCCCGACCTACGGCGACACGCTTACCTGGAATGACGATCTCAAGCCCGCAACCGACGTGCAGCTCGTCCACGCACAGACCGATCTCGACCTCGACCGCTTTACGAAGCTATTCGTCGACCTGATGTCCGGCCCGACAGTCCATTAGCCTACTGCCCCGGAATCACCAGGTATTGCTCCAGCCTTCCATCCGGCATCGTGTAGGTCGTCACCTGCAGATGCTGTGTGCCGTTGGGCAGTTCCACGCTGAACACACGGAACGTCATGCCGCCGCGCAGCTCTTCATTGGTCTTCCTCATCGCCGACGGCTTGCCCAGCGGGCTAAGGCTCGATTGAAAATCATCGAGCGCCTGCTGGCTGAAATACGCATTGCAGTTCGGCGTGAAAAGCGCCCGGTCGATCTTGCCCTGCATCAGCCCGACATAGATTTCCAGCGCCTGCCGCTCCGCATCGTTCGGAGCCTCCCTGTCCACACCAAGCACGATTGGAGCTAGCCCGCGAGCGATGATTCCCGCTGCCCGTGCCGCGTCCTGGTTCGTCAGCACCGCAATCGCCGTCTTGTCATTGGGAAAGACTATATTCTCGGAGACAAATCCCGATACCTCGCCCGAGTGTTCATAAAACGTCCGCCCAAAGCCATTGCGCACAAACAGGCCCAAACCGTAATGCGGATCGGTCCCGTCCTTGAGCTTCACCGGGGCAAACATCTCGTCATACGACTTCGCCGCAAGCAGCGACCGGTTCATCACGCTGATGTCCCACTGCGCGAGGTCGTACGCTGGCATCGCCAGCTCACCCGCCGCGAACATCCACCCCTTGCCTTCCTTCGGGGCGGGTCGCAACGGCCCCAGCGCATACCGGATGTACCCCGACGCATCCGTATCCCCCAGCCTCTCCGCATCCGAGTTCCACACTGCCTCCATATCCAGAGGCTTGAATACGTTATCCTGCAGGAAGCGAATCAGCGGCATCCCGCTCACCTTCTCCACGATCAGTCCTGCGATCACGTAATTCGTATTCGAGTACTGCCACCTCGTCCCAGGGTCGAAATCCAGTGGTTTCTTCGCCCACACATCCAGAATGTGCTGCGCCGTCGTCGGCTCCTTCATCGGAGGCATCAGGTAATCCTCCGGCCAGAAATCCTGATACCCAGCTGTATGCGACAGCAACATGCGGATCGTCACCTCGTTCGCGCGCGTCAGGTCGGGAATGTACTTCGAGACCGGATCGTCGATCGACAGCTTTCCCTGCTGCTCGAGCAGCAGGATCGCTGCCGCGGTGAACTGCTTTGAGATCGAGCCGATCGAGTACCGCATCGCCGGCTCGGCCGCGACGGGCGGCTCCAGCTTCGCCTTTCCGTACGCATGCGTATAAACAATCCGCCCGTGCTGCACCACCGCTACCGAAGCGGACGGCACTCCAGTCTGCTCCAGCACCTGTTCCGCGGCAGCATCAATCCTGCCTCGCAGATCGGCGCTTATGTCGTTCACGACGAGGCTGTGCTGTCCATGAACTGCAACCGACCCGAACCAGAAACCCAGAGAGAGAAGAAAAAGATAGATCCGTCGCATAATCAGAAAACTCAGCGTAGCAGGATACGCACACCTGACCCAAATGGACTTCGATCCAGCAGCCAAACACGCGAAGCTTGGTTTAACATACCTCCCGTTGTTGCACACCCACTGTTTTGCCGACTGATATGCGCCACTTTTTGTCCATCATCGCCGCCTTCGCCTTCGCGATCTCCTCAGCGCTCTCCCTTGCCCAAACCGCCGCGCCCGCATCACACCAGCTCTCGCCTAAAGCCGAACAGGGCCAGCCCATCGACGCCTATATCCAGTCGGCCTGGGACCAGCTTTCGCGATCCATGGACGACTGCAAGTCGGTCGTCGATCCGAAGCTGGCGACTACCTCGATCCTCTATCTGCCTGCGAATGTGCCCGAGCCGCCCGAGATCGTTGCGCTCGAGAAATCCTGCAACGTCAAAGTCGATCGCCTGCCGCGCCGCATTCAGCACATCGGAGACGTCAAGCCCGGCGAAATCACCCACGCCGGCCTCCTATACCTGCCCAACAAATACGTTGTTCCCGGAGGCCGTTTCAACGAGATGTACGGTTGGGACAGCTACTTCATCATCCTTGGCCTCATTGAGAGCGGTCGCGTCGACCTCGCCAAGGGCATGGTCGAAAACTTCTTCTACGAAATCGAAAACTACGGCGGAATCCTCAACGCGAACCGCACCTACTATTTCACCCGCTCCCAGCCGCCTTTTCTCTCATCAATGATCCGCGCAGTCTACGACGCGGATGTCGCAGCCGGCCATCGCGACGAAGCCGCAAAGTGGCTGCACCGCGGCTTCGAGTACGCCTCCCGCGACCACGCTCTCTGGACGGCAAGCTTCCATAAAGCAGGTGATACCGGCCTCGCGCGCTACTACGACCTCGGCGACGGCCCGGTGGAGGAAATGGCCGACGACAGCACCTACTATCCCGATGTCATCCACTGGCTGCTCTCCCATCCTGAAAAGCACACCGACTTCCTCGTGAGCGGCCCCGACAATCCCGACGCCGCAGCCCGCGCTGCGCTCGCTAAGTCCAGCTGCGACATCAGCGCCTCCGTGGTCTGCGCGCATGCCCACGTCGATGGACACTGGCTCAGCAGCGATTTCTATAAAGGCGATCGCGCCATGCGCGAATCCGGCTTCGACCCCGCCTTCCGCTACGGCCCCTTCAGCGGATGGACCCACCACAATGCCCCCGTCTGCCTCAACTCGCTGCTCTACAAATACGAACGCGACCTCGCATGGATGGCCCACCAGATCGGCGACCCCGAAGAGGAAAAGCAGTGGAACGAAGCGGCAGACCAGCGTCGAACTGCCATCAACAGGTATCTCTGGAACGCAAAGAAGGGCATGTACTACGACTACGACTTCATGGCTGGCAAGCAGTCCACCTACGACTACCTCACCACCTTCTACCCGCTTTGGGCTGGAGCAGCCGACCAGCACCAGGCAAAAGCCGTCGAAGCCAAGCTGAAGGTATTCGAGCGCGCCGGCGGGACTACCATGAGCCCCTATGAAACCGGAGTCCAGTGGGATCTCCCGTACGGCTGGGCTCCCGTCACCTGGCTCACCGTCGAGGGCCTCGCAAAGAACGGAGATATGGCCGATGCCATCCGCATTTCTAGGAAATTTCGGGAAATGGTGAACCAGAACTACGAGTGCGACCGGAGCATTCGCGAAAAATACGACGTCATCACAGCCTCAACGGAGGTTACGGTAGCCAGTGGATACAAGATGAACGTCATCGGCTTCGGATGGACAAACGCCGCATATCTCAAAATGGGCACGCTTCTCAAGACCTCGGGCCAACCCTCCGAGCCCATCGAAATCCCGCACCGGGAATGCGCCGTGCAGAACGCGGCTCAATAAAATTCAGAGCCGGGGGAATAGGCGCTGATTCCTGATCTGCTATCCTGCCGCACGGTCAACTTTCAATCCTCTATTGGCGGATTTCACTCACCTTGTTCATGGCTACACCGTCCGGCATGCAGAAGAAGCCCTACCACATTTTTCGCGTGCTCGATCAGAGGACAGTGCCTCGATGGTTTCGTGTCCCGCAACCGAATCAGCTTCGTCTGGCGCAGCTAAAACGGACCTTCAACGACGTTGAGTATAGTGGGAGTAATTTGCGGGAACGGTGCACTGCCGAAGGCACAAATCCTTCTTTGTACTTTGCCCGGTAAGTCCACGGACACAGTCCTGATGGTCGCTCGTGCATCGAGGGGCCACCGTTCTG
>JAFAKX010000227.1 GCA_019234945.1 Silvibacterium sp.
GACAACACCTTCGTGATCGCCGCCGTCAACGTCGTCTTGCCGTGATCAATGTGCCCGATCGTCCCCACATTCACGTGCGGCTTCGAACGGTCAAATTTCTCCTTCGCCATTTCCTTCTCCTAAAGAAAACCAAACCTTTTTCGCGATTTACTGACGCCTGAAAACTTTCACCTGCTCAGTAGTACGCGTACACCTTCAAAAACCTCGCGCGGACGACCGGATCCACGCGCTCGACCATGCTCAGGTACATCTCGCGGATCTGACCTCGATCGGAATCACCCAGAGCCGCATACTTCGCCGAGCTATTCGCGCCGAGCAAGCCCTCTGCGAGGACCGCCTCAAACTGTCGGGCCCGCAGCTTCGCCCGCTGCACGCTGCGCAGAAAACTCACCACAACGGCCGGAGCGAGCGCTTCCTCCAGCGCAGCCTGGACGTCGGTGAAGGTTTTCTGATCCTGTACAGGAAGCACTGCCTGCTCGAACATCTGTCCCGCTACCTTGCGCGCAGCCAGTGGCCTCGCGACCCTTCCCTCAAATCTTTGGAGCGGGAGACGGGAATCGAACCCGCGACCAACAGCTTGGAAGGCTGTGACTCTACCACTGAGTTACTCCCGCGCTACTCCAGCGAGCCAACCTGCCTTCGGCAGAAGCGAGTCGGCACAGCCCACCCTGTTTCGCCGCTGACCGCTAACCGCTAACCGGCTGACCTGCCTGAAAAACTCTGGAGCTGATGACCGGGATTGAACCGGTGACCTCTCCCTTACCAAGGGAGTGCTCTACCGACTGAGCTACATCAGCCCTACATTCGAGGGCGCTGCGGCAAGCCCCTCCGCCGTCTCGCCTCGTTCGCGCCTTCTCGCGCTCGCTCCGCGATTCACCCGCCACAGACCAAACCGCCCTACTCTGACCGCTCCTCCACATCGTATCGCGAACGACCACCCGTAAGCGTAATGCGAAGAGCAAATCCCGCCAGCAGAACGAAAACCAGAATGCGAATCCTGCCCGGATCCATTGTCTGCCAAGCCAACAGGGCCAGAATCGCCAGCCCGGCGAGCGCTACAAGCTTGCGCTTTCCGCCTTCCAACCGCATGCTGGCTTCTCCAAACCTGAATCCAAACTCCTGGTGCACAGGGGAGGATTCGAACCTCCGTAGCTCCAAGGAGCGGCAGATTTACAGTCTGCTGCCATTAACCACTCGGCCACCTGTGCACTACATTCGAGGGTTTTGACTTCGCGCCTGCAGCTCTCGTCCAAACCCTCTCGCCTTGCTCGCGCCTTACAGCGCTCCCTCCGCGATTTACCTCTTCTTCGTCGGCAAGCATTCTTCGCAGACCACCCTTCGAACACCCACCAGCATTCCGGAGCTGAAGGCCCCATTGAAACATACACTTGCGCTGGCTGAGGGTTCGTCTGCGGAGGGTTGGCCGGCCACCCTGCTCAGGCCTGTCTTGCCCTGGAGAATCTGGAGCTGGCGAAGGGACTTGAACCCCCGACCGTCTGATTACAAATCAGATGCTCTACCAGCTGAGCTACGCCAGCCCAAAACAGCCCATACCTCTCACTCTGGACACACAACTGCGTTTGCTGCGAGAGGGGTACAGAACAGGATTCTAACACGGTGGATAGCGCGCCGCAACGCCGCCGAAGCAGCCTATCCGGGCCGAATTCACGCCCCACTCACCCTTCGCGGAGAACTCATCCCCGTGCGTATGATGGTCCGATGAAAAATCTTTCCCGTCGCGACCTCTGCTGTACCCTGCCCGCGCTCGCGCTGCTCGGGACCGCGTTCACCGAAGGCGCTTATGGAGCTGCCGACACGCCATCTTTGCCAGCGGAATCCGCTACGTACTCCTTCGACAAGCTTCCGGTGAACCGCTCACCCAACGGAGCCGCAACGCGTCCAGTCTTGCGCGGTGTGACGCCGACCGGAGAAATCATCGAGTTGCACGAAACAACGCTGATGCCCGGCCAAATGCCCCACCCACCGCATAAGCACCTTCACACCGAATTGATGCTCATCCGCGAAGGCACGGTAGAGTTCATTATGGGCGACAAATCCGAGCAGGTGGGCTCCGGCGGAGTCTGCTACGCCGCCTCGAACACCATGCACGGACTCAAAAATATCGGTATCACGCCTGCAAACTATTTCGTAATCGCTATCGGTACAGAAGCGGCGCACGGCTGACGGAATGAATTGCCCATACGCGGGTTTTTCAAAGGTAATGGTTCCGAACTTACCGTCTGTGCTGTAATGCGCACAAGGATCCCGCCGCCATGAAGCTGCTCGTTAAATTCAATCTTCTGCTTATTGTTGTCTTCGGCCTAGGACTGGCGCTTATCGCCATCAACGCGCGCAGTTTTCTGCTTGAGGATGCGAAGACGACCGTGCTCGGCCAAGCCAAACTCATGGCTGCCAGTTCTAAAGCTACACGCGATTACACGGACGAGGAAATCAGCCCTATTCTTGAAAACACCCCTGAGCACAAGAATGAGTTCCTGCCACAGACGATTCCGTTTTACGCGGCAACCGTCACATTCAACCGTTTACGCAAATCGGGCCCCGATTTCGCCGATTACACCTACAAGGAAGCGACCCTGAACCCCACCAACCTGACGGATCGGGCCACCGATTGGGAAGCTGATATCATCAACCACTTCCGAAACGATCAGGGTGACCGCAAGAAAGTCCGTGAAGAGGAGGTGGTCGGTGAGCGTGACAGCGCTGTCGGCCCAACCCTGTATCTGGCGCGGCCGATACCTGCCGAATCCGGGTGCCTCACCTGCCACAGCAGCCCGAGCGTGGCGCCCAAGGCTCTGATCAAGCGCTACGGCACCCAGAACGGATTTGGCTGGCATCAGAACGAGATTGTTGCAGCGCAGATTATCTCCGTTCCCATGTCGCTGCCCATCAAGCTGGCCAACGAAGGTCTTCGCAACCTGCTCATCACTCTGGGAACGATCTTTTTCGCGACCATCGCGCTGATCGACATCGGAATGTACTTCATCGTCATCCGTCCGCTGCGCAGGGTCAGCCAGTCTGCCGACCGCATCTCGACCGGGGAGATTGATCTGCCGCCGCTGCCCGTTCACGGGAAGGACGAAATTGCTGAGGTCACGACATCGTTCAACCGCATGCACACCAGCCTGAAGAAGGCCATGGAGCTGCTGAACGGTTGAATCAAGTTCTTCGTGATTGCAGAAAGCGCTGGCGGTCCGCCTCCGAAGGGATGTGGGCTGCGGCCTCTTTGTATAGCTGATTGAGGTCCGTACATCTTGCAGCGAGCTTGCGAACCAGAACGCTGGCGATTGGGCCGATGTAGATGGCGAGTTTCTTCGTGATCTCACCGATAGGGAATTCCTGTGCTCCAGATCCTGCAGGCTGGCCAACGCTAGACTGCGCTCGTTCGCCTGAACTGCCTGCAACGGGCAGCATTGAGGTCGGCATCGAGTAGATATCTTCGATACCGCTGCCTGAGGACGCATTCAGTGCAGCGAGAAATTCCTGTGCGCTGGTAAATCTGTCTTCTGGCTTTTTCTCCAGAGCCTTCAGAATGGTGCCGGAGAGCGCAGCAGGCAACCGCGGGTTCAATTCGATCGGGGGAAGCGGCTGCTCCGTTAGGTGAGCCCGCATGATTCCAAAGTTACTAGTCCCGCCGACAGGAAGCCTGCCGGTGAGCACCTCATAGAGTGTCACCCCAACAGCGTAGATATCCGATCGAGCCGTAGCCTTGTCACCCGAGATCTGCTCCGGAGACAAGTAGCTGATAGAGCCGACGACGAAACCCGGCGCCGTAAGCTCGACCGAGCGGTCGCTGATCGCGATGCCGAAATCGAGCAGCTTCACCTCGTCTTCCGTGGTGACCATGATGTTCGACGGTTTGATGTCGCGATGCACGACCCCGCGTTGGTGCGCATAATCCAGCGCGGAAAGAATCTGCCGTGCGTAGCGCAGAACCAGGGGTACGGAAAGCAGCGTTCGAACAGCCTTCGAACGCAGCGTTTCTCCAGAAACCAGCTCCATCACCATGATGAGCTGGCCGTCGTGATAGAAGGCATTGTGCAGGGAGGCGATATGAGGATGGCTGAGTGTACCCAGCATCTGAATCTCGCGCCGGAAGCGCTCGCCGATCTCCGCGCCGGCGCGCCGATCTGGGAGCAGCACCTTCATCGCCTCGGCGCGCTGCGAAATAGCGTGGCGTACCTCGTAGACCTCACCCAGACCGCCGGTTCCCAGCACTCGGACGATCTCATAGTCCCCGACACGTTGTCCTGTTACAAAAGGCATCAGTATCTGCATTCATTGTGCTTGAAGTGAAGACCGGCCAGCAAACCTGCAGTTTGCTGCGCGCAACGGATATTGCCTCGGCTTGTTAAGGCGTCAGGTGCTATTCATGGTCCGAGGTGAGATGATGGATGTGCGGGCGAAAGCTGGCCCGTCCCAGAATGCACCGACGCACCAGGGTCACTATCGCGATTGTCGCTGTGGTTCTGCTGCTGCTGGCTGGAGCCGTCTATCTCCGCAAAAAGGCACCTCCGGAAGCGGCACGCCTGCTGCCCGAGTCTGACGGAATCGTCTACATCAACCTGCGCCCGCTGCGCGCGGCAACGCATTTCGATGAGCATCCGGTGGAGCACGACCCCGACTACCAGCACTTCATCGACCAGACTGGTATCGAGGCCGAACGCGACCTTGATGAGGCTGCTTTTGCGCTGCACCGCATGCCAGACCCCAATGGCCCTAATGGTCCCGTCGCTTTCTCCGAAGTCTTTGCAGGGCATTTCGACGGACGGCGCCTTTCTGGTTATCTCGCCGGGATCGCCACGTCCACCGAATCCTACGCTGGCCACCAGGTCTATAACATTCCCAGCCAGGGTCGGACTGTCCGAGTCGCTCTGCTGGGCTACGACATGGTTGCAGTGAGCAACACGCCGTCTGCCGAACAAATTCATTCAATTCTAGATCGCTACCGGACGGCTGCCCTCCCGTTCACGGGATCGTCCCTTCTTGCGTCCCATTACAGCGATGTGCCTTTGCTCTCCCTTGCCTGGGGAGTCGGCCAGATTGGGCTGCCGCTCAGCAACTCTGGAGGGACGATTCAGTTGATGGGCTTTACTCTGCCACTCACATTCGATGCCACACTCATCGCATCTCTCACCTGGACTGGCAAGACTCGACTTCGCATTGAAGAAATCACGCCGACAGATGCTGCGGCAAAGATCTCATCGGACTCAATCGAAACACTTTTGAGTTTTGCCCGTATGGCTGAGGACCGCGCGGCTCCCGGTATGACGGATTCCGATGTAAGGGCGCTTCTTGACTCGGCGCAGGTCGAGCATCACAAAAATCGGGTAGTAATGACCGCAACGATCCCATCAGGGCTGCTCCGGAAGCTGGTAAGCGCTCCTGTGGGCCTCGAGCAGATGTCGAATACCCCCGCCCTTAGTAGAAAATAGGCTGAGCCCGGTGAGCGGTTGCGTTCATCCAACGAGTACAATTAACCGCTTACTTATCTCCTATTTTCTGCTCTTTAACTCTCGCTGGAGGAATTGAATGTTGAAATCTTTCCCTCGAACCAGCAGGCTGGTAGCTCCGCTGGGCGTCGGACTTCTCTTTTGCTCAACCGCGGCGGTACACGGACAGAATTCGCCGTCCGGCACTGTTCTTACTGGTCAGGCGGCCTTTACCGATTACACCAAAGAGGCCCCAGGTATTCGCCGGAAGCTGACCGTGGCCGACCTTCCCGCTCCCTACGCGACAAAGAGCGTCGACAGCGGCGGGGACATGGTCAAGCGCCCCGACAATGCGTGGCCGAAGGCTCCCGCCGGCTTCAAGGTGGATATGTATTTCACGGGGCTGGATCAGCCGCGCTTGATACGCACTGCTCCAAATGGCGACCTGTTTGTGGCACTCAGCTATCAAAACAAGATCATGGTTTTCCGCGGCGTCGACTTGAACGGCAAGCCGAAGGTCGTCTCAACCTTTGCGGAGAATCTCAGCCAGCCTTTCGGAATTGCCTTCTACCCACGTGGGCCGAATCCCCGATGGATCTACATCGGCAATACCGATGCGGTCGTCCGTATTCCTTACACGAACGGCGATCTCAAGGCGACCGGACCGGTGCAGAAACTGGCTGATTTGCCAGGCGGGGGACGCCTGCGCGGGGGTGGGCACTGGACACGCGATATCGTCTTTTCGCAGGATGGCACGCGGATGTTTGTCTCCGTTGGCTCCCACTCGAACGTCGATGACCCCGATACCCATCCCGAGGAATTTCATCGCGCCGATGTTCTCGAGTTCACTCCCGAGGGCAAATTTGTAAAGGTTTATGCTTACGGCATTCGCAACTGTGTCGGGGAGGCCATCAATCCCATCACTGGCGAGCTCTGGTGCTCCACAAACGAGCGAGACGCACTCGGGGACAATCTGGTCCCGGACTACATCACTCATGTTCAGGAGGGCGGGTTCTACGGCTGGCCGTGGTACTACATGGGAGGTACTCAGGATCCCCGGCATCAGGGCAGCCATCCGGAGTTGAAATCCAAGGTCATCACGCCGGATGTGCTGCTCCAACCGCATTTCGCCTCGCTCGAAATGACTTTTTACGAGGGCTCGCAGTTCCCTGCGGACTACAAAGGCGAAGCGTTCGCAGCCGAACATGGGTCATGGAACAAGTCAGTGCGCGCGGGTTACGAGGTAATCGTCGTTCCTATTCATAACGGCCGTGCCAATGGCGAGTACGAAGACTTTCTTACCGGTTTCACCACGCCGGAAGGCCACGTCTGGGGACGCCCCGTCGGGGTTACGGTTGCCAGCGATGGATCACTTTTCGTCACCGACGACGGTTCGGGATCCATCTGGCACGTCACCTACACCGGGCACTGAAACCCACTCGAAAATAAGGGGCCGGAGAATAGCCGGCCTCGTTTTTCTTGCTTCAGACGGTCTGAGCTAATTGTTGTCCCAGTCGTTGCCGAGGTCTCGGTCTGACTGTTCCTCGATGATGTGAACCACCTTAAGCAGCGTATTGCCCAACGCGAGACCATCACCCGAGGCGGAGGCATGGACGAAATAGAGATGCGGGAAATCGGTCACAAACTGGTTATGTTGAGCCGAAATTGCAAATCCACCGGATCTCAGGACATCTTCCACTGGCTGAATTTCGTCCGCGCGGAGCGCAAAATCAATGTGAAGCGTCACGTCGTTTGTTCCGCCCTCAAATGACGGAATCTGGATGTAAAAACTCTGCCCGACGCCCAGTCCTGTTTTTGCCCGCACCGGCCCAACCGTAACCCGATTTTCATCGGGACGCGGAAGGTAAAAAACGAAGATGTGTCCGAGTTGCTCCACAAAGCCCTCGTCAAACAGCTTCATAAACTGCGGAGGCAGTAAGCTGGGGTCAAAGACACTGTTGGTCCCAGGTATGACAACCACATTGAGCTGAGGACTGTGAATGGCTTTCAGGGCGGCAGCAAGGGAAGTTGCTAGTTCGGAGCCGCCCCCCGTCGCCTCAAAATGCACCCAAACGAGCTTGGGACTTTCGAGCACTTCGTGGTTCGCGATTGTAGTGATGTGAATCTTCCTATTCTCGCGAAGCGCCAATTGAAGGTAAGCGTCCGCTTCTCGCCGTATAGACAGAGGTCACGATCAGGCCGACGATGGCCGTGTGAACGAACCGATTCAAGTAGCAACGAGTGGCCCCGCGAAGCGCGTTCTTCGCCGGGCGGAGGAGAAGCGTCGTATTGTTGAGGC
>JAFAKX010000217.1 GCA_019234945.1 Silvibacterium sp.
AAGATGGCGGCATTGGCGCCGATGCCCAGCGCCAGCGTCAGGGCAACGGTGATCCACAGGGCGGGGACCCGCGACAGGGAACGCGCGGCAATTTTCAGATCGCGAAGAAACGACATATCGACTCTCCAGCCGGGCAGCTTTCGGAACAACTTTCGGTTTGGCGTTCTCCTCTTCGCACCATTTTGCTCCTGTTCGGGAGGTTCCGCCGAAGATTTCGTTCATGCTATAGTCGTTCGCGCGCCGAAGAAATCGACAGCAGAGGCGAACATTTTTTATTTCTATTCCTCGAGCCGCCTTCCGAGAAAATGGCGGTCCTAGGTAAGCCATAACTAACGTTAGTGTGGGCTTACGGATTTTTCTTGTCAAGTCGCTACCGCATGATTTACGTTGATATCAACCTAATGACTACCGTGTCAAGGCTGGAAACTACGTCGAGGTCCGAAATTGTCCCCTATGCGACCACCCTTCGCGTGCGGGACTGCTGCCTCTGTCTGCATGTGCAGCGGGCGGCCCGGGCGCTGGCGCGGCGCTTCGACGAGGCGTTGCGGCCGGTCGGCCTGACTAATGGCCAGTTCTCGCTGCTGATGTCGCTGAACCGGCCGGAGCCTCCGCCGATGGCTCCTGTTGCGGCGCTGCTCGCCATGGACCGAACGACCCTGACAGCGGCGCTCAAGCCGCTTGAACGGCGTGGACTGCTCGAGGTGATGAAGGATCCTGAGGATGGCCGTGGCCGGCTGCTCAGGTTGACGGCAGACGGCAAGGCGCTGCTCGCCAAGGCTGTGCCGATCTGGGAGAAGACACACGGCGAAATCGAGGGGCTCCTTTTGGACGGCGGTCCCGCACGCCTCAGGAGCGATCTCAACGCGCTCTGCTGAGCGCTAGAGCAAATCCTGAGAAGGTGTGTCCTTTTGAGTGTTGTTCAAGGTTGCCGCTCCCTGATGGTCGCGTCAACTTGGGTATTGCGGTTTCGGGATACAGCATCTCAGGATTTGCTGTAGCTTTTTGCAGGCTCATCGCCGGAGCGCGTATAGCGGATCGCGTCTACCTTAGAGCTGGCGACCAGCCCACCCTGGATCATCTGGTCGAGATGCGGAAGCAGCTTCTGGATCTGTTCTTCGGTGTCGATGACGGTGACCATCACCGGCGCGTTCTTCGAGATGGACAAACTGCGTGCGTGGTAGATGCGGGCGCTCGCTCCGAAGCCAGCGATGCCGCGAAAGACGGTTGCGCCTTCGATACCGAGTTCTATGCACTTCGCCACGATGGCCTGGTAAAGCGGCTCACCTTGCCACTTGTCCGACTCGGTGAAGTGGATGCGCAGCATGCGCCCCTGGAATTGCTCTTTCATATTGATCTCTACTGGGATGCGTCTCTATTCGGATTCGTGGGCAGCACGGTGCGAGTACTTGATGACGTCGACGTCGGAGAGCACTACCAGGCCCTCCTCGACCATCTGGTCGACGACGGGCAGGAACTCCCGCAGCTTTGCCTCAGTATCGATGACCGAAATCATCATCGACGCGTCGCGTGAAAGGCGCAGCGCTGACTCCCGATGAACCCGGCGGTGCGCTCCGTAGCCGAGGATTCCGCGATACACCGTCGCTCCGGCGAGGTCGTTAGCGCGCATCGCACGCACCAGCGCTTCGTGCAGGGGCTGATCGCGCCAGCGGTCGCTCTCGCCGAAGAAGATGCGCATCATAAGCGCCCTGCCTTCGATCTTGACGTGCTCCCGTGCGGGCTCCTGCTTTGGCTGCTTTGAGACCTGGGCCGGCTTGGCGATGGTGGTTTCCTGCACCTCGATCATGCCCGAGCCTACCATCTCTTCAAGCTTCGGCAGAAGTCTCTCGACCTTCTCCGGCGTCTCGATGAACTCGATCTTCATCGGCAGCCGATCCGACATCTCGACCACGTTCGCCGAGTGCATGTGGTGATCGGCGCCGAAGCCTGCGACGCCTTTCAGCACTGTTGCGCCGCTGCATCCGCGAAAGAAGAGGTAGTCGAGAACGCTCGCATAGGTCGAAACACCTTTGTGCGTCGAGCCCTCGCTCAGGTAGATCGAAACCTTCAAGGCCTTTCCGCGAGTCAGCATATCGTTCCCCAAGTTATGAGATTGCTCTGGCGATCAGCGCTCCGCCCCAGACCCCGGCCAGTCCAAGCACCAGGCTCAGCACCATGTAAGATGAGCCGGTCAAAAAGGCGCCAGCCTTAATGGTGGAGAATATCTCCCACTCAAAGGTGGAAAACGTGCTGTAAGCGCCTACAAATCCGATGGCAATGAGGAACCGCCATGCCTGATTCACTCCCGTTCGGCTGCCCATAAGCGTAAGAACGAAACCGATGATGATACAGGCTGAAATATTGATCACAAAAGTGCCGTAGGGGAACCGAGTGCCCATCCGGCCGCCGATCGCCGACCCGATCCAGAAGCGGGCCAGCGAGCCCAGGGCGCCTCCAAGCGCGACATAGAGGTATTTCTGCAAGGAAACTTTCTCCTTACTTTTCAGCTACTCAATTTTGATCGGGAAATCGCGCCGGGACATAACTCCGCGACAGGATTTCCTGTCAGGAGTTATCATCTCCCTGCCTCTAGGACGCGGCAGGCAGCGGTTAATGGCATTTTCAGAGAACTAAAGCCCTAAGAATGCTATCGGGGAACTCCTTCACCGCAAACAGCACCTTTATGACACAACGGGATGGCCGTGATGTCAAGTGCTGCCATGCCGATTGCATTAGGTCCGTCAGAGTACAACCCGGCACGCTCCGGTATTCTCTAAGTGGGTACGTTTCCTGACATTTCCGGCAGTTCACGGAACTGTTTTTGTAGTTTGGTTTCGAACGTTCGGCCCTAATGCGCACACATGACCCGACGGACTCCGACCGCGACCTACAGGCTGCAGCTCCATAAGGAATTCACCTTCGACGATGCGGCCGCGATTGCCGATTACCTGCACGCGCTCGGCATCTCGCACGTCTATTGCTCGCCCTATCTGCAGCCTGTCCCGGGCAGCAAGCATGGATACGATGTGGTCGATCCGCAACGGGTGAACGGAGAGCTGGGCGGAGCCCCCGCGCATGAGCGCTTCTGCATGCGGCTGGGCGAGGTGGGCCTGGGGCAGGTACTCGACATCGTGCCCAACCACATGTCGCTCGGCAAGGAGAACCGCTACTGGTGGGACGTGCTCGAGAACGGCCCGCTGAGCCGCTATGCGTCCTACTTCGACATTGACTGGCGCCCGCAGGAAGAGCGCCTGCGCGATAAAGTGCTCGTGCCCATCCTGCCCGAGCAGTATGGACGCGCGCTGCAGGACGGCGCCATCAAGGTCACGAGGAACGGTGTGCGCTTCCAGGTCGAGGCGTCGGGACAGACCTTTCCAGTCGCGCCAATCTCGCTGCCGGCGATTCTGGTCCGTGCGGCCGATTACGCCAGGTCCGACACGTTGAATTTTCTCGCCGCATCGTTCGGCCGCCTGCCTTCGCCGGAATACTTCGACCGCCGCACCATCCTCGCGCGCGACCGCGACAAGCTGGTGCTCTTCCGCCTGCTCGCGCGCCTCTGCGACGAGGAGCCGAAGATCTGCGAGATGATCGACCGGTCTATAGAGGAATTGAATTCAAACCTTGATGCTTTGGATGATTTCTTAAACCAGCAGATCTACCGTCTCGCCTACTGGAAGACTGCCGATCAGCAGCTCGGGTACCGCCGCTTCTTCGATGTGAACACGCTGATTGGCGTACGCGTCGAGCGCGAGCACGTCTTCGAGGAGACCCACGCGCTCATCCTCGACTGGCTGAAACGCGGCGTGCTCGATGGCGTGCGCGTCGACCATCCGGATGGCCTGCGCGATCCGCTCGAGTACTTCCGCCGCCTGCGCGACCGCGCCCCCGAAGTCTGGATCGTGGGCGAAAAGATTCTCGAGCCGGGCGAATTCCTGCACGAAAATTGGCCCATTGAAGGCACTGTCGGCTACGACTTCCTCAACCAGGTCAACGGTGTGCTGGTCAGCCAGCGCGGAGTCACCGAACTGCGCGGCATCTACACGGAATTCACCGGCCAGCCTGGTGAGTTCGAGTCTATTGCGCACGACAAGAAGATCAACGTTATGCAGGAGGCGCTCGGCAGCGACGTCAACCGCCTCACGTCGCTCTTCGTTGAAATCTGCGAAGCCAACCGCAACCGGCGCGACTACACGAGCACCGAGATACGCCGCGCAATTCGCGAGATCGCAGCGTGCTTCCGGATTTACCGGACTTATGTCGTCCCGGCGCGCAACGAAATCACCGATGCGGACCGCCGCGCCATCTCCGAAGCCGCCGAATGCGGCAAGCTCAAGCGCCATGACATCGATGCCGGCCTCTTCGACTTCCTGCGCGACGTGCTCACCATGGAAGTCTCGGGTAAGAAGGAGACCGAGTTCCTGCAGCTCTTCCAGCAGTTCACCGGGCCGGTGATGGCCAAGGGCGTCGAAGACACCGCCTTCTACTGTTTCAACCGCCTCGTCGGACTGAATGAAGTCGGCAGCGACCCCGGCCGTGACGGCATCTCGCTGGCCGAGTTTCACGGCTACTGCTACAAGATGCACGCCACGCGTCCGCTCACCATGACGACGCTTTCGACGCACGACACCAAGCGCAGCGACGACGTGCGCGCGAGGCTCGCCGTGCTGTCGGAGGTGCCGGGACGCTTCCACTCAGCCATCCAGCGCTGGTCGCGTATCAATCGCGAGTTTCGGGTGAAGTCGTCTTCGGGCGTTGAGCATCCAGACCGGAACACGGAGTACTTCTATTATCAGACGCTCGTCGGCGCGTGGCCGCTGCCGCTCGACCGTGCGCAGTCCTACATGCTCAAGGCAGTGCGCGAAGCAAAGCAGCAGACCACCTGGGTGGCCAACAACAAGGAGTTTGAAGAGGCTCTCCACAGCTTCATCGAGAAGACGCTCGCGCACCAGCCCTTTACTGAAAAGTTGGAGGAGTTCGTCAGGCGCATCCGCGACGCCGGCCGCGTTAACTCCCTCGCGCAGACGCTGCTCAAGCACGTTGTGCCGGGCGTGCCCGACCTCTACCAGGGCGACGAGCTTTGGGACCTGAGCCTTGTCGATCCCGATAACCGCCGCCCCGTCGATTACGACCTGCGTCGCAGGCTGCTCGAAGAAATTCAAAACTCGAATGGCAGCGAAATCGTCTCTCAGATCCTGCGGCGCGCAGATGAAGGACTACCCAAGCTGTGGACGATACACCAGGCGCTGCTCTTGCGCCGTGAACATCCGGAGTGGTTCGGGTGCCAGGCTGCCTATACGCCGCTGCTGGCCGAAGGCTCGAAAGCCGAGCACGTGCTCGCCTGCATGCGTGGAGACTCCGTCATAGCCGTCGCACCGCGGCTCTTTCTCACGCTGGACAAATCGTGGCGACGCACTCGTCTCGCCCTGCCCCAGGGCCACTGGAAGAACCGCCTGACGCGCGAAGACGTGCCCGGCGGCAACATCGAAGTCGAAAGCCTGCTGCGACAGTTCCCCGTCGCGCTGCTTACTCGCGAGACCGGCAACGATGCATGATTTCACTGTCTGGGCACCTAACGCCGGCAAGCTTGCAGTGAAGATTGCAGACGCCGCGCATTCCCTGGCCGGCCCCGACGCCTATGGGTGGTGGAGGGTCTCGGTCGCCGAGGCTGGCCCCGGCACCGACTATGCTTTCCTTGTCGACGGCGACAGCACGCCCTACCCCGATCCGCGGAGCCCATGGCAGCCAGAAGGTGTGCACGGCCCGTCGCGGCTTGTCGACCATGCAGGATTTCCATGGACCGGTGTCGGCTTCCAGGCACCGCCGCTGGCTTCGGCCATTATCTACGAACTGCACGTCGGCACCTTTACGCCCGAAGGCACCTTCGACTCTGCCGTTCGCTGCCTCGATCATCTCATCAACCTCGGCGTTACTCATGTAGAGCTGATGCCTGTCGCCGAATTCCCTGGCCACCACGGCTGGGGCTACGACGGCGTCACACTCTACGCTGTGAACCACACCTACGGCGGCCCATACGGACTAAAGCGCTTCGTCGATGCCGCTCATCAGCGCGGACTCGCCGTGCTGCTCGACGTGGTCTACAACCACTTCGGCCCCGTCGGCAACTACACCGGCAAATTCGGGCC
>JAFAKX010000165.1 GCA_019234945.1 Silvibacterium sp.
CGAGACGGCTAGTGCCACAGAGAACATACCGCTCGCCTCGGCGAGTAAGGGTGAAAAGGTGCGGTAAGAGCGCACCGCTCCGACGGTAACGGCGGAGGCATGGTAAACCCCACACGGAGCAAGACCAAATAGGGAGGAAATTCGCAGCCCGGCCCGATCGGCTGCGGATGCGTGCCGGCCCGGCGCGCCAACGCGGGTTACGTGCCGAGCGCAAGCGAAGCACGGCGGAAACCTCCGGGTAGGTCGCTTGAGCGCGCGCAGCAATGCGCCGCCTAGAGGAATGGCCGTCCTCGACAGAATTCGGCTTACAGGCTGTCTGCCGGGCGGCCCCGGTTTTCCCAAAAGAGAGCCGGGGCCATCAATTTCTAAAACCCCGGCGGCCGTTCCCCCGCCACCCCGAATGCCTTCTCAAGCGCCAGGCCAGCCTGAGCCACCGTGCCTTCGTCGAACAGTCGCCCGATCAGCGTCACGCCATGCGGCACGCGCCGAGACGGAGAGAACTTTGACAGCGGATGCTTCGGGTCCGGAGCCCAGTCGCTGCGCGCCTCCGACACTTCGACGAACCCGGCCCGCAGCGTGAGCGACGGATGTCCGGTATTGTTGCTGATCACCAGCATCTCGTCTCGCAGCGAAGGCACCGCAGCAGGTCGACGTCGGAGAAGATGCGGGCCATCTCCTCGGCCACCTTGCGCCGCATCCGGTCCGCCTGCACAAAATCCACCGCCGAGAGGAACCGTGACTGGCGGAAGCAGTTCGGCCATGCATCCGGCACCTGCATCTTGAGCTGATCGATCTGATGGCTGAGCGTTAGCTCTTCGAACGACGCCGCGGCCTCCGCAAACAAGATCAGGTTCAGCGAATCGTACGGCCAGTTCGGCAGCGACACCTCCACCGGAGTCATGCCCACCTTCTTCACCGTTTCCAGCGCCGCGCGATCCACATCGGTCGCCGGAGGCTCCTTCATCCAGGCCGGAAAATAGCCCACCCGCAACCCGGCCACGCTGGCTCCTGCATTAAACGCCAGCTTCGAAGGCACGCTGCCGAGGTCGCCCGGATCAGGCCCGGTAATCGTGTTCAACACCAGCATCGTGTCCTCGACTCCCCGCGCCATCGGGCCCAGCTTGTCGAGCGACCAGCAGAGCGTCATCGCGCCGGTGCGCGGCACACGGCCAAATGTCGGACGCAGACCCGTCACCCCGCACCTCATCGACGGGCTCACGATGCTCCCACCCGTCTCGCTTCCGATCGCGAACCCGACCAGCCCCGCTGCAGTCGCCGCTCCCGGTCCCGCGCTCGATCCCGACGATCCCTCCTCGAGCAGCCAGGGATTCATCGTCTGTCCGCCGAACCAGATATCGTTCAGCGCCAGCGCGCCCAGGCTCAGCTTCGCGATCAACACCGCGCCTGCCGTATTCAACCGCTCCACGACCGCTGCATCCCGGGTCGGGACGCGACTCCGGTAAGGCTCCGCACCCCATGTCGTCGCGATGCCGGCGGTATCCAGCAGGTCCTTTGCGCCCCACGGAATCCCGTGCAGCGGCCCACGATATTTACCCGCTGCGATCTCCTTGTCCGCCTGCCGTGCCTGTTCGAGCGCATATTCCTTCGTCAGCGTGATGACACAACGCAGCTTGGGATCGAGGCGCCCGATCCGATCCAGATAGATCTGCGTCAGCCGCTCCGACGTAATCTGCCGTCCCTCGATCCATCGCGAAAGCTGGGTGACTGTGGCGAAGGCGATGTCCTCATCGTTCCCCGGCAGCGCAGACCCGCTCGCGGCACTGCGCACAAACACATTTGCCGCCGGATAGTGGGTCAACCTCGGCAGCATCGGGTTCCACTGCGTCGCGGGAGCGACGCTCTCTTCGATCGCCAACTTCTTCGGTCCCGTTCGACGCTCATACAGCGGAGCCATCGCCATCCGCCAGTTCTCCGCCGCCTCCGTCCGATCCGCCGGAGTCATCTCCACCTGCACCAGCTTTTCCGCCTCGACGAAGGTTGACGCCGATACCGCCGGCCCTACCGGAGGAGCCGTGCCAAATGCCGGCGGAGCCCCCGGAGTTGGTTGTTGTGATTGTGCCGACTGCGGCGCCTGGGCCTGAGCGGCAACGGCGGCTCCGAGCAGTCCCAGCGAGCCTTGAACTAGGAAATCTCTGCGGGCGAGAAAATCTCTGCGCGATCCTGACATGTCTATCCTTCCGGAAAGGGCCTTTCACAAAGGGACCCTTTCGCAATGGCGAACAGTTCGATTGAAGCGGATCAGTGAAAGATATACCATCCGCACGACGGTCCGAGCACCGATGGCTTGCAGCGGAACAAAACCGCCCAGAGCTTCCAGAGAAATCGTGACCGTCGCGAGCAGGAAATCATCGCCAGCAACGACAGGAGAGCCCATTGTCCCACAAGCCGAATCGCCGCAGCTTTCTCATCGCAGGTGGAATGACCGCCCTTGCCTCCACAAAAGTGCTTGGAGCCAATGACACTCTTCGCGTTGGCATCATTGGCGCCGGAGGGCGAATGAAGGGCCTGCTCGACTCTGCTGATCAGGTCGGTCCATACCAGATCGTAGCCGTGAGCGACGTCTATGCGCCGCGCCGCGATGGCGTCAAAGAGCGCTCGAATGGTGCAGCTACCACTCATGCCGACTATCGTGAAGTGCTCGACAAAGAGGTTGATGCCGTTATCATTGCGTCTCCTGATCACTGGCATGTTCGCATGGCCGTCGATGCCCTGAGCGCCGGCAAGGATGTATATCTCGAGAAGCCGGTCACCCACACGATCGAGGAGGGCGTCACGCTTACGCGCGCTGTCCGCTCCAGCAAGCAGATTCTGCAATGCGGTATGCAGCAGCGCAGCTGGACTCACTTCCGTGACGCGGTCGATCTTATCCAGGGAGGCAGCCTCGGCCGCGTTGTCCAGGTGAGAACGTACTGGTGGCAGAACTACCAGCGAAGACAGGGTATGAAGCCAATAGATGTGCAGGCCCTCGACTGGAAGAGTTGGCTCGGCGGCGCTCCCGATCAGCCTTTCACCGAGGAGAAGTTCTACCGCTGGCGCTGGTTCTGGAATTTTGGCGGGGGCGCCATGACCGATCTATTCACCCATTGGATCGATGTGGTGCACTGGGCAATGAAAACCGATCAGCCGAGTGTCGTGCTGATGCTCGGGGACAAGTACATGTATCAGGATTGGGAGTGTCCCGATACTGTTCAGGCCGCCCTCCGCTATCCGGGTTTCGATGTGGTGTACGAGGGCATGATGAGTTCATCCATCGACGACGGCGGGCTCGAATTCCGCGGGATGGAGGCGACGCTCAAAATCAATCGCAGCGGATTCGCCGTTTATCGCGAGGGCGTCCAGGGTAATCAGAATCCAGTACTCAAAGAAGAAAGCTTCCGCGACGGGACCATCTCGCATATGCAGAACTTCTTCGATTCCGTGAAGTCTCGCAAGGAGCCAACCGCGCCGGTCGAGACCGGCGTCGCCGCGGCGCGAGCCGGTCAGATCGCGAACCTTGCATACCATCGCAGCGGTCAGATCAGCTGGCCGCTGAAGTCATCGTAAGCTGCGGAATCTAAGGCCTTATTGCTTCGGTGCGAAGTAGCCCTGGCGGACGCTGACAACGTAGCGGCGATCCAGGCAAAAGAGATAGATGGGGCGGAAAGCACCGTTGGCCACAAAATCGGCCGGCTTGTAGACCAGGGCGTATTGGCTGCGAAGCTCGTCCTGGATGCTCTGGAAGCTGATGGGCATATCCTCGAGGCGCTTGGGATAAAAGGCGCGGCCTCCTGTCGCGTCGGCGATCTTCTTCAGGATGTCGTCACCGCGGTCGCGGCTGGGGCTGGTGTTCGTGCTGATCGTGTAGACGATGGTCTCAGCCCGCTGGCACTCCTTGATGGCGTCGTCGAGATAGGCGTGGCTCTGGTTATCGTCTCCGTCGGAGATGAGGATCATGGCCTTACGCACCGGCTCCTGCCCGCGCGAGGCGTCGAGCAGCTTGTCGCGGCAGGCGCTGTAGACAGCATCAAAGAGCGCCGTTCCGCCGCCCGGACGTAAAGCTTTGACGCCCGCCGTAAGCGAGTCGAGGTTGTTCGTCCAGTCCTGTTTGTAGTCGGGCGTGACGTCAAAGCCCATGACGAACGCCTTATCGCTCTTGGGTTTCAGAATCTGCAGAAGAAATTCGATCGAGGCCTGCTGTTCGAACTGGAAGCGCGTGCGGATTGACGTGCTGGTGTCGATCGCGATGCCCACCCGCAGGGGCAGGTTGGTCTGCTGGGTAAAGCTGTAGACGCGGTCCGGGGCCTTTCGGTCGTCGAGCAGGGCAAAATCGCTCTGCTTGAGATCCGAGATGAAGCGGCCATGCTTGTCGGTGACGGCGAAAACCAGGTCAACTTCGTTGACCTGCCGCGAAATGGTGTATTCCTGATTGCCGGTAGCCTGCCCATTTTGCGGCTGTCCATTCTGCGGCTGGCTATTTTGAAAATTCTGGTTCTGCGCCGGCTGAGCGGGCGCGGCTGCAGCGGGCTGAACCGCATTCGCCGGCGGGGCCGGGGCTGTCTGTCCGAAGGCAAAAACGGTAGAAAGCGCAGACAGAACGACAAGGAGGGAGTGGGGGATCGTGGGAATGCTTTTACTCATGGAGCTTCGATTGAAACCGGGGGGTGCACTGCCGCCATTTTACATGGCAGATTTGACAACTGGCAGCAGTGAATATAAAGGCGCAACGGCTTACTCAGTTCGCAATGCCTCCATGGGATCGAGCCGCGAAGCCCGCCACGCCGGCACGAGGCACGCCGCGGCGGCAACCGCGAGCAGCGCTACGGCAACCACAGCCAACACGAGAGGATCGAGCGGCTGGGTTCCGTACAACTGCGAACGGATCAAGCGCGTGGTCGCGGCGCTCGCCGCCAAACCCAGCACCAGCCCAATGATCGCCGGGCGCAGTCCATCGGCGAGCATGAGCCGCATCACCTGCTCGCGCTGCGCGCCCAGAGCGATGCGGATGCCGATCTCGCCGGTGCGCTGTGCAACGATGTAGGAAAGGACCCCGAAGAGGCCGACGGCCGCGAGAATCAGCGAGAGCACCGCAAAAACGATCAGGAGGACGGCGTCGAAGCTCGCCTGGGCTGTGTACTTGCCGATCATCTGGTCGAGCGAAAGCACATCGGCAACCGGTAGCGAAGGGTCGATCTCCGCGACAACGCGTTGCACCGACATTGCCATGCTCAGCGGATCCCCGGCCGTTCGCACCGCCAACTCCAGATCGCCGCGCAATCCGCCGTAGAGCGGATAGTAAACAGTCGGCCGGGGCTCGCGGATCGGGTACTCACGAACGTCACCGACCACTCCGACGATTTCCATGCTCGGCTCCGGCTTTTCCCCGAGCTCACCGTTATTGGAATCGACAACGTGTTTGCCCAGCGGATCAGTCGAGGACAGGAACTGCCGCACGAACGATTCGCTGACGATCACGTATTTGCGCCGCGTGAGCCGTTCGTCCAACGCAAAATAGCGGCCGCGCAGCAGCGGAATCTCCATGGCCTTGAAGAACCCCGGATCAACGAAGCGCACTGAGGCATCCCAAAACTCTCCCTTCGGCGGGGGCGGCAGTTCGGGGATGGTGATCGCATCGTCCGAGCAGTGGCCCTGCCCCGGCAGGCAGGTGCTGATGCCAGCCGAGCGGACTCCAGGCAGCACGCGAACGTGCTCGAGCAGTTGCTCGATGAACGCAAGCCTCTTCGGGCCATCTTTGTAAACCGCGTCCGGCAGGCTGATGCTCAAATGCAGCACATTTGCTGTCGGCACGCCGATATCCACGGCGCGAAGCTTCTGGAAGCTGCGCAGGAACAATCCCGCGCCCACCAGCAACACCACTGTGAGAGCCACTTCGACACTCAGCAGCGCGCGGCGCAGGGAGATGCTTCCCCGGCCTCCGCTTACCGAGCGCGATGACTCCTGCAGCGTTCGCAGAACCTGCTGTTCGTTGTCGACGAGCGCCGGCGCCAGTCCGGCTCCGATGCCGCACAACACAGCAAGGCCGAAAGAAAACAGCACAGCGGTCGCATCCAGATGGATGGACTCCGCACGTGGCAGATCCGTTCGTTGATGGAGCAGCCAATGCAAGGCGACATTCGCGAAAACCAGGCCGAGCGCAGCGCCGGCGAAGCACAATAGCAGGCTTTCCGTGACCCGCTCGCCAACCAGGGTGGCCCTCGAACCGCCAAGGGCAGTCCGAATGGCCGCCTCGCGCCGCCGTGATGCCGAGCGCGCTACGAGCAGGTTCGCGATATTCAGGCACGCAATCAGGAGCAGGCACCCGGTCGCCGCAAACAGCGCGTAGAGGATTGTCTTGACCTCGTATGTCTCCGAATCGAGCAACGGACGAATATACGCGGCGTCAAAAACTGGTCCTTCGGGCCGTTGTTTCCGCTCTTGCGCTGAAATGTTGCTCAAATCCGCCTGCGCGATTGCAACAGATACTCCCGCCTTCAACTTGCCAATGACCCTGAAGTTATGGGAGTCGTGCGACGCCATCACCTCCGGAGGTAGCTGCGGTTCCACCGGCACCCAGACCTGAGTTCGCGGATTCGGATAGGTGAACCATG
>JAFAKX010000180.1 GCA_019234945.1 Silvibacterium sp.
CCTCGACAACGAGCACGTTGACCTCCCGACACCTTACGGCCCCATGCGCACGCACATCTTCCATCCCCTCGCGCCAGGGAAGTATCCAGGCATCGTCTTTTGCAGCGAGATCTTTCAGGTCACCGGGCCGATCCACCGCATGGCCGCCATGCTTGCCGGCCACGGCTACATCGTCGCAGTCTCCGAGATTTATCACGAGTTCGAGCCTGCTGGAACCGTTCTCGCCTACGACCAGGCCGGTTCCGACCGCGGCAACCAGCTCAAGACGACCAAAGAACTCGCCAGCTACGACGCCGATGCGCGCGCCGCGCTCGACCATCTGAAGTCCCGCGAGGACTGCACCGGCCGGCTCGGAGCCATGGGTATCTGCATCGGCGGACATCTCGCCTTCCGCGCCGCGATGAATTCCGATGTGCGCGGCGCAGCCTGTTTCTACGCGACGGACATTCACAAGGGCAGTCTCGGCAAAGGCATGAAGGACGATTCCCTTGAGCGCACCCAGGACATTCAGGGCGAGCTACTGATGATCTGGGGACGCCAGGACCCGCATATCCCGCTCGAGGGCCGCATGAAGGTGCATGCGCGGCTGAACGAGGCAGGCGTCAAATACAGCTGGTACGAGGTGAACGGCGCGCACGCCTTCATGCGCGATGAGGGCCCGCGCTACGATCCGGAGCTGGCGCTGCAGCTCTATGACATCGTCTTCGACTTCTTCCATCGGCGGCTGGGGTCCGGAGATTTGCCCGTCAAGCCGGCCGGCGCGGGAGAAACACGGCACTAAAGGCGTGCCGGCTGCGTATATCGGGGAATGACGCCGAAAACGGCAGATCTTGCCCCGGCTGTACGAGAGCAGCAGGCCCCGCTCTGGCTGCGCGTGGGATTCCTGATTTGTACGGGAATCGCGGTGAGCGTGGTTCTGCGCAGAATCTCGGCGCTGCTGAATCCGTCACACGCCGCCCCGCCACAGCTGGCGGCTCTCGACGCGTTCTTCGCCTCGCATGCCGCGCTTACGCTGGCGCATATCATTCCGGCGTTGGCGTTCGTACTTGTTGCACCTTTTGTCGTCTTCCGGCGAAACGCGCTCTGGGCGGAACGGCTCATCTACCCTCTCGGGGCGATTGTTGGTGTTACTGCGTACGCAATGAGCATCGATTCGGTCGGAGGATGGACCGAGCGCTCGGCAGTTCTGCTCTTCAACAGCCTGTTTCTTTATTCGCTGTTCCGGGCCTGGCGCTACCGGTGTGAGAATCAATCACCGCTCGAACGGCGCTGGCTGCTGCGGGGCATCGCTATCCTTCTCGGGATTGCGACGACACGCCCTGTAATGGGATTGTTCTTCGCCACCAGTCCGCTCACGCATCTTCGGCCACAGCAGTTCTTCGGCATTGCGTTCTGGATCGGGTTCTCAATCAATACGCTGATCTTCGAGCTGTGGATCCGCTCGCGGAGCCGGCTGGCGTGAGCGGTTCCGGCGGTATGTGTCGGGAGCTTTGGCGCTTTACATTTGTTAAAATGTAAAGAGAGGTTTAGACCTGTGGAAGCCACGCTGAGCAGCAAAAACCAAGCTACAATTCCCAAATCGGTCCGGGAATATTTGAATCTCAAACCGGGCGATCGGTTCAAATTCTTCCTTCAGCCCGATGGGACTGTTGCCATTCTTCCGAAGATTCGAACATCGAGCCTTAAGGGCAGTCTCTCCAAACTCAAGCGGCCCATCTCGGTTAAGGAGATGAACGCCGCAATCGAAGCCGGCGCAACAGAGCGCTTCCGTCGATGATCGGTCTCGATACCAACGTCGTGTTGCGTTATTTGCTACAAGACGACCCAAAGCAATCACAACAGGCTAATCAAATTGTCGATCGACAGTTGAGCGAACAAGGTCCGGGATTCATTAGCCTGGTTACTATCCTTGAAATCGTTTGGGTGTTGCGCAGTCTATTCAAGCAGAGCTCTGCCGAGATCGCCACTCATATTGAGCACCTGCTCGCCGCAGACTCTCTTGAGGTTCAGAACGAACAGCAGGTCTTCGAGGCTGCTTTTGCCCTCAAGCACCGTACCGGAGAGTTTGAAGATGCATTGATCGAGGCGCTCAATGCATGGGCAGGGTGCTCCCGCACCTTAACCTTTGATCGAAAGACCACGCGCCTGCCTCATTTCCAGGTAATCGCCTAGGCGGCCAATCGATGTATCGTCGGATCCGCTCGCGGATCCGGCTGGCCAAATTCACCCTTAGCGCGGCTCCGCAAACGAGGGTTATTGTTGGTGGATCGCCTGCACCGCGAGCGTCGCGAGCATCGAGTGTCCAAAGATCGTCGGGTGCTCGACATCCCAGAAGAGGTTGCTGCACGCCGATGGTAGGGGGGACGCGGGCAGGCACGGATCGGTCACATCGTTGAAGCCGAAGTGGAAGCTGTCGGCAAAGACGGCTTGCAGCCAGTCAAAGGCGTCGGGACGGTAAATGTGAGTGCGGGGCGAAAACGACTCGAGCAGCAGCCAGAAGTTCAACTGCTGATTGACAACCAGCGTCGTCGCCGTCGCAAAGCTCGAGATTCCTGTAAGTCGAGCCGCAGGCAGCTTGCCCACATCGAACAGGTTCGGGACCAGAAGATGCCGCGCGCCGGCGCGCTCCAGCAATTCGACACTGGCGGCCAGGCCAAAGGCGATCTCTCCACCAAGGTCTTGAGGCGATGTTCCCGCTGGAGCGTTCAGAATGTCATTGCCGCCGCCCTCGACAATGTAGAGCGCGTGCGGGTCTGCCTTGCCGTTGTGCTGCTCGAGGTAGAGGGCGACCTGGTCGGGCACGCTCGGAATGGATTGGGCGCCTTCGGGAACGGGCGCGGTGACCTCGGCGCCCCCAAAGGCGTAATCCGTACCTCCGGCCAGCGAGGGCGTGACGGTCACTCCATAGGCGCCAGCCAGGTGATCGATCCAGATGTAGCCGTTCGAAAATCGGCCTTTGTAGTACAGCGGCCCGGGTATCGCGCCGCCACTCGCAATAGAGATGTTGCCCACGTCGCAGTAGCTGTCTCCGAAGACATAGATTGCGTCGAACGAACTGGCCGCCGCGTGAGCGGCGATGGAACAAGCGACAAGTGCCGCGGTGGTCACCGTTGCGCGCAGAGTCGATAGAGTCCGCATTTTCTGTTCTCCTTTTTGGCATGACGCCGGTTGCGGAGAGCTTCACCTGCTGGCACTCCGAAATCGCAGGCGTGAGCCTGCGGCGTCCAATGTAGCCGAACGGGCGTGTAGTTGGTAAAGAATTCCAGGCGGGGGCGCCAGGATTTGCGTGAGGCTGCAACCTGATTGTGTAATGCTCGATACCTCCACGGGGATGTCGCAACTTTTTGCGGCCATGCACAATCTGGGGCAGGTATCCTCTTGGCATGGCTGTCAGCTCCGATCGTCCCCGGCAAAAGCGACGCAGCGCCCCCGGAAGTCCCCGAAAGCGCAGGAGCAAAAGCGCGGGCTGGCTTGACAGTTGGTGGCCGCTGCTGCTTGGAATCGCGATTACACCGCTTGCCGTTCATGCCGCGAGCATTATGGCGCTGGCAGGTTCTGACGCTCTGACATCGCTCTACCCCTGGCCTCTGCTGCTGAAAAAAACCGCGTTCAGACTGGGCGGCCATGCGGGCGAGATTTTGTCACAGACGCTGATGTATATTCAGTTCCCGATGTATGGGCTGTTGACGTCAGTTATCCTGCGGTCGAGATCTAAATGGTTCGCGCTGGGCGTGACTGCGGCTGTGCATTCTCTGGCCTGTCTGGCGGTCCTCCTTAGTTCGGGATCGTAAGCTTGCAGTATGGAAAACGCGGTCAAGCTTATTGAATGCCCTCGCGATGCCTGGCAAGGATTGCCGAAAACGATCCCGGTCGACGAGAAAGTCGAGTACCTCCGTTCGCTGATCGACGCCGGCTTCCGACACGTCGATGCGATCTCATTTGTCTCCGCTGCCGCAGTTCCGCAGATGGCAGACTCCGAGCAGGTGCTCAACTTTCTTGATGCGCCGGAGGACGTCGAGATTATCGGCATTGTCGTCAACAAAAAGGGAGCCGAGCGCGCCGTAGCTGCGGGAGGCGTCAGCACCCTCGGGTTTCCTTACTCCATTTCGCCGACGTTTCTCGAGCGCAACCAGCGCCAGACCCCGGAAGAGTCGCTCGAAGCTCTCGATGCGATCGGGGAAGCAGCGTATAACGCCGGAATGCGGGTCATTGTCTATATCTCGATGGCCTTCGGCAATCCATACAACGACCCGTGGAGCATCGATGAAGTGATCGCGGCATGCGATCTGCTGACGGACAACGGCATCGAGCAGATCTCTCTGGCGGATACTGTGGGTCTTGCGTCACCGGAGGAAACAGACGCGCTGATCGGCGCGGTTCTGCCCACGCTGCCCCGCAGCGTCGAACTCGGTGTGCATATGCACGCACGCGCAGACAACGCCGCGGCGAAGGTCGCCGCAGCTTACGCAGCCGGATGCCGCCGCTTCGATACAGCTCTCGGCGGCCTCGGGGGCTGTCCTTTTGCGCAGGATGTGCTTGTCGGTAATCTGCCCACCGAGATTGCCGTTGCCGAGCTTGCGCGTCTCGGCGCAACGCTTCCGCAACTGCGCCCTCTCGACAATCTTCTCGCGCAGACCCGTTCCATCCAGGCAAAATTCGGATCGATGCCGCAATAGGGGGCATCTCCGCTTGTGAAGATTGGAGTAAGATTCATTGTCTCCGCCTCGGAGGGGCAAGAACATGCGGCCTTACGCGACCCTGCACACACATTTGGAGAGCGGCATTCTGACCATCACCATGAATCGTCCGGATAAGCGCAATGCGCTGAATCCGGAGATGATGGAGGATCTGACACACGCTTTCCTCGCCGCCGGAGACGATCCCTCCTGCCGCGTTATCCTGCTCACTGGTGCGGGCACCGCCTTTTGCGCCGGCCTTGATCTCGACCACCTCGAGACCCTGCGCACGAAGACTCCCGAAGAGCACCAGATTGATTCCGAGCGCATTGCGCGGCTCCTTCGCACGCTGTACGACATTCCGAAGCCGACGATCGCCGCCGTGAATGGGGCCGCGATCGCGGGCGGCATGGGGCTGGCGACCATTTGCGATTTCACACTGGCGATCCCGGAGGCGAAGTTCGGCTACACAGAAGTGCGGATTGGTTTTGTTCCGGCCATTGTGTCGGCATTCCTGCGTGGGCAGATCGGCGACAAGCGCTCGCGCGACCTGCTTCTCACGGGCCGGCTGATCAAAGCGCAGGAGGCGTTCGACCTGGGTCTCGTCACCCGCGTGGTTCCCGAGCAGGATCTGATGGTCGAGTCGCGCAAGCTGGCCCTTTCGCTGCTGCAGAATAGTCCTGCGGCCATGCGGGCCACCAAGCGGCTGCTCAGCGAGCATTCGCATCGCCATCTCGATCAGGAGACGGAGTCGGCCATCGCTGCCAACGCCGAGGCGCGCACGACCGAGGACTTCAAGGAAGGCATCCGCGCATTCCTCGAAAAAAGACAACCCCAATGGCCGTCGCTCAAGCCAGAGAAGTCTGCATCGGTACGATGAGTCTCGAAAACCGAG
The DNA here is from genome assembly GCA_019234945.1 of Silvibacterium sp. GTDB lineage: Bacteria > Acidobacteriota > Terriglobia > Terriglobales > Acidobacteriaceae > Silvibacterium. The sequence continues at coordinate 5,572 of JAFAKX010000180.1, forward strand.
CAGGTTCAATTGTTGGGGGAACGGGTGTCAGGAAAAAATCTGAGGAGGTTCAAGGGAGGCGCGCATCGCAGCACGGGAGCGATTCGATGCGCGCCCCTCGAATGAGTTCCTTCCAAGGAGGAGCAGCCATCCAGAACTCGATACTATACAGACGGGCTACGTCGCGAAAAAGTCTCAAGACGGGCCTGTCCCCATTCAAGGGCCCTCCTGCCGAAAGGTAACCGTCAGGTCCACGAGGTGGGTATCCTCATGCTCGTATTGCTTGTAGGTCGCTGACCACCCATCGAGCGCGTGCAGGTTGCTCTTGTTTGCGGGTAGGAAACTCGGAAGATAAGTCGCGTCGTACACATCGCCCTCGTGCATTGTCCAGTACTTGAGCACCAGAGCTTTCCTCTCATCGTCCAAGTTCACAATCGTCAGTTTTCCCATGTGGTAGACCGGCCCCGGAACCACATTGATCGAATAGCTCACAGTATTCCCGGGGTGATCGAAGTGCGCAGTTTTGTCGAAAGTTGGATTTGCCTGGATGCTCGCGCGCAGGTATCCCTTGGCCTTGTACGGAGCCGCGATCTCAGCCAGCGTCGCTTGCAACAGATCTTCGTTTGCGACATCTCCCACGCGCAGCTTCGCTCGTTTTGCGAACTCCTCCTGCGTCATCAGCGCATCGCCCGAGAGCGTCAGGCCGGCCACTCGATATTGCGGACCCTCGACGATGGTCGCATTCACCGGAACGCCAACTCTTCCTTCGGCAAGTTGTGGCTCGCCATGCGCAAACTTCGTCATGGCGAAATCAAGATAACCTTGCCGGTGATACACCGCGCGCAGAGCCGATTGCAGGGTCGGCTCCGTTGCCTCATAGAACTCCTTCCCAACGGCCGCTTTTGCAATGCCATTTACAGGCTCGGCCAGTCCGGCGCTCGCGCCTGCAAACCGTACCTCCGCGATCTGAATGGGGGGAGACTCGATCCGGAACTCCAAGCCAACAAGCTTTCCCAAGTCACTGTGAGGCTGCGAGGTGATGGTTGCCTGCACTCCCCTTTCGGCTACAAGGGCGGCCAGCGCCGCCGTGACCTGCTGTTGTATGCCGCTCTCGGGTATCACCGTTCCATGAAACAGCGGAACCTTTGCCGCCACAGCAGCTGTCAGTGCTTTGTTGTCCCACCAGGGAAAGTTCGCGAAGAGAGCCGGTACTGCGCCATCGGCAGGCTGAAGCGTGAACTTCAACTCGGCTCCGTCAAACGCGAACTGCACATTCGAGAAGAGCCCCGTTTCTGAGATCTTGTGCGCCGCGGCCTGGATCTCCGGTTGACCTAGCGGCACGCCGGACTGCAACCCCGCGACCGTCATCAACTCAGCTTGAGTGGCCGCTGGATAGCCGGTGAAAGAGATCTTTTGGATGTCGTATTTTTGTGCCGTGAGCGCGGGCGCAAGCAGTAGGAGGCAGAAGAAGGACGACACTTGGCGTAGCAATCTTGGGGGCATGCGAAAACCATAGCGGCAGATCGTGGGTTTCCGCCACAAGAAATCGCTGGTTGGCGGTTACGTTAGTCCGTGTCCGGCTTCGCGCCCGGCAGCCGTTTTCTCAGAAACGCGATCTGTCCGCAGTGGTGCGCCTCGTGCTCGCAGACACCCGCGCAGTAGAAGCCGCCCCATTCGTATCCGCCGATCGTACGAAGCGTGCGCATCGAAATTAAAGGATATTCACCGCGCGCGCTGCGAGAAGGGCGACCGTCGTCAATGAAATGAGTGACTGGATCATGGTCAGGACCTTGGCCCAGCGCGAAAGAACAGGGGTGTCGGTGGGCGAAAACGCCGTGCTTGTATTGAAGGCCAGAAAGAGGTAGTCGACAAAACCCGGACTCCAGTTTTGCTCACCCATCTGCACCTTTGTCTGCGGATCGAGCAGCATCTGCGGAAACAGGAATGCTCCATCAAGGTGAGTGCCACGCAACTCACGCGCGCGCGGCCCGCCCCCGTCGAGCCTCCAGTACCAGGAGGCGAAGACGAGGATGTTGGTGATCCACAACGCGCCGGCGGAGCGAAGCATCTCCAGGGGCGACTGCCGACGCGCGGGGAGAGCAGCGACAAGCAACGAAAGAGACAGGACCATGTCGACGGTGACGATCGCGGCCAGGACGTATCCCAGAACCTTGCAGGCCGTGTAGTATTCGCGGACCCGCGTCCACTCGGTAGGGAGGATCAATATGCCCACAACGGCGAGGAGCATCCAGTCCGGCCCAACGGACAGGGAAGGCGGCAGCGCAAGACGCAATCCGCCCACTGCAAGCAGTGCCAACCCCGCGGGCCAGCGTGGCTCCAGTTTTATCGGTTTTACTGGGCGCTGCTGTTGAGTAGCCACGTTTATGACGTGCTTTCATCATGCAGGCTCGGTGTTAACGTGGCAAGTCATCTCGGATGCAGCTTCGCAATCATCTCCTCTGGACACCTGCGAGGTAAAATGCCGCACGACAGGAGGGACTATGCCTAATCTCGACCAGTTCAGTCTTCGGGCCAGCCGTGACGCGATTGTCAATGCTCACATCGATGCCGAAACAGTAACGCATGACGTGGCCGCAGCTGTATCGACATTTCATCACCCGCGTTATGAAGTTCCTGCTCTCGGTGTGATTGCGGATGGATCGAAGGCGGTCGAGACTTTGCTCGAGCAGCTATTCGGCGCATTTCCAGATTTCTGGCTGACGAAGGTCGCAACCTATCACGCAGATGATGCGGTCGTCGTGGAATGCAGAATGGGCGGAACACATCGCGGCGTGTGGTCCGGAGTCGCACCCACCGGCAACCAGATCGACCTGCCATGCGCAGCGATCTTCGTCTTCGAAGGCGATAAGCTGGTCTGCGAAAAGGTGTACTTCGACCACGCGACAATCCTGCAGCAACTGGGCGTCCTCACTTGACGCCCTTGCTCGCATCCCAGGAGCCCTGTAGCTTGCGCACATAGACGATCTGCCCGATGTGGTACGCGTTGTGCGTAGCGGTGTGAGCGATCAGCGAGGCCGAAGCCGCGATCTTCGCGTCGTCCGCTGCTTCAACGGCCTTTTCCCATTCGGTTAAAACATCGTCGAGCTGCTTGACGAGAGCATTCCACTGCTTGTCATCGAAGTTGTTGAACGTCTCGTCGTTATTGCCGCTGAACTTCGGAGACTTCTCGCCTTTGACGTCCGCCAGTTCGCGCGTATTCCAGAAGACGAGGTGATAGACAAGCTGGCCGACAGAGTGTTGTCCATTCCCCGGACTCCATTTGGCCTGTTCCGCCGTCATTCCCTGGACGGCAATATTCGCCGGCACAAACCAGTCTTCCTCGTTGTGTGTCGTCCGCAGCTCTTCGAGCAGGACGCCTTTCAGATCGGTGGGGCGTTTCTGGTTCTGCGCAAGCGCACAGAGAGGAAGCGAGATAAGCAGCAGCAGGGCGGGGCGTTTGATCATTGGTTTCTCCGGAGTGCCAGTGTATCGGCGGGACTAGCCGGCTGTCTCAGATTGTGACGAAGGGCATAGTTTCAGCGGCAAAACTTGACAGGTATAGACAGGTATACAGAGACTGCTGATGACACCACTTTCAGTCCGGAGGACGTTGCAGCGTGATCCATCGCCTGATCGCAGCCGGGGTAGTTGTGGCTTCAACCCTGGGAGTACTTTCCGTGAACGCCCAAACTTCCAGCTCTGCCTTCAACAACACGCTGATGCCGCAGCCGGCGCATCTAACCGTGAACGCCGGATCGGTCCCCATCACGCCGCAGTTCACGGCTGCTGCCGACAAATTTCACGATGCCCGCCTCGATGCCGCGATTAGCCGCATGCTCGTCCGGCTGAAGGCGCAGACTGGCGTGCAGATCGCGACGACGCCGGCCAGCGGAGCGGCCACGCTCACAATCACGGCGGACGGGCCGGGCGAGGCCATCCAGGGTCCGGACGAAAACGAGTCCTACTCACTCGAAGTCACTTCGAGCGGCGCTCACCTGAAAGCCGCCACCGTAGTCGGAGCGATCCACGGCCTGGAGACGTTCCTTCAGCTTGTCCAGAACGACCGCACCACCTACTTCCTGCCTGCGGTTTCCATCGACGACTCGCCCCGCTTCCGTTGGCGCGGCCTCATGATTGACTGCAGCCGGCACTTTCAGCCGATTGAGGTGATCAAGCGCACGCTGGACGGCATGGCCGCCGTGAAGATGAACGTCTTCCACTGGCACTTGAGCGACGACCAGGGCTTCCGCATGGAGAGCAAGGTCTTTCCCAAGCTCACCGGTATGGGGTCCGACGGACTTTACTACACACAGGACCAGGCGCGCGAGATTGTCGCCTATGCCCGCGAGCGCGGCATTCGCGTCGTGCCCGAGTTCGATATCCCCGGCCACGCGCAGTCGTGGATGGTGGGTTATCCCGAACTCGCCAGCGGCACAGGACCCGACTACGGCGGCCCGTACCAGATCGAGCGGCAATACGGCATCTTCGATCCCGTGATGGATCCGACCCGTGAGAGCACCTACAAGTTCCTCGACCGGTTCATCGGAGAGATGGCCGAGATCTTCCCCGACACCTACATGCACATCGGCGGCGACGAGAACAACGGCGTGCAGTGGAAGGCGAATCCGAAGATCCAGGAGTTCGCGAAGAAGCACAATCTGAATGACACGGCCGCGCTGCAGACCTATTTCAACCAGCAACTGTTACCGATTCTGACGAAGCAAGGCAAGCGCATGATCGGCTGGGATGAGATCTTCGCGCCCGGCCTCTCCAAAGACGCCGTGATCGAGTCGTGGCGCGGCTTCGACTCGCTGGCCGCCAGCGCTAAGGCGAGATACGACGGCATTCTCGCGCAGCCCTACTATCTCGACCACATGAACTCCGCGGAGCAGCATTACCGGGCTGATCCGGTGCCCGTCGGCACAATGCTCACGCCCGACGAGCAGGCGCGCATCCTTGGCGGCGAAGCCTGCATGTGGAACGAACACGTCACGCCGCGCAGCATCGACTCGCGTGTATGGCCGCGCACTGCGGCCATTGCCGAGCGGCTCTGGTCTCCGCAGAGCGTGAACAACGTTGATGACATGTATCGCCGTCTGTGGGTGGAATCGCTGCGCCTCGAAGCTGTTGGGCTGACGCATCTCTCGGCCGAGGACGTCGGCCTGCGTCAGCTTGCGGGAACGGCGCAAATTGAGCCTCTCCGCGTGCTGGCAAGTGTGCTTCAGCCGGTCGGTGCTGATCAACGCTACGAGATGCAGCACACCTCGCAGCTCACGCCAATGGATCATCTGATCGACACGGTCCGCCCCGATCCGCCTTCGCGGCACCAGCTGGAGAGACTGGTCAAGGCATATCTGGCCAATCACGACACCGAGGCGCGCGCTGAACTGACGGCGACGTTTGAGAGCTGGATCGCAGCTGGGCCGAAGGCACAGGTGCTGATGACTTCAGAGCCGCTGCTGCAGGACCCTGCACCGCGCGCGCAGCAGCTTGCGGACCTTGGGACGGCGGGACTCGAGGCGATCCTGTACATCGAGAAACAGCAAACACCTCCCGCCGGCTGGGCGCAGGGCAAACTCGCCGTGATCGATCAGGCTGCGAAGCCGGTTGGCCTTGTACGCTTCACGGTGCTCGAACCGCTACGCGACCTGGTCAACGCAGCAGGGAAGTAGTTTATCCCTTCGCAGCGGTTGCCCGCCGCGAAGGGTGAGTCAGATCAGCGGCGGGCCTCGACGGCGCGCTCGATCTGCTCCGTCGGAAGTGCACGCTCGGCCTCTTTAACCGTGAGCAGCGGAGCTGACGGCCGGACAAACCCATACACGAGTGCTGCCAGCACGGCGCCGATGAACGGCGCAATGATAAACAACCAAAGCTGCTGGACTGCCCATCCGCCGACAAAAAGCGCGGGTCCGATACTCCGTGCCGGATTCACCGAGGTATTGGTGATCGGTATCCCGACCAAGTGAATAAGTACCAGCACGAGTCCGATCGGAATTCCCGCAAAGCCGACCGGTGCCGTCAAATCGGTCGATCCGAGGACCGTCAGCACAAGGAACCCCGTCAGCACGACCTCCGCCAGGAAGCATGCGCCGAGGGAATATCCGCCGGGTGAATGGGCACCATAGCCATTTGCGCCGAGGCCGCCGGCGGCAACGTCGTAGCCATTTGCCGCGCCCTGAGCGATATAGAGGATCAGTGCGGCTCCGATGATCGCGCCAACTACCTGCGCGATCATGTAAACCACAGCGTCTTTGATGTCGATTTTCCTGGCGACGAGAATGCCCAGGGTAACGGCCGGATTGATGTGACAGCCGGAGATCGGCCCGATGGCGTAGGCCATAGCCAGCAGCGATAGTCCGAAGGCAAATGCCACTCCCGCAAAGCCGATGTGGCTGCCTGCCAGCACGGCGCTGCCGACGCCGCCAAATACGAGCACAAACGTCCCGACAAGTTCCGCAACGTATTTCTTCATGGTGCTCCAGCCTTTCGTGAGGGGATGTTTTACGGCAAGGCGACTATACGCCCCCAAACGGACGCAGACATCAAAAAACCACGCACAAAAGGCGCATTTTTGCGGAGTGAGCGGGATTAACCGGCAGCTACTTCAGCGTATTGCTGCTTGTACCACTCGACGGTCCGGCGCAGGCCCTCCTCGAAGCTGACAGCGACGCTATAGCCGAAGGCGTCGCGGGCTGCGCTGATGTCGGCCAGCGAGTCCCGGATGTCTCCAGTGCGCGGGGGCCCGTAGATCGGCTGCTCTTTAAAATCCAGCAGTTCGGCAAGAATTCTGAAGGTTTTGTTGATACTGTGGCGCTCGCCGCAGGCCACGTTAAAGACCCGGCCGGCGATCTTTTCCGCCGGAACCGTCATCGCCAGTATGTTGGCTGAAACGGCATTATCAATGTAGGTGAAGTCGCGGCCCTGCTCGCCATCTCCGAAGATGGTAGGGCGCTCGCCACGCATCATCATCAAAGTGAATTTGGCCATGACGCCGCTGTAGGGCGAATCTGGCACCTGCCGCGGCCCGAAGATATTGAAGTAGCGCAGGCAGGCAGTTTCGATCCCGTAGATCTGCCAGTAGCTCTTCATGTAGAACTCCCCGGCAAGCTTCTGTACCGGATACGGCGCAATCGGCATAGGTACCATGGTCTCCACGCGGGGAAATCCCGGCTGGTTGCCGTAGGCCGAGGATGACGCGGAGTAGACGATGCGGCGCACTCCTGCTGCGCGAGCGCCTTCAAGCAGGTTGAACGTGCCGTCGACGTTTGCCGTGTGGCTGGTGCGCGGGTCCTTTACCGATCGCGGAACCGACGGCAGCGCGGCCACATGGAAGATGTAATCGACCCCGCGGCATGCGTCGGCCACGGCGGCGTCGTCCCGCAGGTCGCATTCGCGAAACTCGATGCGGTCGAGAACGTTGGTGAGGTTCTCGCGTTTTCCTGTTTCGAAGTTGTCGAGGCCCCGGATCACGTCTCCGTTCGGGGCGAAGGTTTCGACGAGCTTTTCAGTAAGGTGGGATCCGATAAAGCCGGCACAGCCGGTCACTAAGTAGCGAGCCATTCTTACTTTATGGTAAACCGGCTCGGGCGCAAGCCGATGCCTGACGGCGGGTTCTAGGGCATACTGGAAGTGCATGGGCGAAATTTTTCCCTTCCGGCTGGCACCGTACTTCCGAACCCGCATCTGGGGATTCCACGACCTCGCGCCCTGGTTCGACTATAAGACCGACGGCGAACCGATCGGCGAAGTCTGGCTGACGGGCGAGATGTGCAAGGCCGCGACCGGGCCATTTGCCGGACAAACCCTGCGCGCCATCACCGACCATCACGGCCCCGAGCTGCTCGGATCGGCACTCGGAGACGGCGAGTTCCCTCTGCTCGTCAAAATTCTCTTTCCCAAGGAAAAGCTGAGCGTGCAGGTGCACCCTGACGACGCCATGGCGCGCGAATATGGCGAGCCTCGCGGCAAAACGGAGTGCTGGTACGCCCTCGACGCGGAGCAAGGAGCCACTGTGGCTTTGGGCATCCGGCCGGAAGTTACGGTCGAGCAGGTACGGGCGGCCATCAAGAACGCAACGCTCGAAGATCTGCTGGAGATGGTACCGGTACACAAGCACGACATGCTCTTTGTCGATGCAGGCACCGTGCACGCGATGGGCCCGGGCGTGGTCATACTGGAGACCCAGCAGACCAGTGATTTGACCTATCGCATGTATGACTATGGCCGCCCACGCGAGCTGCACCTTGAAAAATCGCTCGAAGCAATGCGGCTCAAGAGCCGTGCCGGTAAAGTCCCGCCACGCCGGGTCGACGGTCACGCGGTGCTGATCGACGAAAAGTATTTTGAAATCGAACGCTGGTCGCTGGCGCCGGGCGAAGCGCCGGCCGGTCTCGCTGCACCTACCGGAGCGGTCCAGATAATCTTCGTTGCCGAAGGGTCGGTCCGTATCTTTGCTGAGGAAGGCGAGCCGGTGCCCGTGGAGCGCTGCCAGCTTGCGATAGTTCCTGCCGCATCCACACGCGCCAGATTCTGCGTCGATGCCCCTGCCGAGGTAATCCGCATCTTACCCAAGTCTGTTTAGAGTGAACAGTTAACACGTCCCCAGTCTCCAGTGGACTAACAACTGAGGACTGGATAACTGGGGACTGACCGGAGACAGGATTGAAGATCGATTTTCGTCCCATCATTCTCGCCGGAGGCAGCGGAACGCGCTTCTGGCCGCGCAGCCGCAAGGCGCAGGCCAAACAGGTGCTGGCGCTCGATGGCGAGCGCACAATGATCCAGCACACCGTCGACCGCTTGCGGCCCCTTGCGCAACCCGAGGACTTCTGGGTCATCACCAATGAACTGCTTTCCGGGACGATCTGCGGTCAGCTCGACACCGTTCCGCCCGAACAGGTGATCTGCGAACCGGCGGCGCGGAATACGGCTCCGGCTGCCGGACTCTCGGCTTTCCTGCTGGAGCGGCTTGCACCCGACGCAGTGCTCGGCATGTTTCCCTCAGATCACGTGATTGCGGCAGAGACTGTGTTTCTCTCGGTCATCGAGCGCGCCATCGAGTTGGCGTCTGCCGGCGAGAATATGGTCGTC
>JAFAKX010000193.1 GCA_019234945.1 Silvibacterium sp.
GGTGAGATGTTAGGTGTGAGATTGGAACCCGAACTTGAAGCAAGGCTCGAATCCCTCGCAAAGGCCACTGGACGGACCAAGAGCTTTTATGCGAAGGAAGCCATTCGTCAATACATCGAGGACCGCGAGGACTCGCTCTTAGCAGACAAGATTTTGAGCCGAAACGAGCCGGTTTATACGCTGGAAGAGGTCAAACGGGAACTTGGCCTGGACGATTAACTTCACAAAGAGTGCACTCAAGCAACTCGCAAAACTCGATAAACCAACCGCACGACTGATCGTGCGCTTCATGGAAGAGAAAATTGCCGGCGCAGATGACGCGCGCAGGTACGGCCACGCGCTAGTTGGAGACCAGAAGGGCAGATGGAGATACCGGATAGGTGACTATCGCGTCCTTTGCGAACTTCGAGACAACGAATTACTGGTTGTAGTGATCGAGATCGGCCATCGAAAAGAGATTTACAGGTAAGAAATAAGAATCTAAATGCCACGTCGCAATGACATCACCAAGATCCTCGTGATCGGCTCCGGCCCGATCGTCATCGGACAGTCCGCCGAGTTCGACTACTCCGGAACACAGGCCTGCAAGGCTCTCAAAACCGAAGGCTATGAAGTTGTGCTGGTGAACTCGAACCCGGCCACGATCATGACGGATCCCGAGCTCGCCGACCGCACTTACATCGAGCCGCTCACGCCGCAGTACGTCGAGGAGATCATCCGCATCGAGGCCGAGATGCTGCGCGACCAAGACCGAAACGGCGGGGGCCGCGCCGGCAAGTTCGCTCTGCTCCCCACCGTCGGGGGACAGACCGCGCTCAACCTCGCTGTCGACTTATCCGACGCCGGCATACTCGAAAAGTACGGCGTGGAGCTGATTGGGGCCAAGCTCGAAGCCATCAAGAAGGCCGAAGACCGCCTGCTCTTCAAAGATGCGATGACACGCATCGGCCTCGACGTGCCCCGCTCCGCGCTCGTCAACAACCTGCGCGACGGCACCGACTTCGCCAACAAGATCGGCTTCCCGGTCATCATCCGCCCGTCGTTCACCCTCGGCGGATCGGGCGGCGGCATCGCCTACAACCGCGAAGAAATGATGGAGATCCTCACCCGCGGCCTCGATCTCTCGCCGGTCCACGAGTGCCTCATAGAAGAGTCTGTTCTCGGCTGGAAGGAATACGAGCTCGAGGTCATGCGCGACCTCGCTGACAACGTCATCATCATCTGCTCCATCGAAAACGTCGACCCCATGGGCGTCCACACCGGAGACTCCATCACCGTCGCGCCCGCGCAGACGCTCACCGATCGCGAATATCAGGCAATGCGCACTGCCGCCATCGCCGTCATCCGCGAAATCGGCGTCGAAACCGGCGGCTCCAACGTGCAGTTCGCCGTTCATCCAACCACCGGCCGCATGACTGTCATCGAGATGAACCCGCGCGTGTCGCGCTCTTCCGCGCTCGCATCCAAGGCCACGGGATTCCCCATCGCCAAGATCGCTGCGAAGCTCGCCGTCGGCTACACGCTCGACGAAATCCCGAACGACATCACGAAGATGACGCCGGCGTGTTTTGAGCCGAGCATCGACTACGTTGTCACCAAGATCCCCAAGTGGCAGTTCGAAAAGTTTCCGGGCGCCGACGAAACCCTCAGCCCGCAGATGAAGTCCGTTGGCGAAGTCATGGCCATAGGCCGCACCTTCAAGGAATCGCTGATGAAGGCCCTGCGTTCGCTGGAGACCGGCAAGCGCGTCGGCTCCGAGGAGATCGAGCCCAGGCGCCTCACCCAACGCCTTGTGACGCCGCAACCCGAACGCCTCAACTACATCCGCTACGCCTTCCGGCAGGGAATGACCGTGCGCGAAGTCGCCCGCATGACCTCCATCGATCCCTGGTTTCTCTACCACATCAAGCAGGTTACCGACGCCATCACTCACGTCGGCGAGCACAATATCGATAATCTGTCACCTGAACAGTTACGAAAAGCCAAGCGCATGGGTGTCTCCGATGAGCGCATCGCCGAAGTCAGCGGCGTGCCCACGCACGAAGGCGTCGCCGCCGTCCGCGAGCTGCGTCACCAACACGGCATCCGGCCTGTCTTCAAGCTTGTCGACACCTGCGCCGCCGAATTCGAGAGTTCCACCCCTTATCTCTACTCCACCTACGACGAAGAGGACGAAGCCCCACCCACCTCGAAGCGCAAGGTCATCATCCTGGGCAGCGGACCCAACCGCATAGGGCAGGGAATCGAGTTTGACTACTGTTGCTGCCACGCCGCGTTCGCGCTCAAGGAAGACGGCTACGAGACCATCATGGTCAACTGCAATCCGGAGACCGTCTCCACCGACTACGACACCAGTGACCGCCTCTACTTCGAGCCTCTAACCCTCGAAGACGTCCTCGCCGTCTACGAACACGAAGCCTCAAGCGGCGCCGAAATCGGCATGATCGTCCAGTTCGGCGGCCAGACGCCCCTGAACCTCGCCCTCCGCCTCAAAGCCGCTGGCGTGCCGATCATCGGTACGTCGCCCGAATCCATCGACCTCGCCGAAGACCGCAAGCGCTTTGGCAAGCTCCTCGAAGATCTGAACATCCCTCAGCCGCCCGGCGTCACCGCCGCCAGCGTGGAAGAAGCCCTCGCAGGAGCCGAACGCATCGGCTATCCCGTGCTCGTGCGCCCATCTTACGTCCTCGGCGGCCGCGCCATGGTCATCGCCTATGACAGTGCCGCCGTCTCCCGCTACATGAAGGAAGCCGTCGAGTACTCTCACGACCGTCCCATCCTCATCGACCACTTCCTTGAGGACGCCATCGAGGTCGACGTCGACGCGCTCTGCGACGGCAAGGATGTTCTCATCGCCGGCATCATGCAGCACATCGAAGAGGCGGGCATCCACTCCGGAGACTCCTCCTGCGTCCTGCCCGCCGTTGACATCGCACCCGCTACCCTCGACACCATCCGCTCCCACACACGCAAACTCGCACTTGCCCTCAATGTCATCGGCCTCGTCAACCTGCAGTTCGCCATCCAGCGCAAGCCGGGCCAGCCCGACCAGGTCTACGTTATCGAGGTCAATCCGCGCGCCTCGCGCACCGTGCCTTATGTGTCGAAAGCAACAGGCATCCCCTTGGCAAAAATCGCCTCGCGCATCATGACCGGCCGCACCCTCCGCGAGTTGCTTCCCGAGCAGGTCGCCTCCGGCCAGGACCTCGAGACCGGCACCTTCTACTACGTCAAATCTCCCGTCTTCCCCTGGAACAAGTTCCAGGGCGTCGACACCGTACTCGGCCCCGAGATGAAATCCACCGGAGAAGTCATGGGTGTCGCCGACAACTTTGGGGAGGCCTTCGCCAAGGCTCAGCTCTCCGCCGGACAGACCCTCCCGCTCAAGGGAACCGTCTTCTTCAGCGTCAACGACCGCGACAAGGCGCAGCTCGTCGATCTCGCCAAGCAATACAACGACCTTGGCTTCCACATCGTCGCCACCGAAGGCACCGCCGCCGTCCTCGAGCGTGCAGGACTCGTCGTCGAGCGTGTCTACAAGGTCAAGGAAGGTCGCCCCAACGTCGTCGACCTCATCAAGGGAGAGCGCATTCAGCTCATCGTCAACACGCCCCATGGGCAGGACACCTTCTTCGACGAGAAGGCCATCCGGCGCGCCGCTGTGACGCAGCGAATACCGACCATCACCACCATCGCCGCCGCACGTGCCGCAGCAGAAGGCATCGAAGCGCTCCAACAGCACGAGACCAACGTCTATCCGCTGCAACACCTGCACGCTGCCCGCGCTGTTAAAGTAACTGAATGAATTACAAAATGTAGGGAATCAGCGCGCGGACCTCGCGCCGGTACTGCACATACTGCTCGCCGAACTGCTGCACCATGAACTGCTCTTCGATCTGGGATTTCAGCCAGAACGCAGAGCCCACGATCAGGGCTCCGACGAAGCAGCGGGCGAATCCGTACACGAACGCCGTGCCCATCAGCCCGATGAGTACGCCGGTATAGATAGGGTGCCGCACAATCCGGTAGGGCCCGCGCCGCACCAGCTCATGGTGCTCCTTGATCGTGACCGTGCCGCTCCAGTTCGATCCGAGCACTACGCGCGCCCAGATACAGAACAGCAATCCGGCAATCGTCATGATCGCCCCGCCCAGCACATACGGAGCCTCGCGCGGAATGACGCGCGTCGCAAGCCATCTGCTGTCGAACCAGTGATAGAGGTTGAAGATCAATGCAATGCCAATGAAAACCAGCACGACATGAAGAAGGCGCGATGAGCCAGTCTGTCTCTGCACAGTTCGCTTGGAGGCAAACGCGGCGAGGATCCAGATAACAAGGAGCACCAGCCACAGCGTTGGAATCCACTGCTCGATGAGATCGATCATGGCGCTTCCTCGACGTCACTCTCTCCTACGTACCCAGGCGCTTGCCGGTTCGGAATTCCGCACAAGATCACCCCGCCGACAGCAAAATCCGTAGATCCCGTAAATTATTGCCCGTCGGACCGGTGACAACGGTATCTCCGAGCGCGGTAAACAGCGGACACGTATCGAAGCTGTACAGCGTCTCTTCGGGTTCGAAATGAAACGCCTCTGCCCGCTGGATTGTTGTCGGATCGGCGATCGCTCCCGCTGCCGGACTATTTCCGTCCGCACCATCCGACCCCGCGCTCAGCACTACCATCGGATCATTTGCATGCTGTGCCAGATCCAGCGCAGAGTAGAGTGCAAACTGCTGGTTCCTCCCGCCACACCCCCTCGGCCCGTCGATCTTCACCGTCACCTCGCCGCTCGACAGCAGACAGAGCCGCGGAAACTCCTGCCGCAGCTCATGAAACCGCTTCAGCAGATACTGCGATGCATCGCGATAATCCCAGTCGTCGCATGAGTTGTCGATGATGACTTTATAGCCCAGCGAGTGCGCATGATCCCGGGCCGCATTCATGAAGTCGTGGTTCGAGAGCAGCGTGTCGAACCGCGCATGCTCAAAGGTGATACCATCCTGCGGCAGCGGTGAAGCGGACTCAAGATGCAGTCGCTCGAAAAACTCCCTCACGCTCTGCGGAAACTTCTCCAGCAGCTCAAAGCGCTTCAATATCTCCACGCATTGCTGCGGAGTCGACCGGTCCGGCAGCGTGGGAGATGACGCGACCGCCCCGAGATCCTTCAGCGGCACATCCGCAAGCAACAGTGACAGCTTTTCAGCCTCGGGAGCAGCCATCGCCAGCCGGCCGCCCTTCACCGCCGAAAAATACTTTCGCACCGTATTGATTTCCGTGATCGTTGCTCCCGATGACACAAGCGTCTCGTGAAACGCGATCGTGTCGTCGAGCGATATCT
>JAFAKX010000119.1 GCA_019234945.1 Silvibacterium sp.
AGTCTCGCCGCTGCGGTGCGAAATGATGGAGGTGTAGCCGTATCTGCGGGCCAGCTCAATGGCTTCCAGCGTCTCGCTGATCGTGCCGATCTGGTTCACCTTGATCAGGATGGAGTTGGCGATCTCCTCCTCGATGCCGCGCTGCAGGCGCTCGGTGTTGGTGACAAACAGGTCGTCGCCCACGAGCTGGATGCGTTCGCCGATCAGCCCGGTCAGGTGCTTCCAGCCATCCCAGTCGTCTTCGGCCAGGCCGTCTTCGATGGAGATGATCGGATACTGCCGGCTCCACTCCTGCCAGAAGCGCGCCATCTCTTCGCTGCTGCGCTCGCTCTTGTCGGACTTCTTGAATACGTACTTGCCCGACTCCTTGTCGTAGAACTCGCTCGCCGCAGGATCGAGGGCAATGGCGATGTCTTCGCCGGCCTTGTAGCCCGCCAGATCAACGGCCTCGAGAATCACCTCGATGGCTTCTTCATTGGAACGGAGCGAAGGAGCGAATCCGCCTTCATCTCCGACTGCTGTGCCATAGCCGCGCTTTTTCAGCACGCCCTTCAGGGTGTGGAAGACCTCCGCACCCCAGCGGAGCGCGTCGGCGAAGCGTTCGGCGCCCACCGGCATCACCATAAATTCCTGGAAATCAACGTTGTTATCGGCGTGCGCTCCGCCATTGATGATGTTCATCATTGGCGTAGGCAGGACGGAGGCGTTTACGCCGCCCAGATAACGATAAAGCGGGATATTCAGCGCCTTCGCCGACGCACGCGCCGCGGCCATCGACACAGCCAGAATCGCGTTTGCGCCCAGCCGGCCCTTGTTCGGCGTTCCGTCGAGAGCAATCATCGTCTGGTCGAGCAGCCGCTGATTCGCTGCATCCATGCCCGTCAACTCAGGAGCGAGCACGCTTTCGACGTTTTCGACCGCCTGCAACACACCCTTGCCGAGGTAGTGCGACTTATCGCCATCGCGCAGTTCCACGGCTTCGTGTTCGCCGGTGGAGGCCCCGCTTGGAACTGCGGCGCGCCCGATTGCGCCTCCAGCCAGAACGACATCGGCTTCAACGGTAGGATTTCCGCGCGAATCGAGAATTTCACGCGCGCGTATTGCAGCAATTTCCGTCATGTCACTCCTTGAAATTTTGTGCTGTAAGCGGTCTTCGAGTCTGGAACGCCGGTCTACAGGGATGGACTCGCCGGACATGCCGCCGATTGTGTCAATGAAACCAGCCATTGTTCGTTCTTTGCGGTACCCTTGGCGATTCTAACAAACGGTAACGCTTGTGGTTCGCACGCACGGCCGCGGTGGTTTAGCGGCTCCAGGCTGAACTAGGCTATGTCTCATAGATGTAGAGAGGCGCGGAACGCCTCTGACCACAAATTTCAAAGAATTTTCACCCGCAGCGCGACCACCCACAGGATTGCGGGTCTCAACGGAGTAGCGAGCGGGATCGTCAACGCAGCCGTTTGCTCTCCGACGGCCAACTTCAACGAGTGAGGTGTTTCATGACAAAGCTCGGCAATGCATGGACTCATGCCGCACTAGCCGCAACGCTGGCAGTTTCAGGGGCCGCCTTCGCCCAACAGGCAACGAATTCGGACCCGTATTCGGGGGTTTCGCAGCCACCGCCAGACTCCAGCATCACGACCGCTCCCGACGCGCAGCCGGCTCCGCCGCCGGCCAAGCCCTCCCCGGCTGTTCCCGCAGCATCTCCGACCCCAGCTCCTGAGCCTGCACCTGCAGCCACTCCGCCGTCGAGTACACCGGCGACCTCGGCCACGAATCCCGACTTCGATATTGTCAGCTCGGTGCCCGGACAGAATCCGCCGCCCGCGACCAGCGGAGCCACGCTTCAGACACGGCCAGGCGCCGATGAGGGTATCGTCAGCTCGATCCCCCAATCGGCAAATGAGTTGGCCGAGGGCACGAATATCCGCGTGCGGCTCTCAGACAAGCTTTCGACCAATGAGACCTCGGCAGGATCAGCGTTTCAGGGCGAAGTCGTCAGGGACGTCTACAAGGGCGGCAGCGTGATCATTCCTGCCGGTTCAACGCTCAAGGGACGCGTCGTCAGCGTGAGCCAGGGCCATCACCTCGGGCCCTCCGCCACGCTGCGGCTACGTCCTGACATGGTTATTCTGCCGGACGGAACCGCGTACCACCTTTATGGACAGGTGGCCGGCTCGGAAGCGCCCGGCACCAAGACCGATAGCGAAGGCGGGATTCAGCCGCGGCCTCACACCGTGAAAACTGGGGTCGAGTACGGAGCAGCAGCGGGCACCGGTGCGGTTGTCGGCGCATACGCCGGCGGTCCGGTGGGCGCTGCGGTTGGATCAATAGTCGGAGCGGGCATCGTCACGGCCCACATTCTGATGCAGCATCCCAGCGCCGCCGTAGTCCCGGCGGGATCAATCGTCACCTTCAGCCTGACCGAGGCGATGGCGCTCACGCCGACGAAGAATTAACCCAGGGATTCATCGCAATCTCAGAGAGGGGAGCCTTTAGGCTCCCCTTTTTATCTCTCGATCCATGGGCCTACAATGGCGGCGTCCCATGGTGCATGGCCTCTACATTCCGCCACCGCCGCTCGGCTGGTTTGTGAAGTGCTTCTGGTGCTGGGAAGGCGCTCCGCAGGCGCACGCCAAAGAGCAATTGATGCCGAACGGCGAGCTGGCTATTATCTTCAATCTGCGTGATGAGCCGCTCCGTATTTACGACGCTCGCGACCTTAACCAAAGCGACTCGTTCGGGTACGCGGTGCTATCCGGTCCGCGCACCCGTCCCTTCGTGATCGATACCGCGCAGGAAGATCGCGTCTTCGGCATCGAATTTCAGCCAGGCGGTTCATTTCCCTTCTTCCGCGTCCCGACGTCGGAATTCTCCGACACCGAGGTTTCGCTCGAATGCCTGTGGCGCGCCTCTGTCAACGAAATCCGCGAAAGACTGCTCGCCTCGCTGGATATCGACAGCATGTTCGCCGTCACACAGAGCATTCTCATGCGCCATACGGTGCGCCCCCTCGAGTTGCATCCCGGAGTCATGTTCGCGCTGCACCGTTTCTGCGCGCAACCGCAAACGACGGTCGCGTCCGTAATCGACCGGATCGGCCTCAGCCATCGACGGTTTGCGCAGCTCTTTAACAATCAAGTGGGGCTCACACCAAAGTCCTTCAGTCGCGTGCAGCGCTTCCAGCGCGTGCTGCACACCGTACATCGCGCCTCGAACATCGACTGGACCGGCGTAGCTCTCGACTGTGGCTACTACGACCAGGCCCACTTTATCCACGATTTTCAGGAATTTTCCGGATTCACCCCAACGGTATACGCGGCCCGGGCCACGGAGCACCTGAATCACGTGCCGCTCATCTGATTTCTGGCCCAATAGGTCAGATTTTTACAATCCGCCGCCCGCGCCAGACAAGCACAATCATCCCAGTAACGAGGAGGATCATCATGGCGAAAGCAATTCCCGACGGATACCACAGCGTACAGCCGTATCTCTATTTCAAAAATACCGCCGAAGCTATTGCGTTTTATTCGAAGGTCTTCGGCGCAACCGAACGCATGCGCATGCCCGATAAGAACGGCAGGATCATGCATGCCGAGATCAACATTGGTGACTGCTGCATCATGATGGCCGACGAGAACCCTGCCGTTGGTGCTTACAGCACCGAGCACTTTGGCGGCGCGCCCATGAGCCTGATGCTTTACGTAGAGGATTGCGAGACAGTTTACAAACAGGCGCTCAACGCAGGCGCCAAGAGCCTCCGCGAGCCCGCCGACCAGTTCTACGGAGACAGAATGGCCGGCGTCGCAGATCCGTTTGGCTTCCACTGGTGGATCGGCACTCATATCAAGGACGTCTCCATGGAAGAAATGATGCAGCACGCCTGAGGAGTCGCGTTGGGACAAAGGAAAAGGGCGGACCCCCCTTCCGCCCTTTTTTCATCCGATTTTCGAAGATCCGGCTCGGCGAAGCCGGATTCCAGCCTTTTTAATCCCGGGTCACGGCATTTTTCCGGACAGCATATGCCGATTCGCTCAAGCCGCGTCGGGAGCCATTCTCCTCCGAAATCTTCCGCAACACCGAATCAAACCGCAGTTAAGAAACTTCTTCCTCGATCCAGTCCTCGTTGTCCGAATTCACCTGCACCAGAAAATCTCTGAGCACCCTGGCGTTGGCAGACGTGTTTGACACCCGTTCTTCGAACTTCTCCGCCATTCCTTTGTGGCCCGCGCCACTCGCGCGCTCCGCCATGCGCCGGAACATCGATGCGCTCTCTTCGAGTGCGCGGAGGGCCGACCACAGGGCCGTTTCGACGGCGTAACGCTGCTCGGCTCCGAGGTTACGAGCGGTGTAGGCGTGTCCTACGCGGCACCGGTAGCGTAGAAAGCCGCTCTCATTTATTTCCCATAGGACCCCTCCGCAGTCGGGGCATCCAAATGCGGATGGGGTTCCCGGGTGGTCCTCATTCTCGATCTGCGACATATCCAACTCCGAAATTCTGGTCTCCTCGGCCGGTAGATCCCCCGATTTCGCGGCTTCGGGCCTATTTACCGTGGCCCCGACAGGCACCTCTTCCTGGGTCAGTTCGACAATCGTCGCGGGAATTTGCGCCAGAGGCAGCACCTGAGCATCCGGCACCTGCTTGAGAGCGCTCCTTGGCATAGATGAAAAAACCGCTGTTTGGGGGTCCTGAACGATGGCTGCACCCCCACGGCTCCGCAGGACCATGAGGCCGGCGGTGCCGTCGTCGAGCGAACCGGTCAAAATGATTCCAATCGCCCGCGGTCCGTAGTACCTCGCAGCGGACCGGAAGAGCGGGTCGATGGCAGGCCGGTGCAGGTTCTCCCGAGGGCCCTGGATAACACGCAGAGAGCCATCCTGAACGATCAGGTGGTGGTCCGGGGGAGCGATGTAGATCATTCCCTTCTTTATGGGCGTATGATCCTCTGGATGAACGGCGGTCAGACTGCTGGTCCGTTGAAGAATCTGAGGCAATAAGCTGCCGGAATGTCGGGAGGTATGCAACACAATCAGAACGGCTGCATCTAAGTCGCTGGGCAGCGGGGCAAGAAGATATTGCAATGCTTCTATCCCTCCCGCAGATGCGCCGATCACAACCAGGTCGCGATGGGCCATGATGTTCTCCGTGCTTAGAATTCAGATGTCGGCCTCCTTGCTGCAGACAGTACGACACTTGACGAAATGTGAGCGATTTGGCGAAGGCCGTTTCACAGAAACAACAACGGAAGTGCTAATCCCATGGCAAGCTCTAACGTTCCTCCCGTTTTAACCTGCTGGAAAGACATTGCTCAATACCTTGGCAAAGGCGTTCGCACCGTGCAGCGGTGGGAACAGGATTTCGGTCTTCCAGTACGTCGTCCCAACGGAATTGATCACAAGAGTCCGGTCGCTGCACACCCGGAAGACCTGGACACGTGGTTGCAGACCCGCTGGTCGGCGAGAAAGCGCAAGAGTGCCTCAAAAAATCCGATTTCCGCGGATGGCGCGTCGCAAAGCGATAGCATCCCGCTAACTTATGTGATTCAAGCGGCGCAGGACCTGAGGCTTGCTCACAGAACACTTGTTGCTGAGACATCAGCGGCCCTCGCGGCGCTCATTCGCACCTGCGCTGATCTGCAGGAAATAAAGCAGAGAGGTCTGGAAGCGCGTGTGTCCCCCCGGATACCCCTCGGCCAGGCCCCGGTGAGGACGAACATTTGTCGTAGCTGACTCTGGTCCTCCTTATTTCGAGTTTGGCCCCCGGGATTCGTCCTGGCTTTGCGTACCCTGCATGAGTTGCGCGAACACGCTGTCCCCTGAGGCCTATAATCTCTTTCCATCGCCCCGAGGAATCACCCGACGTCTCATTTCCCCCTGGTCGGAGACTCCCGAGAATCATAGCAGGCGGAACGGTTGTGAATATGAGCCCGAAACCAAGCAAGACACCAAAGACGAAAGAAGAGTCCGGCGCCGGAGAACAGCCGGAGGACGGGAGCCAATCACGCCAAAAGGCCGAACGCAAACCCGGATTCCCGATCGTTGGTATCGGCGCATCCGCGGGCGGCCTTGAGGCGTTCACGGCATTCCTTCACGCGCTTTCCCCGAACCTGGGCATGGCGTTCGTTTTCGTGCCCCATCTCGATCCGTCTCGCGAAAGCGCCTTCGGGCAAATCCTGGCGCGGGAGACATCCATGCCAGTGCGGACGGTTATCAATGATCTGCAGGTGGAACGGAACAACGTGTACGTGATTCCGCCAAACCGCGACCTGACGATGACCGAGGGCAAGCTGCGCCTCTCCAAGCGTGAGGAACCGCGCTCACCGAATACCACCATCGATCACTTCTTTCGCTCGCTGGCGACAGACCAGGGCAGCAATGCCATCGGCGTCGTCCTCTCGGGGACGGCGTCGGACGGCACCATCGGCCTGACGGCAATCAAAGGTGAGGGAGGAATCACTTTTGCCCAGGAGCTCGGGTCGGCCAAATACGAGGGAATGCCCGCCAGTGCCATCGCCGCCGAATGCGTTGATTTCGTCCTGCCTCCCGACGGCATTGCGGCAGAACTCGCCCGCATCAGCCAACATCCCTATGTGACGGGTTCGCCTATTGAGACGGGCGACGGGGCAGACTCTGGCACAGACGTGTATATGAACCAGGTTTTCCGGTTGCTGCGGCGTGCGACCAAGGTCGACTTCTCCGAATACAAGCCGCCCACCATCGGCCGGCGAATCCAGCGGCGCATGGCCCTGCACAAGATCGAGAAACTGGGTGATTATGTCAACCTGCTGCACCGCGACCGCGCCGAAGTAAACGCGCTTTATCAGGACCTCCTGATCAACGTAACCAGCTTCTTCCGTAATCCCGAAGCTTTTGACACTCTCAAGCAGATTGTCTATCCCGCCATCCTGCAGTCCCGTAATCCGTCATCACCCATTCGCATTTGGGTTCCCGGCTGCTCGACCGGCGAAGAGACCTACTCTCATGCCATTTCTCTGGTTGAGTTCCTCGGGGAAGAGCGGACCGACGTCCCGATTCAGATTTTCGGCACCGATCTGAGCGAAACGGCGATTCAGCGAGCCCGCGCGGGCGTGTACAAAGAGAGCGTCGAAGCCGATGTAAGCTCGGTCCGGCTGCGGCGCTTCTTCCACAAGTCCGATGGCGGATACCAGATCAGCAAGACAATCCGCGACCTCTGCATTTTCTCCACCCAGAACGTCTTCAGCGACCCGCCGTTCTCGCGGATGGATCTGGTAAGCTGCCGCAACGTGATGATCTATCTGAGCCAATCGCTGCAGAAGAGAGTCATCCCCATCTTCCACTACGCACTCAATCCGACCGGCTTCCTGATGATCGGAAGCACGGAGGGTCTGCTCGGCGCCGGCTCAGAGCTATTCGAAATGGCGGATAAAAAGCAGAAGATCTACAGGAAGAAGCTGGTTTCCACGCCAGTCACCTTCGGCTTCTCCATCGGGAATGCCGGGCCGGAAGCCGACGGCTCCGAATCGCCGGCACCACCGAGCAAGCCTCCGGACACGACCAAGGCTCCAATCGAGCTGCAGCGCGAGGCCGAGCGCTTGCTCCTCGCCCGCTACACTCCTCCGGCGGTGGTCATCAACGATCAACTCGAGATTTTGCAGAGCCGCGGGCGCACCGGGCAGTTTCTCGAATTGCCGACCGGCAAAGCGAGCCTCAACCTGCTGAAGATGGCTCGCTCGGGGCTGCTGTACGAGCTGCAGAACGCTATCGAGGAGGCCCGCAAGAGCGGCGTCGAATCGAAACGGGAGAATGTACGCGTGGAAGCAAACGGCAGCTCGAAGCAGGTGACGGTGCGCGTCATCCCCTTCAGGACGCCGGTGCACGAACAACACAGCTTTCTGATCGTTTTTGAAACTCCGCTACATGAGAGCGACGCATCCCCAGGGGCGGTCTTAGTAAGGCCGCTCACCGAAGCCCAGCAGTCAGAGACGGACAAGCAGATCGCGCAGCTGAAGCAGGAGCTGGCCGCGACGAAAGAGTACCTGCAGTCGATTATCGAAACGCAGGAAGCCACCAACGAGGAGCTGCAATCGGCGAACGAGGAGATTCAGTCGGGCAACGAAGAGCTGCAGAGCACAAATGAAGAGCTGCAGACCTCGAAGGAAGAGCTGGAGTCCGCCAACGAAGAGCTCCACACCGTCAACGAAGAGATGGAGCATCGCAACGAGTTGCTCACGCAGTTGAACAACGACCTCACCAACCTTCTGAACAGCGTGAACCTGCCCATGGTGATGGTCGGCGCCGACCTTAGCGTGCGCCGTTTTACGCCACAGGCGAGCAGCATGCTGGGGCTGATGGCCAGCGATGTAGGCAGGCCCATACCGCGCCTCAAACTGAAGATCGACGTAGCCAACCTCGAGCAGATGATGCTCGATGTCATCCAGGAAGTGCATCCTAAGCAGTCCCAGGTGCAGGACCACGGGGGCAACTGGTGCAGCCTGCGCATCACGCCATATCGCACTCTCGATAACCGGATCGACGGCGTGGTGCTGACCGTCGTGGACAAGAGCACCTTCGGCAGCGACCAAACCACCGATGGATCGGTGCCAGAGAAGAAATCCACCCCGCAAAAGGAATCGCCAGCCAAGAAAATGCGCCCGAAATAGAAATTTCAGGCGCCAAATTGGGGTAGTCAGGAGAGAAGAAGCGGAGGGATAAGCTTTTGCTATTTGTGGGACCGAATCCTTTCTCTGGGTTTCTCAGTCCTTGCGGGCCGCTTGCCTGCGGAAGCCTCCTTTTCCAGGAGGCTGCGGTTCTCGATCATTCTGTCCGGCGGAAACGCCAGAATAGTAGCTCGGCTCTCCCGGCACTGATGATCCCTTTCAAACTCAATCAGCTTCAGCTCGTCTGTGGATGTGGCAACAGTCCTGAAACAGTTCAGACATATACTGTCCATCGTTCCGTCTGGATTGCGGCGTTTTGCAAATTGCTGGACCATGTCCAGCCTCGACCCTGGAGAATCTCGGCGGCGCATGAGCCGCGCCGCATTTCTTATCCTCTCGGATATGAGCTTCCTTATGAAGCGCCACATTATGCCAATGTGTCGGATTTGGTGCGCATAATTGCGCTGTCATTTGTAATCGCTTTCCACTGCTCAGTCCGATGCGGGTTAAGACCGCAAAGCTTTGTAGCTTGACAAATTGAAGAGCAGGTCGAAGATGTAACATCGGGAGCTGTGAATCTACCCGTCAATCCGCCTGTGCTGCCGATGCTTGCAAAGCGTATTTCGGATCTTCCCGAGGGTAATAGCTGGCTCTTCGAGCCCAAGTGGGACGGATTTCGCGCGATCGTTTTTCGTGATGACGACGAAGTCCTCATTCAGAGCCGCGATCAGAAATCACTGAACCGCTACTTCCCCGAGCTTATCGATCCGCTGAAAGCCCAGCTGCCGTCGCGCTGTGTGCTCGACGGCGAAGTGGTCATCGCAAGGAACAATGCGTTGGACTTCGACGCCCTTCAGTTGCGCATTCACCCTGCGGCTTCGCGAGTGAAGTTACTGGCACAGCAGATTCCGGCTTCCGTAGTCTTCTTCGACCTGCTTTGCCTTGGGGACGAGGACTTCCAGCCGCAGCCATTCATGGCGCGCCGTCAACGGCTCGAAGCAATGCTCTCATCGGCCTCTCCGCCGCTGCACCTCACGCCTGCCACAGCGGACAGAAGCATCGCGCGCGACTGGTTTTCCCGCTTTGAGGGAGCCGGCCTCGACGGCGTAGTAGCAAAACCGCTCTCAGGCCCATACGAACCAGACAAGCGTGTCATGTTCAAGGTGAAGCATGAGCGCGAATGCGACTGCGTCGTCGCCGGTTTCCGCTGGTACAAGGAGAGCCCGGGAATTGCGATCGGCTCGTTGCTCCTTGGTCTGTATAACGAATCGGGCGCGCTCCAGCATGTAGGCGTCTGCGCCAGCTTCTCGAAAGAAAAGCGCCGCGAACTTGTCGAGTTCCTCGCGCCTTACCGCGAAAACGCCCTTGAGGACCATCCGTGGAAGTTATGGGCAAGTCTTGATGCCGAGAATGGCGCCCCCCAGCGCATGCCCGGCGGTCAGAGTCGCTGGAGCCAGGGCAAGGACCTGTCGTGGGAGCCGCTGCGCCCCGAGCTTGTCGTAGAGGTCAACTATGAGCACCTGCAGGGAAATCGCTTCCGGCACATGTCGCACTTCAAGCGCTGGCGTCAGGACAAGCGACCCCAGGACTGTACCTACGCGCAGCTGGAAGTCATCCCTGCTCAGGAACTGACCCAAATCTTCGCCAGTGGCCGCTGAACCGTAGCTACTCTGAACTGCGCGACTCCGAACGCCACTCCCGCCACTGGCGTGTCGGATCGTCGTCCGGATCAGGCTTCTCCTGCATCGGCCGGGTTTTCTCAGGAACATGACGCAGGTTCACGCGAATGCGCGTCCACGTTGAAGACCGCCCGCGCATGCGATCGACCAGCACATCGTCAATCTGCAGCAAGGCCGCTGCCTCCGGATGCCTCGCCTTCCAGCGCCCCAGCCCCGCCAGCGCCGCCTCTTCGCTCGGTGAATTCGCAACCGTGATGAGCGGACCCTTCACTCGCGATGCTCGTGGGGCAGACTTCTTCGGTGCGGCCTTCGCGTGCATTCCCTTTGCCCGCGAAGGCGCAACCCGCCTCCCCTCGCCTTCCATCTTGCGGAAATGCGGCGGCCATGGAGCATCACCCAGCCCTGCGGCTTCATCTTTCCCGGCAAGTTCGAGCAGTTTCTCCAACGATCCCGGTGCGGCATCGGCCTTGGCGAATGGGTCGCCGATCTCAGCAAAGCGCTTCGGCATCGTGAACACATTGAACTCGGCCGGATCGCACTCCGCGACTTCTTCCCAGAAGAGCGGCGCGGAAACCCGGGCGTCGGGCAGCGGCCTCACCGAATACGCCGACGCCGTCGTCCGATCCTTCGCGTTCTGGTTGTAGTCGAGAAACACGCCGTGCCGCTCTTCTTTCCACCACTTCGAACTGGCCAGTTCGGGCACGCGCCGTTCTACTTCCCGGGCCAGCGCCAGCGCCGCGCGCCGCACCTCAGTGAAGGTCCGGCGTGGCTCGATGCGCACATTGATGTGCATGCCGCGCGATCCGCTCGTCTTCGGCCAGCCCTGAAGATCCATTTCCTGCAGAACCGACTTCACTTCGAGCGCCACTCGGCGCACGTCGCCCCAACCCACTCCCGGACCGGGATCGAGGTCGATGCGCAGTTCGTCAGGATGGTCGAGGTCGCTCGACCGCACGGGATGCGGATGAAGCTCGATGCACCCCAGGTTAACGATCCAGATAAGCCCGGCTGTGTCGTCGACCACAACCTCGTCCGCGGTGCGGCCGGAGGGAAAGGAAAGCGTCACCGTTCGCAGCCATGATGGACGGTCCTCCGGCGCGCGCTTCTGATAGAACGCCTCCTCCTCAGCCCCGTTCACAAAGCGCTTCAGCACGATCGGGCGGTTGCGGATTCCGGAGAGCGCTCCCGGCGCAATCGCCAGGTAGTAATTGACGATATCCAGCTTCGTCAGCCTGACTTGTTTTGAAAAATACAGCTTGTCCGGATGCGTCACCCGGACCTCGTGCCCGTCGATCGAAAGGATTTCAACGGCGTTGTCTTTGCTCATAGAGATCAGTCAGAGTTACAAATCCTCCTCGACAGCCTGTAACATGCCGGCTCTCACAACGCCGTACTTCTCGGCCAGGAACTTCTGCAGCCTGCCGGGAACCGCCCCGGCTACTTCCTGCCATGTTAGAAGCTTGAGCCGGTTGCGAAAGCTGTAGCTGCGCACAGCCTTGACGACATCAAACCAGCCGTCGATCAAGTCACGTCGCCGTTCATCGCACAGCAGGAGGTACGAGCGCTCCGCCGCATAGGCCGCGAGCGCTCCGCGAACCACCTGATATCCGCGAAAGCCGTTTCCCGTCCGAAGATCCTCGCCGTCGAATACCTCCTCGAAATCCCGATACCGCAACAGCAGCCGCGCTGGTGCGGGCTGAAACGCCGATTCCGTCAGCTTGGCTTCCACCAGCAAATCGCCGATGCGCATATCCACTTCCGTCCGATCTCCCCGGCCATTCAGAAGTGGAACGTTCGGCCTGAATCCAAACTCAGGTGCGAAGCCCCGATCCACACCCAGCAGCGCGCAAAGCTGCGAGCGCCGGAGCACACCGGGATAACAGAAGATATTCATCAGCAGCGCGTCGGAGCTGCTCGCGCAATCCAGTTCGCCCCGCTTCCGTTCCCACGCGCGCGGCACCCACTGGGCACCCGTGTAGACCTTCTCGAGCCGCCTGCGCCATTCCGGATTCCGACAGATCGCCTGGTATGACGTCGGAATGAAGTTCCCGTGTCCTTGTCCGTTCGCCTGCTCCTTATAGATAATGCTCGGGACCGCACCGTACGACAGCTCATGCTCATACGCTCGCGCGCGCTCGCAGTTTCGCTGGCTCAGGTCGCGTCGCAATGCGTTGCTGGAAAGCGCAGCCACGCGAACATTATAAGGCGAAGAAAAAGTGAACAGCTTGCCGAACCACATCCCCAATAATTTCGCGCGGTCGCACGGAGCATGCTTTGTCCCGACACCAGCGAGGATCACGCTTGGAGCCACGAGTGAGCATCATCACGCTGGGGGTCGGAGATCTCGACAAGAGCAGGAGCTTCTACGAGCGCTTCGGCTGGCGCCGCTGCATGACCAAGCCGAAGAAATTGTAAGCCAGATGGCCGGCATATTCCTGAAATCGCTCTGATTTGCCCCAACGCCCAAACAGCGGTATTCTAGAAAAGCAGACGAGTTTGTCCGCGCCTGGACCGTGAAATTCCGGCGGGCTCGGAGAGATGAGTGGGCTTCCGGCCCACTTTTTGTTTGGTCTGAATGTTTGTCCCTGACTCGTCCGCAAACAGGCAATGGCCCTCAACCTAGATCAAATCCGTGCCACCGCACAGCGCGTCGCCGCGTCACATGGCCTTGATGTGGTCGATATCGAGTACCAGGGTGCAGGAAAAAGCCGGCTGCTGCGTGTTTATATTGAGAAGAACGCCGAAGAGCGCGCCCGGTTGGCCGCAGAAGCCGCCGCGGCGGGCGAGCAGAACGATGATCAAGTACCCGTCGAGCATCTTTCCAGCGTTACGCACGAGGATTGCCAGACCTTCAGCCGCGACTTCGGCACGCTTCTCGATGTGGAGGACCTGGTGCCCGGCAGCGAGTACACACTCGAAGTCTCCTCGCCGGGGCTTGACCGCAGGCTGCATCGCCTTGAGGACTACCGCCGCTTTACCGGCAGCCTTGTAAAGGTCCGCACGATTGAGCCGGTTGCGGGCAACCGTCACTGGCAGGGCAGGCTCACAGGGGTGAGCGATCATGCCATCACCATCGACCTGAGCGCCCTCAAGCAGAAGGGCAAAGGCAAGAAAGCGAACCAGGAAACGTCCGAGATTGAAATCTCGAATATTGAAAAGGCCAACCTGGTCCCTGAATTCTAAGATCCGTCACCATCTGAACCGTTGCGCTCGCCCGGAGCGGCGAAACGTAACTGAGAGAGAACTATGGCAAGTGCGCTTTACCAGAGCATCGAAGCTTTGAGCCGCGACAAGGGCATCGACCCCGGAATCGTGGTCTCCGCCGTCGAGGACGCCATCGCCCTCGCCACGCGCAAGTACTACAAGACGCAGGAGAACATGCGCGCCGAGCTCGACAAAGAGACCGGCGAAATTCGGGCCTACGTCTACAAAACGGTCGTCGAGACTCCAGAGCAGATCGAGGATCCAGTCAACGAGATCGGTCTCGAAGAGGCGCGTGAGCTTGCGCCCGAAGTCGAGGTCGGCGGCGAAATCCGCTACTACAAACCCACCGATGTTCTCGGCCGCATCGCGGCACAGATGGCCAAGCAGGTCATCTTCCAGAAGGTGCGCGAGGCTGAGCGCGACACGGTCTTCAACGAGTACAACCACCGCGCTGGCGAGGTCCTGAACGCGACGGTGAAGCGCATCGAGCCGCAGGACGTCATCTTCGACCTCGGTAAGGCAGAAGCGCGCATGCCGCGCCGCGAGCAGTCGCGTCTGGAGCAGTTCGCCGTGGGCGAGCGCGTCCGGGTGGTCCTGCTGCGCGTCGACCGGGCGGCCAAGGGTCCGCAAGTGATCGTCTCGCGGGCCGCGCCGGAGCTGGTACAGAACCTTTTCCAAAGCGAAGTGCCGGAGATCTACGACAGCACCGTCATGATCCGCGCCATCGCACGCGAGGCTGGCGAGCGCACCAAGATCGCCGTTCAGTCACGCGACAAGGACGTTGATCCTGTTGGCGCCTGCGTAGGCATGAAGGGCATGCGCGTACAGTCGATCATCCGCGAACTGCGCGGCGAGAAGATCGACATCATCGAGTTCAGCGAAGAGATCACCACCTTCGCGGAGAAAGCCCTGCAGCCGGCGAAAGTCAGCCGCGTAAGCATCACCGATCTCGGCGAGAAGCAACTGGAGGTCATCGTCGATGACACACAGCTTTCGCTCGCCATTGGCAAGAAGGGCCAGAACGTTCGTCTGGCGGCGAAGCTCCTCGGCTGGAAGATCGACATCAAGAGTGAAGAGGAGAAGCGCCAGGAAGTCGAGCAGCAGATGCAGAGTTTGAGCGGCGGCCCTGCGACGCCGATCGAGCAGGTAGGCGAACTGGGCGACTCGATCATCCAAAAACTAGTCGCAGCGGGCATCACAACAGTAGAGGCGCTTGCCGATATGACTCCCGAGCAGCTGGAAGAAATTCCGGGGATTGGAGAGAAGACACTGGAAAAGATCAGCGTTGCCGTACGCCATTATTTCGGACAGTACGAGCCTGGTGAACAGCGTCCGGCTCCGGTAGAAGCCGCCTCTGATGC
Source organism: Silvibacterium sp. (assembly GCA_019234945.1). GTDB lineage: Bacteria > Acidobacteriota > Terriglobia > Terriglobales > Acidobacteriaceae > Silvibacterium. The sequence goes on from JAFAKX010000119.1 coordinate 14,884, forward strand.
CGCTTCTACGGAGACCAGGGACGACGAGGCCGAACTCCGGAGGGCTCGCGATGCTGAAGAGGCCAGCCTGGCTGAGGAAGAGGACGCTCTGCGCCTCGACCTGACCCAGGAGGGCGAGGAACCCGTAGCCGAGGAGGGCACCGGCGTCGTCAACGACAACGTAGCCGAGGAGCAGCTTGCCGAAATCACCGAAGTTGGCCGCGACCTCGACACCGAAGGCGCGAAAGCGGTCGCTCCGGGAGGCGAGGACACCAGCAGGAAGCTCCGCGAGCATGCGGTGCTCGACGCAGATATAGCCGAGCCGGGCGAGTTCCGCGAAGAAGGAGATCAGGAGGGTGGCGCGTAATTATGCGCGCCTGCACACACTTCGACTTCGGATCGATAGCGCAATTCGCGCCGATTCGGGCCATAATAGAAACAGTTTCACCAATCCACTGCCACGAGGTTGTTATGTATAGCTAAGGCCGGTGGGAGCAGATAAAGGGGCGGATGAGTAAAGTTCGAATCAACGATTTAGCGCGCGAGCTGGAAGTTAAGAGCAAGGCAATTCTGGATGTTCTCGACCACGTCGGCGTTACAGAGAAGAAGACGCACTCCAGTTCTCTGGAGCTTGATGAAGCCGAGCGTGTGCGTACTCACTTCCAGCGAATCAAGGCCGGCATACCCGCAGGCGCCCGCGCCGATGCGGCTCCAAGGCCGAAGATCGACCTGTCGCATGTCTCGAAGCCCGGAGACGTGCTCAAAGCAATTCAGCAGAAAAAGGAAGAAGCCGCCGCGCCTCCGCCGCGGCCCGCTCCCGCTGCTCCAGCTCCTGTGGCGACCGCTCCGTCTGTCGGAGTCCGCCCCGCCGCGCCTGTAGCCACAGTCCGGCCCGCCGCTCCGGTGGCAGCGGCTGGCCCCGCACCCACACCTGCGGTTGAGCGCCCCGCGCCTCCAGCACCTCCCGTTGAAGCCCAACGTCCTGCGCCGCGCCGGATCGTTCCGCAGCCTAGGCCCGCTGCGCCCATTGTTGCGCCTCCACCGCCGCCTCCGGCGATCGCGGCAAAGCCGCCCGCAGGTCCCGTCGTAGGAAAGCCGCCGGTCACTGCCGCCGCCAGCGCTCACGTCGCTGCGCCGCCCGTGCCTCCACACGAAGCCGTGGCCGTAGCGCCGCCTCCTCAGGCAGCCGTGCGCCCACCAGTGGGTGCCGCGCCTCCGCCGGTCATTGCTGCAGCGCCGCCTCCTCCAGTTCCCGTAACGCCACAGCAACCTCCGCCAGCCGCGCCCGCCGAATTGCAAGCCGCGGCGCCGGTTGCTGTCGCTCCTCCGGCAGCCCCTGCCCCCGCGCCGCGCCGTGTCATCATGCCGCAGACTGGCCCCCGGCCCGTCTATACCGCGCCGGTGGTGCCTGTTGCGTCGGCGCCTGCAGCGCCGCAAAGCACAGGTGGTATCCAGCGCGGACGCCCCATCTTCGATCGCCGCCCCGCCGGAGGCCCTGCTTCCCGACCTGCCGGAGCACCCGGAGGTCCCGGCGCGCGTCGTCCCATGCATCCAACGCGTAGCTCGCCGACCGGCGCACCTCAGGGGCCGCGTCCCGGATTCGGCCAGCGGCCTGGCATGGGTCCACGTCCCGGCTTTGGACAGCGTCCCGGAGGCCCCGGAGCTCCCGGCCTTGTTCCGCCTCCCGGCGAAGCGCCGCGCCCGCAGCGTCCCGGTCACGGTGCGCGCCGTGGCCGCCAGACATACCAGAAGACCAAGGAAGGCCCGATGAAGGGCTTCGCTCCGCCGTCGCGTTTTGGCGGAGCCCAGATTCCCCAGGAGCCGATGCCGATCACGCGCACCATTACCGTGACCGAGGGCATCAGCGTAAAGGATCTGGCCGAAAAGCTAGGTATCCGCGGCAAGGACCTCATCGCGACCCTGCTCCTCCGCGGCGTCTTCGTCACCGTGAACCAGTCGCTCGACGCTGAGCTGGTCAAGGACGTCGCCCGTCAGTTCGGGGCCGACACGCAGGTCATCAGCTTTGAGGACCAGATGGCTAACGAAGCCATCGAGAGCATGCTCTCGCAGGAGAACCCGGACGAACTGGAAGTTGCCCGGCCCCCCGTGGTCACCGTCATGGGCCACGTCGACCACGGCAAGACCTCGCTGCTCGACGCCATCCGCGAAACCGACGTCGCCGGCGGCGAAGCCGGAGGCATCACGCAGCACATCGGCGCCTACAAGGTCCGCATTACGAAGCCCGAGTCGCCCGCCTTCGGCCGCGAAATCGTCTTTCTCGACACGCCGGGTCACGAAGCCTTTACCCGCATGCGTGCCCGCGGAGCCAAGGTCACGGACATCGTCGTGGTCGTGGTTGCAGCCGACGACGGCGTCATGCCTCAGACCCTCGAAGCCATTGACCATGCCAAAGCTGCCAATGTGCCGATCATCGTGGCCGTCAACAAGATCGACAAGCCCGACGCCCAGCCCGATCGAGTCAAACAGCAGCTCGGCGACCGAGGCCTCGTCCCTGAAGCCTGGGGCGGGTCCACGGTTTTCGTGGATGTTTCGGCAAAAAAGAGGCAAAACCTCGACCTCCTGCTCGAGATGATCTGTCTCGTCGCCGACATTCAGGACCTGAAGGCCACGCCTGGACGCTCCGCCGTCGGCACCGTCATCGAAGCCAAGCTCGACCGCGGACGCGGCGCCGTCGCTTCGGTGCTCGTGCAGAACGGCACGCTGCGCAACCAGGAGAGCTTCATCGTCGGCAACACCTTCGGCAAGATCCGCGCCATGTTTGACGATCGCGGACGCCCCGTCGAAGACGCCGGCCCGTCCACGCCCGTCGAAATCCTCGGTCTCGAGAGCATTCCCGACGCCGGTGACACCTTCCTCGTCGTCTCCGACCGCGACAAAGCCAAGAGCATCGCGCAGTACCGCAAGATGAAGGAGCGCGAAGCGCAGCTTGCGAAGAGCTCGCGCGTCTCGCTCGAAGGCCTCGCCGAACAGATCAAGCAGGTTGGCGTTAAAGACCTGCCCATCATCCTCAAGGGTGACGTGCAGGGTTCCGTGCAGGTGCTGGCCGATTCGCTCCAGAAGATGTCCACCGAAAAGGTGCGCATCAAGGTTATCCACTCCGGAGCCGGCGCCATCACCGAGAGCGACGTGCTGCTGGCCTCAGCGTCGAACGCCATCATCATCGGCTTCAACGTCCGGCCCGAGCGCAAGACAGCCGAGCTTGCCGAGCAGGAAGGGGTCGAGATACGCCTGCACTCCATCATCTACGAGCTGCAGGACGAGATCCGCAAGGCCATGCTGGGCCTCCTCGAGCCGGTCTTCAAGGAGGTCTACCTCGGACGCGCCGAAGTGCTCAATGTCTTCCGCATTCCGAAGGTGGGCACCATCGCAGGCTGCCGTGTCACCGATGGCGTGCTGCGCCGCGATGCGGAAGTGCGGCTCTCGCGCGATGGCGAGCAGATCTACAAAGGCAAGCTCTCCTCGCTCAAGCGCTTCAAGGATGACGCCCGCGAGGTCACCAGCGGCATGGAGTGTGGCGTGGGCCTGTCAAACTTCAACGACGTCCAGATCGGCGACCATATGGAAGCGTTCGTGACAGAGCGCGTGGCCGCAGAGCTGACCGCAAGCTAGAACTGGCCGTCCAGGCACACGCGCCTTCGGCGCCACCAAAATTCGGCTTTTCTGGCCCGCCCTTCGGTTGGGAATCGAGGATCAGGGCCAGCAAGGCAACTGAAGGAAGCACCATGCCTATGGACAAAACCATCCGCAAATACACCAGCTTCGACGAGATGAGGCCCGTCGAGTACTGCTACTGGCAGAGTCGGCCCGCCTACGAGCGGCTGGACGCAATTGAACAGGATCGCCTACGAACTCAAGGGCTGGAAGATCGAGCCACCTCTGCCAAGGTCACAATGGCCCGTCGCCCGCATTCCATGCCCGTGGCGTAAACCCTGAAGCTTCCACTCAAATCTGACTGTCCCGTCCGACTTTTTACCGTCTAGACGACTCCGTTTCGCTACCAGCAGTCTATCCTTGTCGGTGTAGAACTTTGCAAGATAGATTGCCATGCAAAAGAGTCGCATTGTCGTTCTCCTCGGTATAGTTGGCTGCATTTGTCGGCTACCCATGTTTGCGCAGATGGGAGCGACAAACGCAGTGGGAGTCGTTTCGGGCAATTCACCGGGACCAATTCTAAATGCGTCGTACTCCGCAAAACGCCATTTTGAGTCGGTCCATACGCGCGGACGGCACAAGGGATCACTCCGAATCGGGCGGGAGCGAGGCGCGAGACTCGCAGGGCCGGACCTACAGTGCCGGCGAGAGACAATGGACCTACTTCGATGGCAACAAAAACGTGCTGAAGAGTGAAATGCTTTATCGGATCGACGATCCAGTTGCGAACACTGCAACGAGCTGGGATACAACTACGAAGTTTGTAAAGGTGGTTCACTTCCCTCAGAAGGTGTCAAAAGAAGAGGGCTCCGAAGTAGAGTGCCACTGCGACGACGCCGCCTTAGACGCTAAAGTCGAAAGACTCGACGCGAAAACCATCAGCGGTGTTGTCGTTGAGGGCATCCGGAGTAGCTACACGGTGACAACGGAGAACAATAGCAAACCAATCGTTGTCGTCCACGAACGCTGGTTCTCCCCGGAATTGAAGATCGTTGTTCTCGAAACCAACGACGATCCGCGGAGCGGAACCACAAAAAATGAATTGATAGACATAGTTCGTGGAGAGCCTGACATCACCCAATATCGCGCCCCAGCGGATTATGTCATTCGCGAGCTAGAGCTGCCACAATAAGGTTTGACCAATCTGACGCTCGTAATCGCTATTGTCATGCCCCTCGTATGACATTCCTCACTTGCCCCTGCGTGCGCCGTCGCCGACGATGGATTCGGCATGCGAAATTCCACGGCCGCCTCGAAGGACGACACACTGACGATCATCGCGATCAGCATCGTCGCCCTGATGCTCTCCACCATGCTGCACGAAGGCCTAGGCCACGGAGTAGTTGCCTTGCTCACCGGAACAACCTCCGGGACCCTCTCGACCGTTGCATGGTTCGAGCGCCTCCGACAGCAAGCTCGTCGCCGCCGGCGGCACTATCGTCAACCTGGTCGCTGGTTTTCTCTTCTGGCTTGCCCTGCGCGCCGCCCGCAACTCCTCGGTCCAGACTCGTTTCTTCCTGCTGATCGCCTGCGCCTTCAACCTGTTCACCGGCACCGGATACTTCTTTTTTTCGGGCTTAACCAACTTCGGAGACTGGGCGCAGGTCATCGCCGGACTTCATCCCTACTGGCTGTGGCGCGTGCTTCTCATCGCCGTCGGAGTCGCGGCCTACTATGCGGCAATGCTCGTGGTTGGCACAAGCCTGGTGCGCTTTCTAGGAGTCCCTCTAAGTAACCGCGAGCGTTTCCGCAGGCTCACGTGGACACCTTACTTCGCCGCCATCGCGATCGAGCTCATCGCCGGCCTGCGCAACCCGCTCGACCTGCCGCTCGTGTTCGAGTCGGCTCTTCCGGCAACTGCTGGCGCCAACTGTGCCCTGCTTTTCCTCATCTACTACATCCCGAAAGCGACTGCACCCGGCCCCAACTCGCAGCCCGTCACACGCAGCTATCCGTGGATGATCGTTTCCGCCGCACTCGCCTTCATTTTCATCCTCGTCCTTGGTCCCGGCGTGCAGATTCAAAGATAAGCTTTACGATAATCCCCATGCCCGTCGCCGCGATGACCATAGAGCTGCGCATCGAGCACGCGCAGTCGCTGAAAGACCGCCGCCAGGTCGTCCGCAGCCTCAAGGAAAAGCTCAGCCACGGTTTCAATATCTCCGTGGCCGAAATGGACGAGGCAGTCACCTGGCAGTCGGCAACCCTCGGCGTAGCAGCTATCTCAGCCTCGCGCGACTACCTTTCGGGCCTGATGCGCCAGGTCGAAGACGCCGTCCATCGCATCGCTAACGATCTGGGCGCTAACGCCGTCGATATCTGGTGGGAATTTCTGGATGGATGACGCATTTTTCGGAATGGGTGTCCCGAAGCAACAACTCCAAGGTTGGCGCGAGCAGCAGCAAGTGGCAACATGGCACGCTTCCCGACGAGGACAAAAATTCCGAAAAATACCGTAAGGCCTCGCTTTTCGGCCGCTTTCTGATATCCTCAAAAGTTTACTCGCAGGAAGAAAGATGCCGGAATCAAGGGCTCGTCAATATCATCGGGACAGGGTCGCAGAAGCTCTGCGTGAAGAAATCGGCGCAATGATCGAGGGGGAACTCTCCGATCCGCGCATCAGCTTCGCCTACGTCACACAAGTCGTTCTCAATCCCGGAGGCAAGTCCGGGCTTATCTATGTCGCCGTCGACGGCGGCCCCGAAGAAGAAAAGAACACCATTGAAGGTCTGATGGCGGCCCGCGGATACATTCGCCATGAGCTGCACGAGCGGATGGGCACACGGCATGTCCCTGACCTGACGTTTCACATCGACCGCTCCGAAAAAATGAAGGCGCGCATCGAAGAATTGCTGGGCCGCAAGCGCAACCGGCAGAAGGAGGGTTCAGGCAGTCAGGGCAAGCCTCCTGGCAGTCAGGATAAGACGTAGACGCGGCCAGCCACCATCTCTATGCACCAACTCCACGACATACAAGCCGTATCTCACGCGATTGACTGCGGACAGCGCTTCCTCGTTTCCGCTCACGCGCGCCCGGACGGCGATGCTGTCGGCTCCGTTCTCGCCTGCGGCATGATCCTCGACCAGCTCGGCAAGCACCCCGATATGGTCTCCGCCGATCCCGTGCCGCTCATCTACCAGGGCCTGCCCTGCGCCCGCCGGATTCGCCACGTCTCGCACGTCGAGGGCAACTACGACGCTGTCATCCTACTCGAATGTGACGGAATCGAGCGCTCCCGTCTCCACGGCATCGACGGCAGTTTCATCATTAACATCGATCACCACGTCAGCGGACGCGCCTTTGGCGACGTGAACTGGATCGACACTGATTCCTGCGCCGTCGCAGAAATGATTTACAAGCTCGCGAACGTGACTGGCGCAGAGATTACGGCGGAAATGGCCACCTGCCTCTACACCGCGGTGCTCACCGACACCGGCTCCTTCTGTTACGCGGGCACCGACGCGCACACATTCGAGCTGGCGGCCAATCTCGTCCGCCAAGGAGCCGACCCGACTATCATCGCGCAGCACACGTACTTCTCCAATCCCACCTCGAAGATGCTTTTGCTTGGCGCTGCGCTTTCCAACTTAAAGCGCGACGGACGCCTTGCATGGATGTGGGTCACGCACGAGGACATGCTGCGCACCCACGCTGCGGAGGAAGATTGCGAGGGCCTGGTGAACTACGCCATCGCCATTGCCGGCGTCGATGTTGCCGTATTCCTGCGCGAACTCCCGAACCGGCGGGTGCGCCTGTCGCTGCGCAGCAAAGGGGAGCTGAATGTGGCGCGCGTCGCTGAACGTTTCGGCGGCGGCGGACACGATCACGCTAGCGGCTGTACCCTCGACGGGCCTCTGCCGCGTGCCGCCGATTTCATCCTCGAGCAGCTTCGCGGATGCCTGCAAAGCCCCATGCATGAGCTCGTGTAACTCCGGTTCAACGTGTGTCAATTCCCGGCAACGCCCCTCTAACCCGCATCGCACCTACCCAATCTGGTAGCCTTTTAGCCGGAACTCCCTGATAGACTGTGGTTATTCCGTCCAGATTAAAAACGTTGTCCCATAGTCCTGCAAGCCTGCTTGCGCGTTTCCCTGCCCTCGAAACCGTGCTTGAAGCGGCGACGCTGTTCATTCTTACGGCATTCTTTCTCTTTTACGGGCTGGTTCCCATCTTCGGAGGAGCCGGCATCGGCCTCGTCGGCGCCGACGAACCCCGTTACGCGCAGGTCGCCCGCGAGATGCTTCAGCGGCACGACTTCATCACACCCACTCTCTGGGGAAAACCCTGGCTCGAGAAGCCCGCGCTCTACTACTGGCGCGCCATGTTCTCCTTTCGCGAGTTCGGAATCCACGACTGGTCGGCACGTCTGCCCTCAGCCAGCTTCGCCTTCATTCTCGTCACACTCATTTACCTGCACATCCGCCGCTTCCGCCGTGGCGGCCAGCTCGACGCAGCGCTCATTACCGCTTCCTGCGCCGGCATCCTTAGCTTCGCACGCGGCGCTTCGACCGACATGCAGCTCGCGGCTCCTTTTTGCATCGGCATGCTCGGCTGGTACGCCTGGTATGAGACCGACAGCAAGTTCTGGCTCTTCGACCTCTATTTCTTCGTCGGAGCCGCAACCCTCGCTAAGGGCCCGGTCGCGCCATTCCTGGCCATCCTGATCCTCATAACCTTCGCCGGACTACGCAAGGAGTGGTCCATCCTGCGGCGAACGATCTGGTGGCCGGGAGTGATCCTCTATCTGGCCATGGTGCTGCCCTGGTTCATCGCGGTACAGAAGCGCAATCCCAACTTCCTGAAGATTTTCTTCCTGCAGCACAACATCGAACGGTTTGCTACGACACGGTTCCATCACGAACAGGCCTTCTGGTTCTACATTCCCGCTGTCCTGCTGGCCCTCACGCCCTGGGCCATCCTGGCTATCGCCGCTTTCGTTGATGCCGTTCGCGGATCGGTCGCCGAGTGGCGGGCGCGCCGATCCAAATACCACTACATGGGGACCTTCCGCGCCGGAGACGCCTTCCCCGAATTTCTCGTTATCTGGGCGCTCATCCCCATCATCTTTTTTTCCTTTTCCGAATCAAAACTCGCCGGATACATCCTCCCTTCCATCCCTCCGCTCACCATCCTCACCGGTGACTACCTTAACCGCATGCGCGAGCGCGGACTCAAATCCTGGCTGCTCATCAGCCACGCAGTCCTCACCGGATTGCTCACCGGCTTCATCGTTCTCCTGCCACTGAATCTGCAACACCCCGAGACGCTGCCGCCGCTGAATGCCATGTTTGCCGGAGGCATGACCGGCTTTGCCGCCGCCGTCTTCATCCTCATTACCGTCTACCGCTTCGGACTCAAGCGCCTGCGCATCGCCACCATGACTCCCATGGTCATCATGCTGCTCTTCCTTTTCGGAATCGGCCCATTCTTCGGCATTCACGCACTGGCCAATACCAAGCGCAACATCGCCCTGGTCGACATCACCTTCTCGGCTCGCCCGCTTGCCGGAATCCTCGACCGGATCACCCCACCCGGTGGCGGCACCGTTGCGGTGTTTCGAGTCCGCCGGGATGTGGAATATGGCCTGTCCTTCTATCGCAATCAGCGCGTAATCGACTACGACCAGGACGGCGTCCCGACTCAGCAGCACCTGCTCGTCGTCCGCGACTCATTTATCGACCAGTTGCGTCCATTACTCGCGGGCAGGACATACGAGCCGCTTTTCACGTATCCTGCTCAAAACCTGGTCGTGTATTTGGTTAACGCGCGCCAGTAATTGTGGACAACGGAATAGCCCCAGAGAGCACGTCGATCCGGCGATCACGATGACCGGCTGCGGTTTCTCGCTCTGCGTCTATTCTTCAGGAAATTGGAATGACACCGGCGCTCCAAGTCGAGATTCTCGATCTGCGGCATTTCTCCGCGGCCAGCCTTCGCCCACTGCTGGATGCAGAGTCGCGCCTCTGGAGCGAACGCCTCGAGTGGGACTATCGCGCCTCCGCCGACCTGCTGCTGCAGTATCTTGACTCGCGCGTGCTCCCCGGATACGTGGCCATCGAAAATGGCCGTGTTGCCGGATACCTCTTCTGCGTCTACGAAGAGCACAAGGCGGTCATCGGAGACGTATTTGCCATCGACCCGCAGAACTCCGAGGCCACCGCCACCGACATTGAGCTGCGCCTGCTTGAAAGCCTGATCGAGCTGCTAGAGAACTCTCCCGGCGTCGACCGCATCGAGTCACAGCTCCTGCTCCATCCGCACGGCCAGCACGCGCATGCTTTCCGCGCCGGGGGCTTTGAGATTTATCGCCGGCTCTTCATGCGGCTCGATCTGATGACATCACCCCTTGCGGTTGAAACCCCTTTGCCCGCCGGCATCTCCATGCGCCATTGGCATGAGGATGATTTCAGCAGCGCGGCTCATCTCATCTCCGGCGCCTACCAGGGACACCTGGACAGCCACATCAACGACCAGTACCGCACCGTCGCCGGCTCGCTCCGTTTCCTGCACAATATCGTGCGCTTCCCGGGCTGCGGACTCTTCGACAACCCCGCGTCACGCGTGCTCGTTCGCACCGGGAGTAATGAAATCGTCGCCATCCTGCTCTGCTCGCGCGTACGGGAGGACATCGCGCACGTCACGCAGCTATGCGTGGTAAACCGGGAGCGAGGCCGCGGCCTGGGCCGCATCCTCATCGAAACCTGCGCCGCTTACCTGCGCAGCAGAGGATTCCGTGCCCTTACCCTGACCGTGACCGAAGCCAACGAAAACGCGGTCGCCCTCTACCGCCACGCGGGATTCGAGGTACGGCATACCTTCGATGCCATGTTGTGGGAAAGGCGGAAAGGCGGAAAGGCAAGGGGCAGGGGTTTAGTAGGGAGTAGCGAACACCGATTCCCTAAGCCCTATCTTCTGATCAGCCACATCACCCAGCTGGCGACGATCACCACACCGACGAACATCGACCAGCAATAAAGTCCGTAGCGAACCATCGCCTTCGGAGTCGAGCGCTGGGTGACCCCGAATACGACCGATGCAAAGGTCGCGAACAACAGAACAGCCGTGAAATGGGATGGCGCAAACATCAGGGCCATAGCGCTAAGCCTTCCTGCCGATGCGCAGGTTGTGCGCGTCCACGGCGGAGATGAAATTCAGCAGCCCTGCGACCACGACAAATTTCGTTCCATAATCAGCTGTCGCGATCTGTACGGCGCCATGCCCCAGGTCGAAAATGCGTCCGATCGCATAGAGAAGTCCGTTGCCGACGTCGCCCGCGAAACCCAGCATTTCGAGCACATCACCAGTATTCGGTGCATACAGCTTGCCCTGCATCGCCAACCCCAGCCAGAACATCGTGGTAATCGACACGAACAGCAGCAGCGAGCGCACCCAGCGACCGGTCAGCAGATGACCCGCGCCCGGCACCAGCCAGCCCAGAATCAAAGCCGAATAAGCAAAGCCCTGCGAAGTTGTCTGTGCCTTTGCCGGCACCTGAACCTTGGAAGCCATCTCTTTTGAGTGTAGCAGCTTAAAAGCAGCTGCCAGCCTTTAGCTTCCAGCCATTAGCTCTTCGCTTGTTGAACAGGCGCTTGTGCCCACTTTGGCAAAAACCTCCGTCGACCAATACGGAGCTAGGAGGTAAAAGCTAGAGGCTAGCAGCTAGATTCTCACCAGCTCCTGTTGCACCCTTCCCGAGACGACGGCCCGCTCCGCCGACGTAATCATGTTCAGCTCGCTGCGAATCCCAAACTCGTCGAGATAAACCCCCGGTTCGACCGAAAAGCAGGTGTTTGGCAGAAGCAGCCGCTCGTCATGCGTCTCAAGATTGTCGAGGTTTGCTCCGTTGCCATGCAGTGTATTGCTGATGTTGTGCCCCGTCCGATGCGTAAAGTACTTGCCGAAACCCGCCTCCTGGATCACCGACCTGGCTGCGTCGTCCGCCTGCCAGCCCCCGATCGGCTCGCGGCGATAGAATGCGTCCTTCACGGCCTTAACCGCGGCGTCTCTCGCGTTCCGTACCACCTCGAAGACCCGCTGCTCCTTGTCTGACGGCTCACGCCCGACCACCCCGGTCCACGTTATGTCGTAATAACAGGTTCCTGGCCGGTTCCTGCGCCCCCAGATATCGATCAGCACGAAGTCTCCGTTCTTGATCTCCTTCGCGCCTGATTCCGTCGGCTCATAGTGCGAGTCGGCGCTGTTCTCATTCACCGACACATTGGGCCCGTTTTCCCATATCAGGTCCGCGCGGCGCATCGCCTCCTGCAGCCAGCCAACCATATCAAATTCGGTAACCCGGCCCGGGGTGCTGCTCGCCGGCCGAAGCCTCCGTCCAATGTCGCGAAAGCCCTCGGCCAGAATCTCGTCGATCGCCTTCTGCGCCTCGTAGTGACTAGTGACCTGCTCCGCGCTCAGCACAGCCTCGAACCAGCTCACAAGGTCTGCCGAGGTGACGACGGTCTTCCCCATCTCCCGCAGGACATCCATCGTCCCCGCATCGACCATCGAGACATACATGATCGCGTTGCGCGGCGAGTACTGCATCGCAATTTTTTCGTATGGAGCCAGCATGGCGTCGAGCCCGGTCTCCAGCTCCTGCCATGACGAGTAGACGCCCTTCGACCCGGGCAGCGAATCCAGCCGTCCCGACTCGATGCGGTGCACCAGCTTGCGCGGCTCACCCGCTGCAGGAATCGCGTAGTACCACCGTCGCGTCACATGCGCATTCGCCGGCAACCCCAGAATCGAGTACGCAATAGGATCGCGGTGATGATGATCGTAGAAAAGCCACGCATCGAGTCCGAGCGCGCGAAGGGCCTCCTGAATCGTTTCAACCCTCATCCATCGCCTCAATCTTCATGAGCGAAGCTCCTCAAGGAAAAGCAGTCTACTTCTTCGCGTGTGCTTGTGCCGTCTGAGCCGTCGCCTGGTCAAGCATCGTGTACAGCTTGTTGTAGTCGGTCACTTCAACGTAAGGAGGCGCGCCTCCGGTCCTGTCCGTAACCACCCAAACCGTCGGCGTCTGGTGCACGCCCAGCCGCTCGCCCAGCGCGTAATCGGCCTTCACGTCAGCAGCGAGCTTTCCCTGCGGATCCATCACGAACGGCAGTTGTATCCCGTGCTGCTGCGCGAATTTTTGGGTAAACGCCTGCAGGTCGTCCTTGGTCTCGATGCTCACTTGGTTCGCGAACACCGCGTCCCGGTAGTCATTGCCCAGCCCCTTTTTCTGCGTATCGAACCAGCGTCCGTTAACCGCCGCCTGGAAGCTCCAGACGTGCATCTGCAGCGGAAAATCATGCCGCACCAGCGGTACATGATACTTCTCCGCCGCATCCTTGAGCGTCGGATTCTGCCGCGCGCACATCGGACATTCCAGGTCCGCAAACTCGATCAGCGCCACGTGCGACCCCATGGGAGGCTTCAGCGCTGACATGTCCCGCTGGGCCTGGCTCACCGGCGCGCCCAGCGCCAGGAA
>JAFAKX010000128.1 GCA_019234945.1 Silvibacterium sp.
GCGTCATCGATCGGGACTTCCTCCATATCGCCGAGTCGGTACTCCAGGTTCTTCACGCCCTGGCCCTTTGCCTGCTGCCGGCCCACTTCGACCATCCTCGCCGATGAATCGACTGCGATCACCTTCTTCGCGCGTTGCGCCAGCAGCAGGGAGAACGCGCCCTCGCCGGCGCCGAGATCGGCAATCACCATAGGCGGCATCAGCTTCAGCAGAGCCTCGGCCACGCTCTTCCACGATTTGCCCGGAACATAATTGCGCCCGAATCGCCCTGCCACATCGTCGAAGAAAGCCCGCATCTTGTCCTGCCGCTTGCGCAGCACGCGTTTTACCGCGGCCTGATCGCGCTTTGCCTCGTCAAGTTCCCCTCGTGCCTGGGTCAGCAACTCACCAAGAACGCCCGCGCCATTCTCACTCGTCAACTTATATAGGCTGCTTTTCCCAGTCCGCCGGTCCTCAACCAGCCCTGCCTGCTTCAATTGTGAAAGGTGCGTCGAAATCGTGCTCTGGCCCATGGCAAGGATCTCCTGCAACTCGGCGACAGACAATTCTTCGCGCTCGAGCAGCAGCAGGATGCGCAGCCGGTTGGGGTCAGCCACCACCCGCAGGATTTTCACAATTGACGCCATCGCTGATTGAGTTAATATATCAAGGTATCTTGATTTCACGATATAAGGATTTGAGTCATGGCAACAGCAACCATCGAACGCGCCGCCGCCGACTACAAAGTGGCTGACCTGTCGCTCGCCGACTGGGGCGGTAAGGAAATCTCCATCGCCGAGCACGAGATGCCCGGCCTCATGTCCATCCGCCGCAAGTATGCTGCGCAGAAGCCGCTGGCTGGCGTGCGCGTCACCGGATCGCTGCACATGACCATCCAGACCGCGGTGCTTATCGAGACGCTGGTTGACCTCGGTGCCGATGTGCGCTGGGCGAGCTGCAACATCTTCTCCACCCAGGACCACGCCGCCGCCGCAATCGCTGCCGCCGGCATCCCCGTTTTTGCGTGGAAGGGCGAGACGCTCGAAGAGTACTGGGATTGCACCTTCCAGGCGCTCAGCCACAAGGGCGGCAAAGGCCCGCAGCTTGTCGTCGACGATGGCGGAGACGTCACGCTCCTCATCCACAAGGGCTACGAGCTTGAAGAAGGCGACCATTGGGTCAACGCGCCTTCGTCGAATCACGAAGAGCAGGTCATCAAGGACCTGTTGAAGCGCGTCCACGCCGAAGACCCGCAGCATTGGCACAAAGTCGCGAAAGAGTGGCGCGGCGTCTCCGAAGAGACGACAACCGGCGTGCACCGGCTCTACAAGATGAAGGAGCAGGGCAAGCTTCTCGTGCCCGCCATCAACGTCAACGACTCGGTCACCAAGTCCAAGTTCGACAATCTCTATGGGTGCCGGGAGTCTCTCGCCGACGGAATCAAGCGCGCCACCGATGTGATGGTCGCCGGTAAAGTTGCCGTCATCTGCGGCTACGGAGACGTGGGCAAGGGCTCGTCGCACTCGCTGCGCGGAGTGGGCGCGCGCGTCATCGTGACCGAGATCGATCCCATCAACGCCCTTCAGGCCGCGATGGAAGGTTTCGAAGTTACCACCATCGAAGACACCCTCGGCCGCGGCGATATCTATGTCACTTGCACCGGCAACGTGGACATCATCACGCTCGAGCACATGAAGGCCATGAAGGACCAGGCGATCGTCTGCAACATCGGCCATTTCGACAACGAAATTCAGATGGACCGGCTCAACGCCGCTCCCGGTGTCGTGAAGACCAACATCAAGCCGCAGGTAGATAAGTACACCTTCCCGGCCTCTAACGGAAAAGAGAGCCGCTCGATCTTCGTTCTTGCCGAGGGCCGCCTCGTCAACCTTGGCTGCGCCACAGGACACCCCAGCTTCGTGATGAGCAACAGCTTCTCCAACCAGACGCTGGCTCAGATCGATCTCTGGGCTAATAAGGACACCTACAAAATCGACGTCTACACGCTTCCCAAGAAGCTCGACGAAGAGGTCGCCCGCCTGCACCTCGAGAAGATCGGCGTAAAGCTCACCCAGCTTACTCCAAAACAGGCCGAATACCTCGGAGTTCCGCAGGAAGGCCCCTACAAGGCCGAGAATTATCGCTACTAATTAGTAGCCTCACTTAAAGCGTCGCCGCGCAAGATCTATCTCCGCGGCGATTTTGTTTACCGCCGCCAGCGCCGCAGCGCCACGTGCGCCGCATAGAATCCGCACATGCCATGTACGCCCCCGCCCGGCGGCGTCGATGACGAGCATAGATATATGTCTCGCGACGAGGTCGCATACTGGCGGATGCTCGGCCGGAAAATCGTCTGCCCCACCGACATCGCCCCGCCGCTAATGTCCCCGCCGACGAGGTTGGCGTTCTGCGCCTCGAGATCCAGCGGAGTTGAAACACGCCTCGCCAGCACGCAATCGCGGAAGCCCGGTGCAAACCGCTCAATCTGATTTTCGATCCGCTCCGTCATGTCTACACGTGAACTGTTCGGCACATGGCAATAAGCCCACGCCGTGTGTTTCCCTTCAGGCGCACGCGCGGAATCGAACAGGCTCGGCTGCGTAACCAGCACGAACGGCCGCTCAGCATGGCGCCCCATGGCCATCGCCCCCTCCGACTCGGCAACCTCCTCGAGTGTGCCGCCGAGGTGAACCGTGATCGCCCGGAGGCACTCTTTCGCCTTCCACGGAATTGGCTCCGATAACGCGTAGTCGATCTTGAAGGCCCCGGGTCCTGGCTGAAACCGCGACAGCGTCCTTCGGTACGGCTGCGAAAGCCGCTCTCCCGCGATCGCCAGTAGTTGTCGGGGGCTTACGTCACACAGCACGAGATCTTGCGGCAATTCGTCGAGCGAACTGATCCGCCGCCCGACGTGAATCGCTCCGCCTGATTCCTTCAAATACCCGGCCAGCGCATCCGAAATCGCCTGCGCGCCGCCGCGTGGAACCGGCCATCCCACCGCATGGGCCGCCACACCGAGCACCATGCCGACACCCGAACTCAGCGGCTCATCCAGCGAAAGAAATGAATGGGCGGCAAGTCCCGCAAAGAGTGCGCTTGCCCGCGTGCTCTTGAAGCGCAGCCTGCAGAACGCACGCGCCGGGAGCACCGCATTCATCCCGAACCGCGCCAGCAGAAATGGATGTCGCGGCAGGTGCAGCATCGGCCCCAGAACCTCGGCTGCAAAGGCGGTCCAGTTCCTCACGGGCGCCTCCACAATGCTCCGCCATGCCTTTCCATCCCCCCCGAATGCCCGCTCGGCATCGGCCAGATCGCGCTCGAGCACCACCGCCGTCCCATCGTCGAGTGGATGCGCCACCGGGGCATCGCCGTGAATCCAGCTCAGTCCATGCTCGGCAAGCGGCAGCCTCGTGAAGAAGGGGGACCCCACCGCCATCGGAAGCACCGCAGACCCGACGTCATGCATAAAGCCTGGCAGCGTAAGCGGCAGCGTTCGGGCTGCGCCGCCCGACTGTTCTTCTGCCTCGAACACCTCGATCTTCAGCCCAGCCTGCGCCAGCACAATGGCTGCAGCCATGCCGTTCGGTCCCGATCCGATGACAGAAGCCTGTCTCATATCACTAATTATGAGGCGGCAACTCCTGCGGCACTTCGACAATGGCAAGTTTGCCGCCTGGTTGCTGGCTGATGACCGGCGCATACAGCCCAAGAAGTTGACGTCGCCACCAGTTGCCAGTCTCCCGCTTCTCCTTCATGGAGGTGAACCAGTACTGCCACAGCACGGCGCGAATCATCTTCGGTGGCTTGCCCCCAAAAGGATCGCTCCGGAACAGCTTCAAGACATCGCGGCTGTTCATCATCAGCCGCGCCTCCGTGTAAAACACAAAGGGATTCTGCTGCCAATCGCCAAGCGAGGCGAACCAGAGATTCCAGTCAAACCGCGGCTGATAGGGCGCATAGATCCCCGGCGGCTCGTTAAGGTCCTGGGGCTTATACCGGAAGAGGTACGCCGTCCATGTCTGCCCGTCGTTCGACCCCTGAAACTCGATCTCGTACCGGCCCCGTGTCATCACCGCGAACAGCCCGTACTGGTTGGCAATGCGGAAAGGCTCGAGCATCCTGGCCGGCGCCATGGGTAGCGGGACCTCCCGGAACGGCATCCTGATCAACTCCACTGTGGTTACGTACGCGACCAGGGTAAGCATCACCGCGGTCAAAGCCAGCCGAAATGCGGCAAAGTGTGAGGGCTTCCGGTACTCGATCCCGGGCTCATCCGTGGACTCAGCGCTTCCAAGAATGGAGAT
>JAFAKX010000108.1 GCA_019234945.1 Silvibacterium sp.
AGGGCTTCTACTACGTCCACAAGGAGCGGCCCTTCTTCAACTCGCTCACCGATTTCATGTCCTCGGGACCCATCTTCCCCCTCGTCCTCGAAAAAGACAACGCTATCGCCGACCTGCGCACGCTGATGGGCGCCACTAACCCGGCCAATGCCGAGGAAGGCACCATCCGCAAGAAGTACGCCAGCTCGATCGAAGAGAACGCCATTCACGGCTCTGACGGCGAAGACACCGCAAGGTTCGAGATCGGCTACTTCTTCGCTGGATACGAACTCGTCTAAGCTCCGCCTTACCCAGGTCCTCGGCCGCACTCCCGCTCGCTGAGGACTCCTCTCTTAAATCGTTGTCAATGCTTCCGCCTCCGCGTATCTTTTATCCGTCCCCGCACCACTCGCTCCAAACCCACGGAGGTAATTCATGCGGAAGTTCCCCATCTCCATCTGCGTTCTTCTTCTCTCGCTCTCTCTGACTGCGTGCAAAGAGAATGCCCCGGACACGGCTGCCGACGAAAAGGCGATTCGCGACAACGAAGCCGCCTGGAACAACGACTGGAAAGCCAAAGACCCCGACAAGATCGTTTCCCATTACTCTCCGGACGCTGTCCTGCTGATCGCCAACATGCCTGCCATGAAGGGCGGCGACGCCATAAAATCCGGAATCGGCCCGATGCTTAAGGATCCGCACCTCTCGCTCACATTCGCGCCAACGGTCGTTGTGATCGCCAAGGGCGACGACATGGCCTACACGCAGGGCATCTACACCATGACCTACACCGAACCCAAGACCGGATTGACGCTGATCGAGAAAGGCAAGTATGTCACGGTGTACAAGAAGCAGGATGACGGCACCTGGAAGGCGGTCGAGGACATCGACAACGCCGACTCGCCGGCGACTCCCGCGCCTGCATCGGAGACTCCAGCCACGAAGAGCTAGCATCCGTAGTATTCTGAAGGAGCGCGCCCGTAGCTCAGCTGGATAGAGCGAATGCCTCCGGAGCATTAGGTCGGGAGTTCGAATCTCTCCGGGCGCACCACTTCCCTAGAACATTCCTTCCCTTTCGCCCAGCCCTTCTGCCACAATCCTCTCCGGGAGGACACAACCGTGATCCAACTCGTCCCGCAGGGCTGGCTCGGCTGGAAGTTCGACGTTCTCGACAACGATCGCAAGATCGCCGAAATCAAGACCTCTACGCTGCCGGAAAGCAGCACGTTCTCAATCGATGGAACAGATTTTCGCGCTTACCGCGAAGGCATGTTCAGCGGCGACTTCTTTCTGGAGAGCGATGGACAGACAATCGCCAGCGCGCAGAAACCGAGCGCATTTCTCAGCTCTTTCAGCATCACCCACGTCGACAGAAGCTACACGCTGAAGAAGCAATCGTTCGTCAGCCGCGCCTTCATTCTGTTCGAAGGCGATCGGGAGGCCGGCTTCATCCGCCCCGAAGGATTTCTGACGCGCAAAGCCACCGTCTCGCTGCCTGAAATCATGCCGAGGCCCGTACAGCTTTTCGTTATATGGCTCGCGATTCTCTTATGGAAACGCGAGTCCGATTCCGGAGCCGCAGTCGCCGCGTCCGTCGCCGCCTCCACGTGAGCTGTTCGCTTCGCCATAGGCCCTTTTGACAGACTCCGTCCCTGCGCGGTTTCATGGATTCGGTCCACTCTCACCAAGGAGCTTTCGATGTCCCGCAGATTTTTCTGTTGTAGAACGTCCCTGCTCTCTGCCGCTGTTGTTCTTTTTTTCCTCACCTACGCACACGCGCAGTGCAATCCGCACAGCCCAAATCCTGCCAGCCCGCCTGAAACGGCAAGCGTTACGCTCAGTGGCAAGCCCGTCACCATCGATTACTGCGCACCTTCGATGAAAGGCCGCAAAATCTTCGGAGAGCTTGTGCCGTACGGCAAGGTGTGGCGCACTGGAGCCAACTCCGCCACGACGCTGAAGACGCAGTCGACCCTGCACATCGGCAACCTCGTCGTTCCGCCCGGAACCTACACCCTCTACACGCTCCCCGAGCAGCATGGATGGAAGCTGATCGTCAATAAGCAGACCGGCCAATGGGGAACCGTCTACAACCAGGACCAGGATCTCGGTCGCGTCGACATGATGGATGGCGTCATCCCGAGTTCTGCGGTAGAGAAGTTCGCGATTGACTTCGAGAACACCCAGGGCAACAAGACCGAGCTGCATCTGAAGTGGGAGAACACGAACGTCTACGTGCCGGTCGCGGCGACTGACTAGCTCGTCGCCTCTCGAGCTGCGTCGCTCTCACGGCGCAGCTCTTCCATCACCGACTGGATCAGCTCTTTCGCGCCGTTGATCTCGCCGAGCACGGTCTCGAGATCAAGTGCTGGCTTCGAAGGATTGCGTTGCGATGTGCAGTAGACGCCGTGCTGACCGATCAGGATCAGCGCGTCGGTCAGCATATCGAGCGACACAGCCAGGCGGCCGCGCGCCAGACCCATCATGAATTCATACTTCTCGAGTTCATCGCGGCGTTGATGCAGTGATGACATCCTGCCCTACCACTCTTTCGCCGCGGTATCCAGTTCAACTCCGTTCTCAGGAGGACCCTGCCAACGCAGCACCGGCTTGCGGGCCGCCGTGGTCTCGTCGAGCCGCGAGATGCGCGTTGAGTGCGGGGCCGTCGCGACCAGCTGCGGATTCTCCTCGGCCTCGCGCGCAATCTGCCGCATCGCGTCGACGAATAGATCGAGTTCCTCACGCGACTCGCTCTCCGTCGGCTCGATCATCAGCGCACCCGGCACGATCAGCGGAAATGACGTCGTGTAGGGATGGAATCCGTAATCGATCAGCCGCTTGGCGATATCGCCTGTCTTTACGCCATTCTTTGCCTGCCGTTTGTCGCTGAAGACCACTTCGTGCATCGACGGCGTATCGTACGGCAGCTCGTACAGGTCCTCAAGCTTCTTGCGGAAGTAGTTCGCATTCAGCACCGCGTCTTCCGTCGTCTGCCTGAGCCCGTCCGGACCATTCGCCAGCGTATACGCCAGCGCGCGCACAAACATTCCGAAATTGCCGTAGAGCATGCGCACGCGCCCGACCGACTGCGGACGGTTGTAGTTCCAGTGCAGCAGGCCGTCTCCGTCGCGCGCCAGCACCGGAGTCGGCAGAAACGGCTCCAGAGTCGTCTTGCACGCTACCGGACCCGACCCGGGACCGCCCCCGCCATGCGGCGTTGAGAAGGTCTTGTGCAGATTCAGGTGCATCACATCCACACCGAAGTCGCCCGGCCTCGTCTTGCCCACCAGCGCGTTCATGTTCGCGCCGTCCATGTAGAGCAGCGCGCCCTTGTCGTGCAGCACATCGGCAATCCTGTGGATCTCGTTCTCGAACACTCCGATGGTCGACGGATTCGTCAGCATCATCGCCGCCGTGCCCTCGTTTACCATTTGCGCCAGCGCCGCCACATCGACCCCGCCCTTGGCGTTCGACTTTAGATTCACCACCTGGTAGCCGCACGTCGCCGCCGTCGCAGGATTTGTCCCATGCGCCGAGTCGGGAATGATCACCGTCTTGCGCGGATTGCCCTTCGACTCGTGATACGCGCGCGCCAGCAGGATGCCCGTGAACTCGCCGTGCGCGCCCGCAGCCGGTTGCAGCGTGATCGCGTCCATACCGGTGATCTCGATGAGGCAATCCTGCAGCAGCTTGACGATTTCGAGTGAGCCCTGCGACAGCGACTCCGGCTGATACGGATGCGCCTCTGCAATGCCTTCGAGCCGGGACACGAACTCGTTCACCCGTGGGTTGTACTTCATCGTGCAGCTGCCCAGCGGATACATCCCGAGATCGATCGCGTAGTTCCACGTCGAGAGCCGCGTGAAGTGGCGAATGATCTCTATCTCGCTCAACTCGGGCAGCGTTGGATCGTCCTTGCGCACAGCCCCGCCCAGCAGCGAGACCGCGTCCACCTCGGGCACATCAAGAGGAGCCAGCTTGTATGCCCTTTTGCCAGGCGAGGACTTCTCAAAACTCAGAGGCTCGTTCTGCGTCAGGTGCGCGGTGACTTTGCGCGTGTTGCCGATAAATCCCTTCGTCGTTGCCATGCCAATCCTAAAATCGTAAAAACCGCTAAGACGCGAAGAACACTAAGCAATCTTTGCGAACTTGGCGCCTTGGCGGTGCAATGAATGCTATCGCGACGCAGCCGCAACCGGCGCTTGAGCCAGCACCGTTGCCGCCGCATCGATCTGCTCTTTCGTCGTCAGCTCTGTCGCGCACCACAGCGTTGCATTCCCCAGCTCCGGATACCACTTCCGCAGGTCGAGACCGCCGATGATCTTCTTCTCAATCAGCCGCGCGTTCAGCTGCTCCGGATCCTCATCGGTCTGCAGCACAAATTCGTGGAAGCGCGGGGTCTCGGTGAAGAGAACCTTGCCCCCAACCCGAGAAGAGTCGCCCAGCGTGTCGGCCGCGTACTTGGCCTTAGCAAGATTCTGCAGCGCCAACTCGCGGATGCCCTGCTTACCGTAAACGGTCATGAAGATCGTCACCATCAGCGCGACAAGGGCCTGGTTCGTACAGATGTTCGACGTTGCCTTCTCGCGCCTGATGTGCTGCTCACGTGTCGACAACGTCAGCACGAATCCGCGCCGCCCTTCGGTGTCCTTCGTCTCGCCGACGAGCCGGCCCGGCATCTGCCGCAGATATTTCTCCTTCGCCGCGATCACGCCGCAGTAGGGACCGCCGTAGCTCAACGCCACTCCGAACGACTGCGCTTCCATCGAAACAATGTCTGCCTCCGCCGGAGGCCGCACAATCCCGAGCGACACGGCCTCGGCAATCGAGACGATCAGCAGCGCGCCCTTCTTGTGCGCTATCTCGGCAATCGCCGGAATGTCTTCAATGACGCCAAAGAAATTCGGAGACTGCACCAGCACACACGCGGTCTCTTCCGTTACGGCTTGCTCGAGTGCTGCGAGATCGACGCGTCCGTCCTGCCCGTAGGCGACTTCCTTCGCATCATGGCCGCCATCGCGTTCCCAGAACTGCGCGTAGGTGTGCATCACCTCGCGATACTCCGGATGCGCCGTGCGCGCCACCAGCACGTTATCCCGTCCTGTTACGCGAACGGCCATCATCACGGCCTCGGCGGCGCCGGTCGAGCCGTCGTACATCGAGGCGTTGGCAATATCCATGCCGGTCAGTTCGCAGATCATCGTCTGGAACTCGAAGATCGCCTGCAGTGTGCCCTGCGTGATCTCGGCCTGGTACGGCGTGTACGACGTGAGAAACTCGCCGCGCTGGACCAGCGAATCGATGATCACCGGCCTGTAATGCCGGTACGCGCCGGCGCCCAGAAAGCTCGCATAGCCGTTGGCATTCTTCGCCGCCGCCGCCTTGAAGTATTCGATAATCTCCGACTCGCCCATCTGCCGCGGCACATTCAGGTCGCGCTTGAGCCGGTACTCCTCCGGAATGATGGCGAAGAGATCGTCGATCGTTGACACGCCGATTTCGCGCAGCATCGCCGCGCGTTCGGCATCGGATTTAGGCAGATAACGCATTCTTCTCCTACTTCTACTTCGCGGTTTCCTCGGCGATGAACTTCTCGTAGTCTGCGGCCGACAGCAGCGAGGCCACCTCGGACGGATCGCTCAACTCTACTTTGATGATCCAGGCGCCGTGTGCGTCGCTGTTGATCTTTTCCGGAGAAGACTTAAGATCCTCATTCACTTCTGTAACCGCGCCGGTTACAGGTGAATACAGGTCGGACACGGCCTTCACCGACTCCATGCTGCCGAATACTGCGTCTTTCTCTACCTTCGTGCCCACCTTCGGCGCATCAACGAAAACAATATCGCCAAGCGAGTTCTGCGCGTAGTCGGTGATACCGACAATGCCCACCTTGCCCGCAACCTCGATCCACTCATGCTCGCGCGTATATTTGTATTTCTCCGGATAAGCCATTCGTCCGTTCTCTCCTTTTTGAACCCTGTTACGCCGTCTTCTTCGGCCGGCGATAAAACGGCGTCGGTATCATCCGCGCCTTCACCGCACAGCCTCGGATCTCAACTGCGACCTCGCCGTCGTTCACCGCCAGCTCACTCGGAACATATGCAAGCGCAATATTCTTCTTCAGGAACGGTGCTGGCGATCCGCTCGTCACCACGCCGATTTTCTTGCCGCTCAGATCGAGCACCGGATACCCATCGCGCGCAATCCCGCGCTCGATCACCTCCAGCCCGACCAGCTTGCGCTGCGGACCGCCCGCTGCCGCAATCTGCTTCAGCGCTTCCGACCCGATGAACGGCCCTTTTTCGAGCTTCAGGAAGCGATCGAGCCTCGCCTCGAACACATTGATCGTCTCGGAAATCTCGTGCTCATAGAGCGACATCCCGGCTTCGAGGCGTAGTGTGTTGCGCGCACCCAGCCCGCATGGCAGAATGTCGAATTCCTTGCCTGCCTCGAGCACCTCATTCCACACGCGCTCGCTCGTCGCCACGTCCGACGGGACGTAAATTTCGAAGCCGTCTTCGCCCGTGTAGCCGGTGCGCGCGATCAGCGTGTTCGCAAGGCCGCATACCGTCCCCCACTTGAACCAGTAGCCCTTGATCGTGCTCAGATCCACCTTCGTCAGCTTGGCCAGCGTCTCGGCCGCCCTCGGCCCCTGGATCGCGAGCTGCGTGTAGTAGTCGCTGTAGTCGCTTGCGTGGCAGTCAAAACGGTGGACATTCGTTCGGACCCAGTTGAAATCCTTTTCGCGTGTGCCCGCGTTGATGACGATCAGGTAGTCGTTCGGGCTCAGCTTGTGCACGATGACATCATCTACAAACGTGCCCTGCGGATACAGCATCGCCGAATACTGCGCCTGCCCTTCCTGCAGCTTCGAGACATCGTTCATGGTGATGTGCTGAACAGCGTCGAGCGAGCCCGGACCGCGCAACTGAATATCGCCCATGTGGCTCACATCAAAGAGTCCGACTTTCGTGC
This sequence comes from Silvibacterium sp., assembly GCA_019234945.1. Taxonomy (GTDB): domain Bacteria; phylum Acidobacteriota; class Terriglobia; order Terriglobales; family Acidobacteriaceae; genus Silvibacterium. The sequence continues at coordinate 6,955 of JAFAKX010000108.1, forward strand.
GCACGGCCATGTGCTCGGCGATCAGGCCCGAGTACTCGACTGGCATGTCCCAGCCGCCGAAGTCGACCATCTTCGCGCCCATGCGCCGATGCATGGCATTCAAAGCGGTCTTGCGAAGCGCAGCAGGAGCAGAGGTGGCCATGGCGGGGATCCTTCCGGCAGGAAAAGTGTGGAACTTTTTACGTTACCGCATTTTCGGAATTGGCGTATCCTCGAACCCCGGATTCTTAGCCGACGCGACCATACGGTAGAGCCTCAAGGTGCGATCACTGCTTTTAGCTTCTCCCGCAGCACATCCCGCAGCTTCGGCTTCGCCAGCTTTATCAGGGGATTAAGCGCGCCGAGCAACAGGGCTCTCTCCAACTCAGCAGAGACCGCGCCATCGACCAACGGCTTCGAAACCGCGCGCAGACGGTTTTCGATCCAATCAAGCACCTGGTCCAGCCGGGCGGCCGCGATCTTCGCGCGCGGCGGTTCGGGGACTTCGTCCTCCGCCGTTCCGCATAGCGGAATAATGGGCGCGGTGTCTTTCGGAGCATCATCGGAGCCGGCAAATTTGCTGATCACCTGGTTGCGTGTCTGGTCGTCGAATTTGCCCAGCCCGGCCTGGATGATCGGGTTCGAGACCGCCAGCCGGAAGTGGTCTTTGAGGAACTTCTGGCAATTGCGCCGGCCAAGTTGATAATCGTGCGCCCGGAATCCGCGCTCGAAGAAGCCTCCGAACGCGCTCAGCAAACCGCATTGCAGCGCCTCTGTGTCCGGCAGACCGGTGTCGGATGGCGCCAGCACAAACCTGCTGTATGCCTGCCCGCTCATGACCGCCGCCAGCGACTCTCCAAGGAACCTCGACTGCGAGATCAGTGCCGTAAACAGGTTCGGCAACATGCCGAGCACGCTCATGTTCTTGTTGAAGTCGTAATTCGGATCGTAAATCTCATCGGCCGGAAACGGAGCCACTGTCAGCACCGCGCAATTCGCCTTCTCAGACTCCGGCGGATTCCGTAGCTCTCCTGTCTGCGGGTCCGCAAACGCCTTCGGATTGTGCACCGCCAGAAAGTCGTGCGCCAATTGAAACGGATCATTGTCCGTCACACCCCCATCCACGTTGAGCGTCGTGAACGAGTCATCTGGCTTGAGCGTCCAGTGCGGAGGCACGCAGGGCGGGTTGATCTTCGAGACCGGCTCCCAGGGCGAAAGCATGTAGTCCTTCGCCAGCCGGTCAATCTTCCGCGGAGCCAGAAACAGCGGGAAAGCGCCCGTCGCCTTTGCCGCCTCCTGCAGCAGCAGCCACGCACCCCCGCTCGTGCCGACTGGCAGCGGCTTGGCAAACGGGGACAGCGGCGTTGCGTTCCCTCCCTTCACCATCTCGAACTGCAGCTTGTCGCCGTAGTAGGCTGTGTCCTCTTCGGCCGATCCCTGCGCCGTGCCATTCAGCGAGTAGGGCGTGCCGCGCACATTCGTCAGCGTCAGAAAAAGCGTCAGTGAGCCGGAGACGTAAGGCCGCGGTGTCGCAGGGCTGGGCGTCAGAGCGTAGTCGGCAATCCGGTCGATGACCGTCGAGTCCAGTAGCGAGATGACCGGCTTGCCCCCCTTTACGTCATCGTCCTGGAGCAGCCATTGAATATCCACCTTGTTTACCCAACTCTCGTAGAACCGGTTGTTCGTGCCCTGCACGCTCGTGTCCCGGATGTGCTGGAAGTCGCCCTGCAGCATGACCGATGCAATCGCCGCGCACATGCCACCGGCCGAAGCTCCGGAGAAAACGTCGATGCAGACGCTGTGCATCGGGACCTTTGGATTCTCCGCGGTCTTGGCCGCATACCACTGCTCGAGGGCTTCGGTAAGGAAGTCCAGCACCCCGGCCGTGTACGCCCCGGCGGAAACCGCGCCCGCCATGTTGATGCCGATGTGAAAGGTTCCGTCATCCTCCCACGGCTTCGGATTCCACAGTTCGCGCTCCATTTCCTTGCACACATCCTCCGACATCGTTCACACCTCACCGCACAAAGGATTGAAGGCCCTCATCGCGCAAAGGCTTGAAAGTCAGCAGAAAGGCTGCGCGATTTGCCGCCAAAGTATAGACCAGAATTGAATTGCAGAGATGCAAAATTCGCGCCGGTCACACCCGAGCCGAAAGAAAAATGCGCGCCGCCCGTGCAGTTTAGGAAATGCTGCCCGTGCAGTTTAGGAAATGCTGCAGGATCAGCCGCTACGCCTGAGGCGACGCGACCATCCGCGACCATTAGGGAGCGGCGGCCTGGCACATACTAAGTGACAGCAGACAATTTCCTAAACTACACACGGCGCGATGCGCACTGATCGTTGCGAGATCTCTGCTCTATTTCACCTGGCCGCGTCCCATGCGGTAAACCAAGCCGACGGAGATCCCGAAATCCGCCTTGAGCCGGCTGCCGGAAATATAAGAGCTGCTGTAATCCGTCAAAATGGCGTCGGGAGAGATGCGAAAAGCCAGCTTCGGGGAACGGTTCAGGTCGACTGTCCCTCCCAGCACGCCGCTGAACGCCACCTGGTTGGGGTAAAAGCCCACACTCTGGGGCGGCACCTTGTTGTCATGCTGATCGTAAAGTGCCGATTCAAACCTGCCCCACGCCCCGCCAAACATGGCATGCAGCGTCGTCGAGACGTGCTCGTTGCTTGGACCGCGATACTCCGGGCCGGCCACAAACAGGTACTCATTCACAAAGGGTCCCCTGATGCCGTACGGGTTGGGCGCGGCGCCGCTTGTTCCGTAATAACCGCGAACGCTTCCCTGGAGCGCCCAGCGCTGAGTGAAGAAGCGCGATACATCCGCGTCGAAGCCTCCCAGGTTCGATCCCTGGGTAAGTTGCGGGCCCGCGGTGAGGTGCGCGTAGGCCATTCCGCCGTAGAACTCCCAGCGATTGTTATATTGCACGCCTGCCAGCGGTCTGCTGGGACCCACCTGCGGCTGCTTGTACTGCGCCTGCGCTTGCTCTGGAAACCACGGCAGCAACAACACAGCAGCTGCCAGTATCAAGACAATCTTCCGCACGTCCTTCAACAGACACAACCTCCACAGACACTGGACTTCAGGCGAGGCAGCGCTCGAAAAGCTCTCACCCTCCCCCCCAAAAACGCAAAAAAAACCAATAGACCCGCAATCTTTCAAGATACATTGCCGCGCGTCATCTGTCCCCGCTTGCGCCCTTGTGTATAGCAGAAAAACTCCTTTGCCCGTCGCTCATGCATTCCGCCCGCTCCCTGTGCGACAATGACAACAGCGAAGGGGATATTCGCCTTCCCGCGGGTTCTTGAGACCTGCTGGAGTCCGGGAGACGACGTCATGCTCGACAACCTGTTTACACCAACGCATCTGCTTATCATTCTGGTCATTGCCCTGCTGATCTTCGGGCCCCGCAAGCTGCCTGAACTCGGCAAGGGTCTGGGCGAAGGTCTCAAGGGCTTCAAGGATGGCATCAAGGGGATCACCAATGATCCCGCCAAGCAGGAGAACACCGCCGCGAAGACCGACGCGAACCAGCCGACTCCCCAGGTCAAGTAGTACCGGGATCCGTCGCCAGCCGGATTCGATAGGAGCCGGGACTCAGACGCGACCTCATCCCTGAGTTCCCTGCTCCGGCTCTATTTCTTCAAATCAAAAATCTGGATCGCCCGCTCGTCACGGCGTCATCGAGGCCATTGAGGGATAGTAGCCCTCTTTCGCCGTCACATCCAGGCTTGGAACCGTCACCTGTACCTCGATCGTGTGGTGTCTGCCGCTGATCGCCGGATTGTGGCTGTAGTAGCCCAGCGTGTACTGCGTCCGCACCGACTCGGTGATCTTGGCAAAGCTCACCTGGATCCCGTTCTCCGAAAGCTCCCCGTCCAGCGATCCGCCGGTTGCGAGCGCGTACTTGGGCATTACATTGTTGGTCGGCAGCAGCGGCAGGTGCAGCTTGTCGAGGTATCCAATACCCCACGTCGCCGAATCCCCCACCAGCGTTCCGTAGACCGAGATGTCGTTGGTCAACAGGAAGCGTGTCACTTCCTTTAGAGACGCCTTGCTGCCCGCCTCCTTGCCGTCGGTGATCACGTAGATGATCCGCCTCCGGCCCTTCGGCTGCTTGGCCAGTGCCTTCGCCGCATACAGAATCGCATCGTTCAGCGGATGCGTGTCCTTCGGTGCGACGATAAACGGCACGCCGCCCCCGCGCTGCGCCGCCACATTCGGATCAGGAACGTTCCCGTTGATAATCATCCCCGTCGCCAGTGGTCCGGACGTAATCGGCACGCCCATGTCGCGGCCTGCCTTCTTCGATCTGTCCAGCACCGCAACCAGCCTCGGCCCCTGCGAAGCGGTGAACTCTGACATCATCTCCGGAGTGGTGTTATAGGTGAACACCGCAATCGTATCTGAGGGAGAGAAGGCCCCCTGCAGTGCGGCGAGGCTGTTGTTCACCTTCGACATCACATCCGACGGCAGGCTCTGGTCGATCACAAAGGCCACCGACAACGGGTACGGATCCACCGTGAAGAAAGCGATCCTCTGCCGCTGGCCGTCTTCGAAGACACGAAACTGCCGCCACGTCAGGCCCGGCACCAGGTTGCCCTTCTTGTCGCGCACCGTGACCGGCACATCGATGTAGTTGACGCTTACAGGAATCGTATAGCCCTTCTCACTCGGACCTTTGGTCTCCGGTGGCGGCTGCTGAAAATTGTCCGGCTGGGGTGGCACGGCCTGCTGTTGTGTCGGCTGGTTCTGTGAACCCTGGTTCGGAGGCTGGTTCTGCGGAGCCTGATCCTGCGGAGTGCTTTGTGTCGATCCCGCCGTGGCCCCGCTGCCCGGCGTTACCTGGTCCTTCAGATCCGTAAGCCCGGCCGGCGGAGGCGCATCTGGAATGCTCGCGGGTTGCGACTGCTGCTGTTGCTGCTGCACCGCCCCGATCAGCAAGAGGGTCAGCACGATAGATACGCCGCCATGGGTCACCAGAACTCCTCCAAGCGCCGCGACATGCTTACAATAGGACTTTCGCCGCAGCAAAGGGTTACGCCAGCGTTTCTTCTGGGCACCCGGTCCAAACTCGTCTGAGGGCTAACTAATATCCTTTGCTCAGTTAGACGCTCCCTGGCGTCTTTCAGGCTCCTCAGGCGTATGCTCAGACTATCAGAGTCCAGAATCTCAGACCGTCACCGGGCCGCACGCCATCATGAACACGATGCAGACCTTCCTCTCCGGAAATCCGTCTAACAGGATGCCTATGCGCTGCCCACGTATCCCTCCCGCCGCCGCTGCCCTGCTGATCCTGCTCGCGTGCTGCACCTCGCTCTCATCGCGTGCTCAATCGGCTCCTTCGCCGGATGCCCCGCCGACCAGTACCGTCCCTGACGACGAGCCAGTCTCGACTGCAGTGCCGACCACTACCCTGAAGGTCAACGTCAACCTGGTAAGCCTCTACTTCACCGTCCGCGATAAGCACAACGGCCTCGTCTCCACGCTGACCAAGCAAGACTGCCATATCCTCGAGGACAAGCAGCCACAGAACATCAAGAACTTCTCCGCCGAGTCCGACCTGCCCCTCACCCTCGGCATTCTGCTCGACACCAGCGGCAGCCAGCAGAACGTCCTGCCCCTCGAGCAGCAGGCCGGCGGGCAATTCCTGCGCAGGATCCTCCGCCAGAAGGACGAAGCATTCCTCGTAACTTTCGACGTCGGCGTGAACCTCGAGCAGGATTTCACCAACAACGCCAGCCTGCTTATCCGTGCCATGGACAAGGCCGAGATCAACACCGCCGGCGGCAACGGAGCCTATGGCGTCCCCGGCATCGGCCAGGGGCCTGTTCCCACCCAGGGCACACCCAAGGGCACTCTGCTCTATGACGCCGTCAACCAGGTTTCAAACGACAAGATCCGCACCGAGACCGGCCGCAAGGCCCTCATTCTGCTCACCGACGGCGAGGACGAAGGCTCCGTGACCAAGCCCGCCCAGGCCATTGAAGCCGCACAGAAGGCCAATGCCATCATTTATGTCATCCTCATCGCCGACCGGCCGTTTTACGGTTACGGTCCCTTTGGTTACACCGGTGACGTGCAGATGAAGAAGCTCACCGAAGAGACCGGCGGCCGCGTGATCAACGTGGGCAATAACGGTAAGAAGCTGGAAGATGCCTTCGGGCAGATCGAGCAGGAGCTCCGCACGCAGTACCTGGCCAGCTACACGCCCACAAATACCAAGCTCGACGGCAGCTATCGCAAGCTCGATATCTCCTGCCCAGGCGAGGGCCTCAAGGTACAGGCCCGCAAGGGCTACTACGCCGTCGGAGACATAGAGTAACTAGCCCTTCGCATCCAGCGCTTCCTCCGGTTCCGAAGGCTCCGCCGCACCGCTGATCTCCTCCTCCGGACCGAACACTGACCTATGCACATCCACGTGGCAGGCGCTGAACTGGATCTTCGGCAATTCCTCCACAACTCGCCGCAATGAGCGCTCCCAGCTTCGATGGATCTGGCTCAGTTCCGGATCATCCGCCGCAAACCGCCGATAGCTGTCGAACTCCAGCCTGTCGTTGCGATACAGCAGCATCTCGATCGGCGGCCCCACCGTGACATTCGATCTTATCGCCGCGTCGAACGATAGCAGCGCGTAGATCGCTGCCACGTCCAGCGGGGTCGATCCGTACTCGATGCCGCGATCGAGGATCGGCCTGCCGTACTTGCACTCGCCGATCTGCAGATACGGCGAGTCAAACGTCGCACTCAGCGGATTGCCCTGCGGATAGATGAGGTACAGGCAGGGCGGCTCGCCCTTGACCTGTCCCCCGAGCAGCAGGTTGATGTTGAAGCTGAAGTCGTCCCGTTCGAGCGCCGCCCTGTCCATGTCCGACACGCGCCGCACGCAATCGCCCACCGCCCGCGCCGCCTGGTACATGGTGCTCGCCTTAGCCAGCCCAAGCCCCTCCCGGAACTCATCCCGCAGCAGCGTCACCACCGACTGCGTGAGCGACAGGCCGCCGCTGGTCAGAAGAACAAACGCCCGCTCGCCTGGATGCACGAAGGTATGCATTTTGCGGCAAACATTCACCTGGTCATAACCCGCGTTCGTTCGCGAGTCGGACGCCATGACCAGTCCCTGGTGCGTCATGATGCCGAGGCAATAGGTCAAACATTGCTCCTTTCGGACCGCCAGCGAACCAAACCAACCGGCGCTTCTGAGCTAAATGGATACCTGATCTTTGATTGTGGATACCTAAAACTTTACCCGAATCAGGCCTCCTGCTCGTCATAAAATATCGCTCCCGTGGGCCGGAACTGCCATTAATCTCATCCAGAAGCTGCTCTCGGGGGATCATCGCCATGCTGATTCGCCTCGGTTACGACATCCATTTCGACCTGCCTGCCCCGGTGTCCTTCGTGGCAATGCTCAATGTGCATCCGTCGCGCGCGCACGACCTGCGCGAGCCCGACGTCCTCAGGCTCGACCCGGCACTCCCCATCGACCCCTACATCGACAGCTTCGGAAACATCTGCACGCGCTTCAACGCGCCTTCCGGCGCCCTGCAGCTTTCCAACCGCACACTCATCGAAGACTCAGGCCTGCCCGACGAGATCGACTACACCGCCATCGAGCACCCGATCCAGGACCTGCCCAGCAACGTGCTCCTTTACCTGCTCAATAGCCGCTACTGCGAGGTTGACCGGCTGTCAAACATTGCCGTCGACCTCTTCGGACATCTCCCGCCCGGCTGGTCGCGCGTGCAGGCCCTCTGCGACTGGGTCCACGACAAGGTCGTCTTCGGATACCAGTTCGCCCGCTCCACGAAGACCGCACTCGACGTCTTCACCGAGCGTCAGGGAGTATGCCGCGACTACCAGCACCTGGCCATCACCTTCTGCCGCGCTCTCAACATCCCGGCCCGCTACGCCACCGGATACCTCGGCGATATCCGCATTACCCTCCCGCCAGCCCCCATGGACTTCTCCGCCTGGTTCGAGGTCTACCTCTCGGGCCGCTGGTGGACCTTCGATGCGCGCAACAACGACAACATGCCGCGCGTCGGCCGCATTCTGATGGCCGTCGGCCGCGACGCCTCGGACGTGGCCATAACCACTTCCTTCGGCATTGCCAACCTCACGCACTTTCACGTGGTGAGCGATGAAATCCCGGAATCTGGCAGCTGATGAAATGCAGGAGGCTTGCAGAGAGCCTCCTGGTCAATGGGTCTGGCGTCCGCGTTTTTCTGGATCGACGTTTACTTCCAGTGCCACCGGTCGTCCAGTGTCAACTCGTAAAGCGTGCCGCCGCTGTTGTTGTAGCCTGCGGGGCTGCCGTTCCCGCCGTATTGGGCTATTCCAATGATCCTGTTCCCGTCCACCACCAAGCCTTCATCAGGGAACGCACCATCGTCATTGGCTCCGGTTGTTGGATTGGTTGCGCTGAAAGTGTGCACGACCTCGTAACGGCCGTCTTCCCGGAGGGCTGTAAACCACGCCGTTGCCGTTTTCGCCCCCGGCTTCGGTATTCGAGTACAGACGGCCATGTCGCCCGACAGCAAGTCGGCCACCCGGGCCCGCCCCGTCCCAATTCTGGCCGGCGGAGTTCACCGCGCTGAAATCATGCACAACCTCGACGACTCCTGGGTTCCAAAGGGAATACCTGAACACGACACCATTGCCATTTGATCCGCCGCGAAAGGCCGCGCCATAAAAGACACCGGGTCTCGTCTCGACAAGCGGCTCGTAACAGTCGGCGCCATCCATGTTCTCGCCGCTCGCGTTCGTCTGGCTGAACCTGTAAAGCACTTGAAAGACCTGCCCCGATGGTGCCATCCAGTACAAGATCCCTGAGGGCAAAGGCCCGGGGGGCAGCGAGGTAGCCGGCCACACCGCGCAGCCGTATAAGTATCCGTCTATCCCCTGCAGCAGGGACGCCGCGTGGCCTTCGTCGGCGGTGAACGCGTGTACAACCGTAAAGTTGCCCTTGCCGTCGATCACCCACGCGACCCCACAACCATGGGTGAAGAGGCAGGTGTTTGGCCCGCCAGTCCGAGTGGTGCCGTGAAGGTTGCCGTCATTGCCGATGATCATCGCGCGCAGTGGATAGGCTCCGTCCTGGTTGTGTCCGTTCGCATCCAGAGCACTGAACGTATGCAGTACGGTGAACTTACCGGACGGTGTAAATTCGAAGACTGTGCCGCTGCCGTTCTGACCGCCGAACGAGGCCATGCCGTAAAACACATCGTCGGGGCCGCGCGTCACCGCCATGCCCGGAGTGGCTCCATCTTCGTTGTCTCCATTGGCATCCTTCGCGCTGAAGGTATGCAGGACCGTGTACTGATGCGATTGCAAGTCGAACCGGTAGATGACGCCGTTGCCGTACTTGCCGCCAACAGAGGTCATACCGTAAACGGCACCGTCCCGACCCAGCGCCGGCAGGGTGTCCGGTTGAGACCCTAGAGGACTCGTGAAGGTTGTAGCGGCCGGGGCGTCAAATTTATAGAGCGTCGAGAACTTTGTGTCATCTGCCCCTGCCTGAGCAAGCGCAACTGAGCAAAGGCAGGCAACGGCAAAGGCCGCGGCGGAGAAACATGCGAAACGTTTGGTCATTGGATGGCTCCCTTCAGCTGGTATTGGGTGGTTCTGCTCACATCGCTCTCCGCAAGCATGCGGAGATGCCGGGAGTCTGACGGGTATGCCGCAATGGATCAATGCAACGGAGGTAATTTGTAGATCACATCCATATAACAGGCCAGCTTTTGAAATTGATCGCCTTAAGTCCTGCAAGCCGCTGAGAGACGACAGTGGTAACATGCTTGCGACCGCCGACTTCACGCGTTGGACGCGTTGGAGCTGTTCAGGCCCCGACTTTGTTCCCCGAGGGCGACGAACGTGGAGACCAGGTCGAACCATCGTGTTCGCTTCAAGACCTTCGAACTCGATCTCAGCAGCCGGGAACTGCGCAGGAACAGTGTGAGGCTGAAGCTTCAGGGCCAGCCGGTGGAAGTGCTGGCCATGTTGCTGGAGCGGCCGGGCGAGGTAGTCACTCGCGATGAGATGCGCCGCAGACTGTGGCCGGAAGATGCCTTTGTCGATTTCGAACACAGTCTGAACAGTGCCGTTCGCCGATTACGCGAGGCACTTGGAGACAATGCCGAAGATCCGCGCTTCGTAGAGACGCTTCCTCGTCTCGGCTACCGGTTCATCGCGCCTGTACAGGCAGCGGCAGATGGTGCGGCAAAGACGCCATCGTCGCAGAACGGGCAAGGCGTCCTGGCCGCCCCTGACGCGACCGTGAAATCGCAAGCCGAGACGCCCCAACCGACCCACTCAGAGGAGACGCCCAATCCCCACCCGAAGCGCAGGCACGCAATCCTCGCTGCGTGCTGTGCCTGCATCCTGCTGCTCGGCGCAGTGTGGTTCGTCTACTACAGATGGCGTGTCAACATACCAGCCCCGCCCGTCCAGCGCGCCCTCACACGCCTTACATCAGATGATGGCTTGCAGACCGGAGCCACCTGGTCGCCAGACGGTCGCTACATCGCGTACGCCTCCGATCATGGCGGAAAGTTCGACATCTGGGTCCAGCAAATTAACGGCGGCGACCCCATTCAGATCACAAAAGGTCCCGGCCAGAACTGGCAGCCGGACTGGTCCCCTGACGGCCAATACATCGCCTATCGTTCCGAAGAAGGTGATGGTGGAATCTACATCACGCCCGCGCTGGGCGGAGTGGGACAGCAACGCAAGATTGCTTCGTTCGGCTTCTATCCGCATTGGTCGCCGGACGGTTCGCGGATTCTCGTTCAAAGCAATGTCAACAAGTTCTCTCCAGAAACTTCAAACGGTCAAATTAGGAATCGGTGCCAGGCGAAAATGCAGCTCAGCGGCTTTTTTGCTAAGCCATTTCAATTGCTGCTCTTTGAACCTAGCCTCATACTCTGCCA
>JAFAKX010000042.1 GCA_019234945.1 Silvibacterium sp.
GACGATGTCTCCGAGATCCGTGGCTTCGATGTCGGAGCGCTTCAGGCCCGAGAAGGTGAACAGCTTGGTGATGCGGGTTTTCGGAAGTGAGCCATCGAGTTTGGCGATCGCGACTTCCTCGCCGGCGCGGAGTGTGCCGTTAAACACACGAGCGATGCCCAGGCGGCCGAGGTAGTCGGAATAGTCGAGGTTCGTGACGAGGATCTGCAGCGGTGCGGCCGCGTCGCCTCCGGCGGGAGGGATAGTCGCGACGATCTGCTCGAACAGAGGCTCAAGATCGGTGCCGGGCGTGCCGAGGTCTGCTGTCGCGGTGCCTAGCTTTCCGTTGGTATAGAGCACAGGAAATTCGAGCTGGGACTCGTTGGCGTCGAGATCGATGAAGAGGTCGTAGACCTCGTTGAGCACTTCCTGCGGGCGAGCATCGGGACGATCGATCTTGTTGATAGTCAGGATTACCGGCAGCTTCGCCTCAAGCGCCTTCGAGAGAACATAGCGCGTCTGTGGCAGCGGGCCCTCCGACGCATCGACGAGCAGCATGACGCCGTCGACCATCTTCAGGGCGCGCTCTACTTCACCGCCGAAGTCGGCGTGGCCGGGCGTGTCGACGATATTGATCTTCTGCCCGCGATAAAAGATGGCCGTATTCTTGGCGAGAATCGTGATGCCGCGCTCGCGCTCGAGTTCGTTCGAATCCATGACGCGCTCAGCGACGGCTTCATTGGCGCGAAAGGTGCCGGACTGGCGGAGCATGGCGTCGACGAGCGTCGTCTTGCCGTGGTCGACGTGGGCGATGATGGCGATGTTGCGAATCGTACTCACAGGGATTTCCTGACTCTTTCTGTTTTTGTATGCGGATGATGCGGACCCCTACCGGGCGCGGTCTTCGTCAATGGCTGCAAACAGCGCGGCGAGGTCGATGCGAATGGGTGTTTCCGGAGCGACAAAGAAGCTGTTTTCGATCCAGTCCTCTGCGGAGCAATCAAAGCCCCTGCGCGATGCAGGATCGATGACCCAGATATTCCTGACACCCATTTTCCTGCAGTCGTCGAGTCTCACCGAGTATCGGGGAACCCGGTCTTCCGGCGACATGACCTCGATGATGGCAAGCGGCGGTGTTTGGATGATCTGCTCGCGGGGCGCCGTGACGGAAACAATGCAGATATCGGCTATGCGGAACCGTGTGGGCGAGGTTTGCACACGGATTTCGGGGATGGTTCGAATTCCCCATTTACGTTCGTGCTGGCTCAGCCAAAGAATCAATGCCCGTTGAACTTCCGCGTGGTCTAACTCGCCCAAATTTCTTTCCTCGATGACGCCATCCACGTAATCGCGGTCCGGGTGATAGCTCGCATGCAGATACTCGCTCACGGGAATCAGAGGATGGGCGGCTGTAGACATAAATCCACGCTGCATTCGGAAACGCAGCTTCACTTATTCAGTTTATCAGCCGGACGGGTCGTCTCACTCAAACTTGAGGGATTCAACAGGGTCCAACTGCGCGGCCCGGTTCGCGGGCAGGGTTCCGAACACTACCCCGACGACCGTCGAGGTCAGCAATGCGATCACGACTGACCAGGGTGAAACAGGCAACGTGTAGGCCGTAAAGACGCGCACAGAAATCGGCAGTGCAAGCCCCATTATGATTCCCACGATGCCGCCGCTGAGAGAGATGAACACTGCCTCGGTCAGGAACTGCAGTTTGATTTCCCGCGATGTTGCTCCAAGGGCCTTGCGAATACCGATCTCGCGGATGCGTGAGCGCACTGTCGCCAGCATGATATTCATGATGCCTACGCCGCCAACCGCCAGCGTGACCGCGGCGACCAGAAGCAGGACAACCGTCAGCGCGTTGGCAATCTGCCCGGCGGTGGTCAGCAGCGCTGTGAGTGTGCTTGCCTTATAGACAGAGCTCGGCTGGTGCCGGGTATGAGCGACATGGACGATGTCGTTCGCGGATTCCTCCACATCGCCCTGGTCGCGAATCGAGAAGAATATTTGCTTTACGGCGTCAGTACCGGTGAAATAACGGCCGACGGAATACGGGATGAGGATCGTTTCATCAGCGATCTCCGATTGGCCGAAGGTGTCGACGCTCTCCTTGAAGGTTCCGATGATGGTGAAGGGAATGCCGCTGAGCTGAAAGGTTTGATTGATGGCGGCCTCAGGGCTGCCGAACAGCTCACGCGCGAACGTCTCGGTGACATTGGCAACCTTTGAGTGAGACGTCTCGTCAGCATCGTCGAAAAAGCGCCCGGAGAGCACAATCAGGTTCCGGACCTGCTTGTATTGGGGGGTTACTCCGAGCACCAGGACATCTTTGGCGACGCCTCCCGGAAAAGTGACCCGGTCGTGCATCTCGAGCATAGGCGAGGAAAGCGCGACGGAAGGAACTTGCTCGTCGATGGCCCGCTCGTCTTCCCGGGTCAGAAAGTCGTTGCGGTTGGAGTTGATGGCACCTGTTCCGCCGCCTTCATACTCGAGCATCACCATGTTGGTGCCGATGCTCTGAATTTCGTTCAGAATGTATCGCTTGCCTGTAAGCCCGATGGTGAAGACCAGAATGAGCGATGCTGAGCCGATCACCATTCCGAGAGCGGTCAGGGCAAAGCGCACCCGGTTAGCGTTGAAGCTGTCCATTGCCAGCTTGACGATCTCGCTGAACAGCATCGTGCGCTTTGCGCTGGCCAGAGTCCGCTGAAACGAACGGCTGCCGGTCCGGAAACGGCGATGGTGATGCTCTCTGGGCGGACTAACCGGCGGTTCGGAAGGTGTGGTGACCATAGGCCATCCGGGCGACAAGCTGCGCTCTTCTATTTTGATCCTACTAGTTTGATCCTACTAGCGTTGAGACGGGTTCGGAATTTCGTCCGGCGGAATCGCGTCTTCGGTTCAGATGGCCCTTTTCCGGGGCGCGCTCGGACCAATGGGTCCGCAGCTCCTGTCCCTGGTCATAAGAGACCCTTGGCCGACTCCTTTTACTGTCGCGACAGAAATCGCTGGACCGAACCTGGCGCAATTTGCGCAGACTGTGCGTGGATATTGGCTCGTAGGAGTTGATTGATCGCTTCAGTATCGGTCGCGCAAAGGTTGATGCCGTCATCATCTCTTTAACCAGATAGTTGCCAATCTGATTGACCTGATACATACTTCCAATGATGCGACGCGGACAGGTTGCATCAGGGGCGAAGGACGATGCACCTTTGGCCGCTTGGAGTCTATCTCGTCATCGTCGTCATGCTCGTTGTTGCCATGCTTGGCCTGTCGTTTGTATTGGGCCAAAGGCACCACAACCGGGCAACAGGCGCTCCCTACGAATCTGGCATTCTGTCACAGGGTTCAGCTCGCGTGCGCTTCTCGGCCAGGTTCTATCTGGTTGCGATGTTCTTCGTCATCTTCGATCTTGAAGCAGTCTTCATCTTTGCCTGGGCCATTGCCGTCCGTGAAACCGGATGGCCCGGATACCTTGAGGCGCTTGTCTTCATAGGGGTATTGATGGCGACACTCCTCTACCTGTGGCGCGTGGGAGGACTGGATTGGAGGCAGGGAGGTGGACGCGTGGTGAGTTAGGACGGACGGTGTGTGATGAGATGGTCGATCAGCCGGCCTGATGCTCCCCTCCAGGCCAAAAAAACCGATGGATTTATTGACGAAGCGATTCGCCGCACCCTAATTCTGTCCCGTCTGGACGATCTCGTGGCGTGGGGCCGGAAGAACTCCGTCTGGCCCTTCAATTTTGGCCTGTCCTGCTGCTTTGTAGAAATGGCCACCAGCATTACAAGCAAATATGACATCTCGCGCTTCGGCGCTGAGGTGATCCGCGGCACCCCGCGTGAAGCGGATCTGATGGTTATCGCGGGTACTGTATTCATCAAAATGGCGCCGGTCATACAGCGCCTCTACGAGCAGATGATGGAACCGCGCTGGGTCATCTCCATGGGTTCGTGTGCGAATTCTGGTGGGATGTACGACATTTACAGTGTCGTGCAGGGGGTGGATAAGTTTCTCCCGGTCGACGTGTATGTGCCCGGGTGCCCGCCGCGTCCCGATGCATTTCTTGAAGGTGTTTTGCTGTTGCGCGACGCAATTGGAAAGGAAAAGCGGCCTCTGACCTGGGTGATCGGGCCGCAGGGAGTGGAACGGCCTGAGATGCCTTCCATGCGGGATCAGAAGCGAGCACAACGACAATTGCTGACCGTGCTCAGGAGTCCAGATAACGTTTAAACAGTGCTGGCGGTGCGGAATGACACGCGGCCTCGTCCTCGATCAAGATTTGGAGAGCGAACTGGGTATTACCACTGTGCCCCAGGTTGTCCGCGATGGTATTTCAACCTTCTGGATATCGAAAAGCGATATCCACGAAGCGATCCGCTCACTTCGATTTCAAGCTCCCGCGCCTTACACGATGTTGTATGACCTCACGGCGATTGACGAGCGCGGACACACGCACCGCGACGGTCAGCCCCCGAGCGACTTCACGATTGTCTATCATCTCTACTCGTTTGATCGGAATGCGTATGTCCGGCTCAAGGTAGCCCTCAGCGAGAATCAGCTTTCATTGCCGACGATCACCGACATCTTTCCATCAGCCAACTGGTATGAGCGCGAAGTGTGGGACATGTTCGGAATAGTTTTCGACCATCATCCGCATTTGGAACGTATCCTCATGCCGCGGTCGTGGTCAGGTCATCCGCTGCGCAAGGACCATCCTGCACGCGCTACAGAGATGGGTCCGTTTCGCCTGCCAGAGGAAAAGGAGGACGCGGAGCAAGCAGCGTTGCAATTTCATCCGGAAGAATGGGGCATGTCGCGGGAGCACGACGGTCTTGATTTTCTTTTTCTGAACGTGGGTCCGCAGCACCCCGGCACGCATGGCGTTCTGCGCATTGCTCTGCAACTGGACGGCGAAGTGATCGTCGATGCAGTGGCCGATATCGGCTTTCATCATCGCGGCGCCGAAAAGATGGGCGAGCGTCAGACGTGGCATACGTATATTCCTTACACCGACCGCGTGGATTATCTGGGCGGCGTGATGAATAACTTCGCCTACCTGACGACTGTTGAGAAATTGGCCGGCATCACTGTGCCGCCGAGGGGCCAGATGATTCGCGTGATGATGGCTGAGTTGTTTCGCATCATCAACCACCTCGTTTGGTACGGAACATTCGCGCAGGATCTCGGCCAGATGTCGCCGGTGTTTTACCTCTTCAACGATCGCGAGCGTGCCTTCGGCATTGTCGAGGCGATTTGCGGCGCGCGCATGCATCCGAACTGGTTTCGCATTGGCGGCGTGGCTCAGGACCTGCCCAACGGCTGGGACCAGATGTTTCGCGAATTTCTCGCATATCTGCCGTCGCGGCTTGATGAGTACGATCGCACCGTCCTGCGAAACCGCTTGTTCAAGGTGCGCACCAAGGGAATCGGGGGCTGCAGTATCAAGGAAGGAATCGACTGGGGCATGACGGGTCCGAACCTGCGCGCTTGCGGGCTCGAATGGGACTTTCGCAAGAAGCAGCCCTATGCCTGCTACGACCAGCTTGAATTTGACATACCTGTCGGCACTTCAGGCGATTGTTATGATCGCGCCATCATCCATGTAGAGGAGATGCGGCAGAGCCTTCGCATCATCCAGCAATGCGTCGACAATATGCCGGGAGGTCCGTGCAACGCAGACCATCCGCTTACAATGCCGCCGCCCAAGGCGCGCACGATGCACGATATCGAAACGCTCATTCATCATTTTCTTGGTGTGAGTTGGGGACCTGTGATCCCGGCAGGAGAGGCGATGGTGCCCATCGAAGGGACCAAGGGAAACAATGGCTACTACCTGGTCAGCGACGGTGGCAACGGCTCGTACAGGACGCGTATTCGCACGCCATCGTTTGCGCATATGCAGATGCTGCCGTTGTTGTGCCGAGGGCTTATGATCCCGGACCTGTTGGCAATTCTAGGGAGCCTGGATTACGTGCTTGCGGATATCGACCGGTGACAGCGAGGAGGACAGCGAACCAATGCTGAGTGTCGAAGAGAGAAAAGAGATCGAGAGCAAGCTCGCCGATTATCCGAACAGCCAGGCGATGAGCATTGAGGCGATGTTGATCGTCCAGCGGCATCGTGGATGGGTTACGGATGAGAGCCTGCGCGACCTCTCTGAACTTCTCGGGCTTTCCGTCGCCGATCTGGACGGAGTCGCGACGTTTTATAACCTGATCCGGCGCAAGCCTGTCGGACGGCACGTTGTCCACGTTTGCGACAGCGTCTCGTGCTGGATCATGGGCGTCGAACGCGTGTGCAGTCAACTTTGTACGAATCTGGGCATTGCGCTTGGTGGAACCACCGCCGATGGGCGCTTTACCGTACTGCCCATCGTTTGCCTGGGCGCGTGCGATCACGCACCTGCGGTGATGATCGACGGCAAGCTGCACGAGGACTTTAACGGACAGCGAATCGAGGAAATATTGGCGCAGTACGAGTAGACATGCTCTATGGAAAGACCGCTGACTGGGAACTTTCGGGCCGATAGAGAGGCGGTAAGCCTCGCGGAATACGAACGCGCGGGTGGCTATCAGGGCCTCCGCAAGGCGCTCCAAATGGCGCCAGCGGATGTCACCGAAACGGTGAAGAACTCGAACCTCCGAGGACGCGGTGGGGCCGGCTTCCCCACTGGCATGAAGTGGAGCTTCGTGCCGATGGGAAAAGATGCGCCTCATCCGAAGTATCTGGTTGCAAACGCCGATGAAATGGAACCGGGCACATTCAAAGACCGCGCGCTCATGGAGTGTGACCCTCATCAACTGATCGAAGGCATGATTGTGTCTGCCTATGCGATTGCGGCGGATATCGGTTACATCTTCCTTCGGGGCGAGTACGTGCGCTCGCATGAGCGCCTTGCTCGGGCGATTGCTGAAGCACAGGCAGGCAACTACCTCGGAAACAACATTCTTGGATCGGGCTACAGCTTCACAATTCATCTTCACGCAAGTGCTGGTCGCTACATCTGCGGCGAGGAGACTGCGCTGCTGAATGCGCTGGAAGGCAAGCGAGCGCACCCGAGGACCAAACCCCCGTTCCCTCAGGTTTCCGGGCTGTGGGGCAAGCCGACCATTGTGCAGAACGTGGAAACGCTTTGCAATGTTCATCACATCGTGAACCACGGACCGGCATGGTTTCGCAAGCTCAGCCGGACGGAAGACGGAGGCACGAAGCTCTACGGCGTCAGCGGCAAAGTGAAAAGGCCGGGTCTGTGGGAACTGCCCATGGGCACGCCGATGCGCGAGATTCTTGAAGAGCATGCGGGAGGCATGCGTGACGGCCTGCGTTTTCGCGGCGCGCTTCCTGGCGGAGCATCAACTGATTTTCTGGTAGAGCAGCATCTGGACACACCGATGGATTTTGGACATGTGCAGAAGGCGGGCAGCCGTCTGGGCACGGGGACCATGGTTGTGCTGGATGACCAGACGTGCCCGGTGGGCATGGTCTGGAACCTGGAGCACTTCTTCGCCCAGGAGTCGTGCGGTTGGTGTACGCCGTGCTGGAGCGGCCTTGCCTGGACGGAAAAGATTTTGTTTGCGATGGAGCAAGGCAAGGGAAGCCTCCACGATCTTGAAACGCTTACGTTCCAGACAAAATTTCTTGCTCCCGGGAACACGTTCTGCGCTTTTGCGCCCGGAGCCGTGGAACCTCTTCAAAGTGCGTTGAAATATTTCGCGAGTGATTTTCGCCGGCATATTGACGAACATCGCTGTCCGTGGAGATGACTGTGGCAACTATTTATATCGACAATATGCCCAGGCAGGCTGATCCGAAGCAGAACCTCCTCCACGTCTGTCTTTCGCTGGGCTTCGACCTTCCTTATTTCTGCTGGCACCCGGCACTCGGATCGGTGGGCGCATGTCGCCAGTGCGCAATTAAGCAATTCCGCGACGAACATGATCAAGCGGGAAAGCTGGTGATGGCCTGCATGACCCCGGCCGCAGAGGGCATGCGCATCTCAATTTGCGACACCGAGGCTGTAGCTTTCCGGGCAGCGGTCATACAAGGACTGATGCAGAACCATCCACATGACTGCCCGGTCTGCGACGAGGGCGGTGAATGCCATCTTCAGGACATGACGGTGATGACTGGTCACCGCGGGCGCGTTTACAACTTTGGCAAACGAACATTTCGGAATCAGTATCTCGGCCCGTTGGTGAACCATGAGATGAACCGCTGCATTCAGTGCCACAGATGCGTTCGCTTTTATCGGGAATACGCGGGCGGGCATGATCTGAATGCATTTCGTCTGCGCGACAGCATTTACTATGGGCGGCACGAAGATGGCGTACTGGAAAGTGAGTTCAGCGGCAATCTGGTCGAGATCTGCCCAACGGGGGTATTCACGGATGCAACACTCAAGCGGCATTACACGCGCAAGTGGGACCTTCAGATGGCACCTTCCGTCTGCGTCCATTGCGGCCTGGGTTGCAACATTACAGCAGGCGAGCGCTACGGCTCTCTTCGCCGCGTAGAGAATCGCTATAACCACGAAGTAAATGGCTACTTCCTCTGCGACCGGGGACGTTTCGGCTACGAGTTTGTAGAGAGCAGCTCGCGCATTCGCCACCCGCTGCTGAATAACAAGGCGACCACAAAGAGTGAGGCACTGGAGCAATTCGGTGCAATGCTGCGCGAGAGCAGCGTGGCTGGCATCGGGTCGCCGCGTGCTTCATTGGAGGCCAATTTTGCGCTGCGTACGCTGGTCGGCCCGCGTCGTTTTTTCGCCGGAGTTTCCGACGAAGACCTGGAGCTATTGTCGGCCATGCTCCGCATCCTGGGCGAAGGCCCGGCGCCATCTCCCTCACTCGATGAAGTAGAACATTCGGATGCCGTGCTGGTGCTTGGTGAGGATGTTACGAACGTCGCACCAGTGATGGCTTTGCGGCTGCGTCAGTCTGTGCGTCAGGCGCCGATGCGCGCCGCGGCTGACTTGCATATTCCTGAGTGGCTTGATCAAGCAGTGCGCGAGGTCGTTCAGGATGCAAAAGGGCCATTCTTCATTGCTTCTCCTTATGCGACCAAGCTCGATGAAATTGCTACCACTACCTATCGCGCTGTCCCGGATGAAATTGCACGACTGGGCTTCGCCATTGCACATGCGATTGATGCCGTGGCTCCCAAGGTAGACGGGCTTTCGTCAGAAGTGGAGGCGATGGCTGCGGCGGTCTCTACAGCTTTGCTTGGGGCGCAGCGACCCTTGATCGTTTCCGGCGCAAGCTGCCGCAGCCGGAGCGTAATCGAAGCAGCGGCTCAAATTGCCTGGGCGTTGCACAAAGCAGGTCGTCCGGCAAATCTCAGTTTCACTACGCCAGAGTGCAACAGTTTTGGACTGGCGCTGATGAAACCGCGTCCGCTCTCCGAGGCATTCCAATCGATCCAGCATGAGCCAGTGAACACGCTGGTCGTCCTTGAGAATGACTTGCTTCGGCGCACGACTTCAAGTGAGATGACGGCGCTGCTGCACGGCGTCAGGCATCTGATTGTGCTCGATCATCTTGTGAACGCAACTACAGAAGCTGCCGAACTGGTGCTGCCTGCCGGCACCTTTGCTGAATCCGACGGCACACTCGTGAGTAATGAAGGACGTGCACAGCGGTTCTTTCAGGTTCTCGATCCCGGTACATGTGTTCAGGAGAGTTGGCGATGGTTGCAGGAGGGCTCCGTGGCTGCGGGCTTCAAAGAACGGGTACAGTGGCAGAGTCTTGATGACCTCATCACCGCGACGGCCGCGGAGATACCAGCATTCGGGGCTATTCCGGAAGTCGCACCATCGCACAGCGCAGCTGGCAAGATTGCCCGGGAACCGAACCGGTACAGTGGGCGCACTGCGATGCTTGCCAACATCAGCGTCCATGAGCCAAAACCGCCCGACGATCCTGACTCGGCCCTCGCATTCTCGATGGAATCTGGCATTGGAACAGCCCCGCCTTCTTTGATCCCTTTTTTCTGGGCACCCGGTTGGAACTCCATTCAAGCGGTGAACAAATTTCAAAGCGAGGTGGGCGGATCTTTGCGCGGTGGCGATCCAGGGGTCCGTCTGGTCAAGCCATCACAGGAATCAAAATGGCAG
>JAFAKX010000074.1 GCA_019234945.1 Silvibacterium sp.
CGCTCGCTCAACTGGGTGCATCTGGCAACCCGCTATCCCGTGCGCGTTCGCATCAGCGCTCCCCACACCGAGCCCTTCCGCGTCAGTGAGTCCGCCGTCGTCATCATTCGCGGAGATCGCTAATGGCGACTGCATCACGCACCCCACCGCGCTTCGCCGCTCCGCTCGAAGCCATCGACGAAGCCGGAAAGTGGTTCTGGGCCTTTCTCAAGACCGAGCTGCAGCCCTATCCCGGCCGCACCTGGGTAGTCGGACGCATCACCATCGCGGCAACCATCGTCATGATCATCGTCATGACCTTCCGCATCCCCAGCGGATTCATCGCCGCCATCTTCACCATGTTCATCAGCCGCGAGAATCCCACTGCGACCCTGCGCTCCGGCGTCCGGTCTATTCTGGCCTTCGCAATCGGCGCTGCCTACACCATTGTCGGAGTCGCGACTATGGTCGACGATCCCCTTACCCACTTTCTTTGGATTCTTGTCACCCTCTTCATTTCCTTTTATTTGATTCAGATCGTCCCCGATTACGGCAGCGCCGTGGCATTCGGCTTCATGACCACCGGCGCAATCCCGTTCTGGGACCAAAACCTCGTCAATGTCAATGATCGTGTGGAAAATACGCTCTGGCTGGCTTTCGCCACGCTACTCGGCTCGGGTGTCGCCATCATTGTCGAATACGTCTTTCGCCGGGTTCACCCAACAACCGATCTGACCGAAGGTATCGACCACCGTCTCGTAGCCGTGGAAACCGTCGTTCGGCATCTTGCCGGCAATCTTCCTCTCGATGGCGACGTCGAAAAGCTCATCACGCTCTACACGAATGCCGGCACCTCGCGACTCAGGCAGCTGATTCTCCGCTCCCGGGACTCTCCCCAGGTCATTGCCGAGAGAAATGCGGCCGTCGGCCTGCTCGGCCGTCTCGTCGATCTCGCCGGCAGCATGCGGCTCTACCATGTAAACCGGCCCAACCCCCTCAGCCAGTCCGACCGCGAGCGATTTCTTCGGCTGGCCGATGAAATCGCCGAATTGCGCACAGGTCTCCGTCTGCACAAACCACCTCCCATGTTCGAACTGCCCTCCAAAAGCGTGACCACCGAACTACCCTTCCTGCCTGCAATGGAACGCACTGTCGCGCTCATCCCGCAGGCGCTGACCGGGGCCGGAACCCTCCATGAATACGTGCCCGCATTCATGGAGGAACAAACCTCGCAGCCGCTGATCGTTTCCGACGCCTTCTCGAATCCTGAGTACGTGAAGTTCGCCTTGCGCGGGATGCTGTCTGCCTCCGCCTGCTACTTCATCTACAATGCCGTCGACTGGCGCGGGCTGAGCACCTGTATGCCCACCTGCATCATTACGGCGCTCTCCACTATGGGGTCGTCGCGCCAGAAGCAGTTTCTGCGTCTCGGCGGGGCAATCATCGGAGGGGTCATCTTTGGCTTCGGCGCACAGATCTTTATCCTGCCTTACCTCGACTCGATCGCCGGCTTCACGCTGCTCTTCGCCGCAGTCACAGCAATCGCTGCCTGGATTGCCACGGCAAGTCCGCGCCTCTCCTATCTTGGCGTGCAGCTGGCACTCGCCTTCTACCTCATCAACCTGCAGGAATTCACTATCCAGACCTCACTCGCTATCGCGCGTGATCGCGTCTTCGGTGTTCTGCTCGGCCTTATGTGCATGTGGCTCATCTTCGATCGTCTCTGGGTAAAAAACGCTCTTGATGAAATGCAGTCGCTTTTCGCCCGCAACATGGAGATGTTTGCCGAATTGACCGAACAACTACTGGTCGAAGACCGCGATCAGGCTGTCAGACGAATGCGCCAGTTGCGCGACCAGCTAAACGCCGGCTTTCTGGCAGTGAGCGCGCAGGCTGACGCAGTCCTCTTCGAGTTCGGCCGGGGACGCCGCAGAAAACTCGAGATCCGGGACGATTTCCGCCGCTGGCAACCCACTCTGCGCACCCTGCTCCTGGTCCAGCTCACTTCTTCGCAATACCGTATGCAGCGCCCGCTGAAGGACCTCCCACCTGAAGTCGCCAAGGCGCAGGCCGCTTTTGAAAAAGATGTCGCTCACATGATGCGGATCATGGCCGATGAAGTCTGCGGCAAAACCGCCGCACCGCCTCCTGACATCTCAGCCTCTGCAGCGAAAGTCCGCGAGGTCACCGACAAGTGGTATAGCGATCAGGGCCTGCCCCTTTCGACTGCTGCCACTGACGTGCTCCACCTTACCGAGAGCATCGCCTCGATCCTTGCGCCGCTGCACGAAGACATTCACGCCACGTTTGTTACCACGCAGCAGGCGCCCGGCCTGCAACAACCCAACCAGCTGCCCGGCCTCGGAGAAGCTCGATCCTAGGCTTTCCCCGAAAGTCCCAGTGCCACACCATCTCTCACACCACCAGCGAAAGTCCGAGCACAAGCAAAAGCCCCACGATCGAGATAATCGTCTCGCAGATGGACCATGTCTTCATCGTCTGCGGAACGCTCATGTTGAAGTACTCCTTCACCAGCCAGAACCCGCCATCGTTCACATGAGAAAAGATGAGCGATCCCGCGCCCGTCGCAAGCGCCAGCAACTCTGGCCGAACGCCCGGCGTGTGCAAGGCAACCGGCGCGACAATTCCGGCAGCCGTGCTCATCGCCACCGTCGACGATCCCGTTGCCAGCCGGATCAGCGCCGCTACCATCCACGCCATCAGCAGCAGCGAAAGATGCGTATGCAGAGCCAACGTCACAATCGCCTGCGAAACGCCGCTGTCCTGCAAAATCCGCCCGAACCCGCCCCCCGCGCCCACCAGCAGCGTAATCGTCGCCGTCGGCGCAAGGCACTCATTGCTGAACCTCAGAATCGTCTCGCGCGTAAAGCCCCGCATGCGCCCGAGCGTTACAAAGCTCACAACAGTTCCGACCAGCAGCGCGATATCCGGATTCCCGAGCAGCCGCAGCCCGTTGTTGAGTGACGAATCTGGCGCCGACACGAAATTCGCGCTGCTTCCGATCAGCATCATCGCAACCGGCAGCAGAATCGTAGCCACCGTCGTCCAGAATCCCGGCAGGCTCGCCTCTTCCCCGTGCTCCACAAACTGCGCCGCCATCGGATTCTCCGCATCCAGCGCAATCCGCGGCGCAACCCACTTCGCGTACAGCGGCCCGGCAATTGCGGCCGTCGGAATACCGATCAGCAGCGCATAAAAAATCGTGCGCCCGATATCCGCATGGAAGATTGTCACCGCCAGCATCGCCGCCGGATGCGGCGGCATGAGCCCATGCACCACCGAGAGTCCCGCGACCATCGGCAGCCCCACAAACACCAGCGATCTCCCCGTTCTCCGCGCCACCGAATACGCAATCGGAATCAGCAACACGAACCCCACTTCAAAGAAAACCGGCAGTCCGATCAGAAATCCGATCGCCGCCATCGCCCAGTGCACTCGCTTCTCGCCGAAAAGCCGGATCAGCGTGTAGGCAATCCGATTCGCCCCGCCCGATTCGGCCATCATCTTGCCAAGCATCGTGCCCAGCGCGACCACAATCGCGATATGCCCGAGCGTATTGCCCAGCCCCGCCTCGAACGACTTCACGATTGCCGCCAGCGGCATGCCCGCCACGACCGCCAGCGCCAGCGAAGTGAGGAACAGCACGATAAAAGGGTTGAGCGTCACGACCGCGATCAGCACGATCAGGACAATGACCGCGCAGAGCGCCGCAACCAGCAGAAACACACCGTGAGGGTCGATCATACGGAATAAGTCATCAGCTCTTCAGAACCTGGCATCCATTACGCCGTCGGCTTGTAGGCAACGCAATCGATCTCCACCCGGCAATCCACCACCATGCTCGACACAACGCACGCCCGCGCCGGCGGATGCTCCCCAAAGTAGTGCCGGAACACCCCGTTGAACGACTGGAAATCCCTTGGATCATCGAGCCACACGCCGCACCGCACCACATGCTCCGGTCCATACCCGGCCTCTGCAAGCACCGCCAGTAGATTCCGGATCGCCTGGTGAGCCTGCGCGACGATGTTCCCCTCTACCACTTCGCCGTTCACCATCGGCACCTGGCCCGACACATACAGCCAGCCATCTGCCTCCACTGCCCATGCAAAAGGAAGATGCTGCCCACCCGTGCCCTTGCCGCCCTCCCCGCCATATCGCTTGATGCTCATCCGTGCTCCTCAGGCTTGATCGTTATTTGTAACCGTTATTGATCGTTTTAAGAACCGCCCGTTCCTGCGTTCTGTCGATGCGCCATCCACATACGACACCACTCCATTCACCCACACCCGCGCAATGCCCTCCGCCGGCCGCGCGGGATCCTCATAAGTCGCTACATCACAAATCTCGTCCGGATCGAAAAGCACCAGATCGGCGACGTAGCCTTCCCTCACCAGCCCACGCCCACTGAGTCCGAACCGGGCAGCCGGCATCCCAGTCATTTTGTGGACTGCTTCGGCGAGCGGCAACAGCCCTTCATCGCGACTGTACCGACCGAGCACGCGCGGAAACGTCCCCCAGAGCCGCGGATGCGGCAGCGGGTCGTTCGGCAGTCCATCCGACCCGATCATCGTAGCCGGATGCCGCAGGATCCGCCGCATGTCCTCTTCCGAAATGCTGTGATAAATCGCTCCCGCCGGCTGCAATTGCCGCGCGGCCTCGACCTGATCCACCCCCCACTGCTTCGCAATCTCCGCCAGCTTCCGCCCCGCCATCTCGGGATGCGGCCGCGACCACGTAATCCTGATCTCCACGCGCTCATCCACCTGCCGCAGATCGAACGTGCTCGACCCCGCCGCATATGGATAGCAGTCACAACTCACCGCCTGCGCCTGTCGCGCACGATCCAGTGCCTCGAGCACCTCGCCGCTGCGCCCCCGGTTGTCCACGCCCGCGCATTTCAGGTGCGAGATCACCACCGGCACGGCGCAGTCCCGTCCGATGCGAAATGCCTCCGCCATTGCATCGAGAATCGCCGCCGTCTCGCTGCGCAGGTGTGTCGTGTACAGCGCGCCCCCCCGCGCGAGCGGTTCGGCCAGCGCCAGGACTTCCTCCGTCGTCGCTGCATTCGCCGACAGATACGCGAGCCCCGTGCTTAGACCCAGCGCGCCGCAGTCCAGGGCCTCGATCAACTGCCCGCGCATCGCGTCTATCTCACTCGCTGTCGCCGTACGATCCAGCCGGTCCATCTGGTTATTGCGAAGCGCCGTGTGCCCCACCAGCGCCGCAACATTCACCGCAGGGCGCGCCGCCTCGACCGCATCCACATACGACGCGAATGTCGGATACCGGAACACCTCCGCATTGCCGAGCAGATTC
>JAFAKX010000111.1 GCA_019234945.1 Silvibacterium sp.
GATCGGGCGTCTGAGCCCGCCGCGTCCGTCCTGAGCGCAAGCGAAGGATCAGCGCAAAACAAGAAATGCCTTCAGTGACTGCGGAAATCGCGCAGGCATGATGGGGAGAGAAGAAGATGGCAGTTACAGGGATTTTGGGCAAGAAGATCGGTATGACGCAGGTGTTCGATGAGAAGGGAGAGGTTCACCCCATCACCGTCCTGCAGGCCGGCCCGTGCGTCATTACACAGCTGAAGACGGCGGCGAAGGATGGTTATGACGCCGCGCAGATCGGCCTGGTTGAGTTCGTAAAGGCCTCGAAGGTTACGAAGGCACAGGCGGGACACTTCGCGAAAAACGATGTTCCTCCCGTGCGGATGATCCGCGAGGTCGCGATCGAGACTGACGCGAAGCCAGCCGAGGACGCCCAGTCCAACGGCAGCGTGAAGGCAGGCGATAAGATCCTGGTCGATATCTTCAGTGACGAGAAGTATGTCGATGTGATCGGAACGAGCAAGGGGCGTGGGTTCGCCGGCGTTGTTCGGCGGCATCATTTCGGCGGTGGTCCCAAGTCGCACGGCCACATGTTTCAGGTGCAGGGCTCGATTGGCGCTTCGTCGTTCCCGTCGCGCGTGCTTCCGAAAACTCGAATGCCGGGACACATGGGTGTGGATCGAGTGACGGTCCGTAATCTGCGGATTCGCGGGATTGATCTCGATGAGAACCTGCTGATGGTCGAGGGCGCGGTTCCGGGTCCACGCGATGGATACGTTCTGATTTCGAAGGCGAAGGCTCCGCCGCGTGAACGTCGTGGCTTTGCAGGCGGCGGCACGGTTGATCCGCTGAAGGCTTCGAAGAAGGCTTCGGCCAAGAAGAAATAGGACTGCGCGTCCAGCGACAAGCGCCTTGCGGCGCATTGAAGATGAGAGCCGGAGTTGATGCTGCGGCTCGAAAGAGAAAACGATGGCAAACATTGACGTTTTGGATCTCGGTGGACAGAAAGTGGGCTCGCTTGAGCTGGCCGACGAAGTCTTTGCTCCGAGTCAGGTGAACGAGACGCTGCTGTGGGAGGCGGTGAAGCATTATCGCGCTTCGCTGCGCCAGGGAACGGCGGCGACGAAGAACCGGAAGCTTGTTTCGGGCTCGGGCAAGAAGCTCTGGAAGCAGAAGGGCACGGGCCGCGCTCGTATCGGTTCAGTGCGGTCGCCTCTATGGCGGCACGGTGGGACGGTGCACGGACCACAGCCTCGGTCATATGACTATGCGTTTCCACGTAAGAAACTGCTGGGCGCGCTGCGCTCGGCTCTGGCTGCCAAGCTGGCCGACGGCAAGCTGACCGTTGTCGAGAGCCTTGATCTCAAGGAGCCCAAGGCGAAGCTGTATCGCCAGGCCCTGAACAAGCTCGAAGCGAAGCGGACTGCTCTGCTGGTTGAGAACGGCAAGGAACTGAGCCAGGCGCTGATCCTGGGTTCGCGCAACCTCGACGGAGTGGAGCTGCTACTGAACAACGAAGTTCACCCCTATGACCTGCTGCGCTACGAACGCGCGATTTTCTCGCGTCCGGCGATCGAGAGCTTGCAGGAGTCGCTGAAGAAGACAGTTTCGAAGCGTAAAAAGGCGGAGGTGGCCTGATGCCGACGACATATAACGTAATTCTCCGCCCGCTGATCACCGAGAAGGGGCTTACTGCGAAAGAGGCCGAGGGCACTCTTGTGTTCGAAGTCGCTTCGAAGGCAACCAAAACGGAAGTGAAGCAGGCGGTCGAGCTGCTGTTTAAGGTGAAGGTTGCGGGGGTTCGGACTGCGAACCATGCCGGCAAGGAGCGGCGCAGGGGCAAGTTTGCCGGCTATCGTCCCGACTGGAAAAAGGCGTATGTGCGCCTGAAGGCGGGCGAGAAGATGCCGGATTATGTGAACAACCTCTAGCGATTAGGGATTAGACATTAGGGATTAGCAAGAGCCTTATCGGTCCGGAGTTGTTTGCCGGGCGAACGCGGGTCGAAGCGGCTCGCGGGTAGAGAGAAGATACGATGCCGATTAAGACATATCGACCGATGACGCCGTCGTTGCGGTTCAAGACCACGCTGGTCAACGACGAGATTACGACGGACAAGCCGTACAAGCCGCTGCTGGTCATCAAGCAGCGTACGGGTGGGCGGCGCAACTCCGGCGACATGACGGTTCGCCACCACGGCGGCGGTCACAAGCAGAAGCTGCGCCTGATCGACTTCAAGCGCGACAAGTTCGGCGTTCCTGGGCGCGTGGCAACGATCGAGTACGATCCGAACCGGTCATCGCGTATCGCGCTGATCAGCTACGCCGATGGCGACAAGCGGTATATCCTGCAGCCGCTCGGGCTGAAGGTGGGCCACAAAGTCATGAGTGGGCCAGACGCCGATATTCTCATCGGCAATGCGCTGCCGCTCAAGAACATTCCTGCCGGTACGACGGTGCACAATGTGGAGCTGCGTCCGGGCAAGGGCGCTCAGATGGTTCGCTCCGCCGGATCTTCGGCGCAGCTGGTTGCAAAGGAAGGCGATTACGCGCTGCTGAAGCTGCCCTCCGGCGAAACGCGCAGAGTTCTGATCGATTGCATGGCAACGATTGGCCAGGTGGGCAACACGGACCATGAAAATGTTTCGATCGGCAAGGCGGGACGCAATCGGTGGAAGGGCATCCGCCCGACCAACCGCGGCGTTTCGATGAACCCGGTGGATCACCCGCATGGCGGTGGTGAGGGCAAAACCTCGGGCGGACGCCATCCTGTGACTCCGTGGGGCCAGCCGACACGCGGATACAAGACGCGCAACAACAAGCGGACCGATGCATTCATCGTGAGCCGTCGCAAGAAGTAGAACAGCAGCGATTAGGGATTAGGGATTAGATATGGCACGGTCGACAAAGAAGGGTCCTTTCATTGACGGGCACCTGATGGTCAAGATCACCGCGTTGAACCAGGCGAACGATAAGAAGGTTGTGCGCACCTGGTCGCGCCGGTCCACCATCCACCCGGACATGGTGGGTCACACGATTGCGGTGCATAACGGCAAGAAGTTCGTGCCGGTGTATGTGAC
>JAFAKX010000125.1 GCA_019234945.1 Silvibacterium sp.
GCATTCTGACTGAAGGCGGCGTAGGAGGCCGCCCAGAATGCCCAAAAGCCGGAGAAAGAGGAAACCGCGGCTTTCAATCGCACAGTAGTTCTGCGATACCGAATCCACTTGGAACGGCGACACCTCGCTCCAACAACGATCAACCTACGGCTGGCTGCAGTCAGGCGCGTCGCGTACGAAGTTGCAGATTCTGGATTACTCAGTCCGGAACTTGCCGCGGGCATTCGCCGCGTCAAAGGCGTTCGCCGGATCGGCGTGCGACTGGGAAACTGGCTCACTGCTGACCAGGGCCGGTTGCTGCTGTTTGAAGTCTCAGGGTGACAGCCTGCGATGCAAGCGGAACCACGCCATACTTGCACTTCTGATCGGTTGCGGCTTGAGGCGCGGTGAAGTTCTTGCGCTTACCGTCAGTTCCATTCAACTCCTCCGGGAAGAGCATTGGGTGATTGCCGACCTCCACGGCAAGGCCGGGCACATTCGGACGGTTCCGATTCCACTCTGGGTGACGGGAGCCATTGATCGCTGGACTGAAGCGTGAGGTCGAAGCCGGCTGTCTCTTTAGAGCGATCAACAAGTCAGGACAGATCTGGGGCCACGGCATGAAGCCGAAAGTGTTCTGGGAGATCGTCAAGAAAGCGGCCGAGGCAAGCAGGCATTGATAAGCTGGCACCCCACGACCTACGGCGCACATGCGCACGTCTGTGTCATTTGGCCGGCGGTGAACTCGACCAGATCCAATTCCTGCTCGGGCATGTGTCCATCCAGACAACGGAGCATTACCTCGGCTGTAAGCAGAAGCTGCGAGTCGCCGTGAATGAAGAGATCGGAATCGAGCCGTGACGCAAAGGGACGAATTACCCGTCCCTTGCCGACTACCGGTAACGATGATGGCTGGACGTCTACTTCCGAGGGGCGACAGCGTCTGCTCGGAATCGCGACGCTTTGGAATGCAATTGCAACTCTGCTTCGAGGTCTGCTGCAACGAGGCGAGACCAGGCTGAGTAATCCCACTAGACACGGGCAGACGGCATGGCCCCGGGGAAAAGCTAGAAGCGGCCCTTGATGGCGGCCCCGCCTGCCGGTATAATCCTCGGATCGATGACCAAAGACGAAGCTTGGAGTCTGGCAGAGCACTGGATCGCCGCGTGGAATGCGCATGATCTCGACGCGATCATGAGCCATTACGATGAAACAGTCGAGTTGACATCGCCGGTCGCGGCTCAGCTCCTGGGCAAGCAAGACGGCACGGTTGTCGGGAAAGACAGTTTGCGAGCCTATTTCCAGCGCGGATTAGCAGCGTACCCGGAACTTCGCTTCAGCCTGGACGACGTGTTGTGGGGATTGAACAGTATCGTGTTCTACTACAAGAACCAGAAGGGCACGCGTTCGGCAGAGTTCCTGGAACTCTCGGCTGCTGGAAATGTTGTGCGGGTCATTGCGCATTACAACGGCTAACGCGCCTTAGCTGCGGAATCGAACTTATGGCCCGCGAAGCGCGCGTCCTCCGCCCCGGCCGGGGATGTCCCGTTTTGGTCAACAGGCAAAGAGGACATGATTGGGAACAGAGATCCGCTGGTTTGCCGGTGTTGACTGGTCCGCATCGCACGCGCGAACGGGCAGGGTTGAATCTACACTTCCCGACATATCAGTACCTATCAATAAGCGCTATGTCCCGAATCCCCGGGTCGAGTTCCAATTCAAACACAGGGCCCCTGTCTGATGAGTGCTCGCAATAGCGATAATCATTCGATTCCCGCTCACTTCACAGACCAGCGACTTTTCCCGAAATTGCAGAAAGACTTAGGCCGCTTTCGGGTGAGGATTTCCGCTTACTCAATCGAGCCGGCTCATGCAACTTCTCAATACTCGCCGACTCGGTACAAACGGTGAGTGACTCGGCGATTCCGCGTCAACTGGAAGTCATTCGCGGTCGCTTCGGAGCAGATGATCCACCAAACCTGCTGCAAAGGCGCCATCGCCGGGAGCGCCAAATAGCGCGCGGAAATAAAGGGGAGCTAGAAGATGGTCGAGGACCGCAGATACTGGAGGCACCTGCTCTCCCCGCTCACGTGCGCGGTTCAACATCGCCTCAATCTGCTTGGTCCTCGGCTCCATTGCCCGCACACGTCCCGAGTCACGGACGCCGCCTCGGGCAGAGCTCGCAATGATCACCTTGAATAGAGCAGAACCTCGTCTGCTTCTGAGACCTCCGGCGATCTTCTGTGCCCATGCCCGCAGATCCCCATCGAGAGATCCGGTGTCAGGGAGCGGATGTTCCCGGTTGAGCTGATCGACTGCCACCTCCAGCAGCAAAATCCCAACCTCGCCCCAGCGCCGATAGAGACTGGTAGCCGCCACACCGGCGCGCTCGGCTATCTCGGTCATAGTGAGAGAGTCTGGCTCTTTTTCCGCCAGCAACGCGGCGGCGGCTTCGAACACCGCAGCCTGATTGCGTGCCGTGCGGCCACCTGGACGTCGCTTCTTCACGAATTCATACTAACGCATAATAATTTGCATTAAGAGAGTCTTTCTCATCGTGTGTTGAATCCATTGAAATGTGAGGAACGAAAGATCGACGGATCGGAGGGAGTTTATGAGTGCGGGAATTCCATTTGCAATGATGGCGGCTGGCTCACAGGCCAGTGCGCAATCCTTCAGCGCGACGCATGCAGAAGCTGCACAGGAAGGCAAGCCGCCGCTGTTTCCGGACAATGCCCAGTTCTGGTACGAAACGAGGCGTGCTTTCGGCTTCGGGTACGGCGCGAGGGAGTTCGGCGAGGTACTGGTCACTGCCGGCCGCATCAAGTCCGGCGATTACGACAGTTGGTATGAAGAGTGGAATCGCACGGCCGAAAAGGTCGCACAGGAAGCGGCCGACCAGCTTGCTCGCGGGCATCGCATCAGCGCACGGGACAGTTTTCTGCGTGCTGCCTCCCACTACTGCACTTCAGAGTTTTTCCTGCACGGCAACCCGCGTGATCCCAGGATCACAAGCGCATATCAGAAGTCAGTCGAATGCTATACGGCATCCGCCAAACTCTTCGATCCGCCCATCGAGCCGGTCGAAATACCTTACGAGAACACGACTCTGCCGGGGTACTTCCATCGTGTCGACCATTCCGAGCGCAAACGGCCCCTCCTGATAATCCACTCCGGGTTCGACGGCGGCTCGGCCCAGGAAGTGCATGACAGTGGCGCGCGTGCCGCGGTCGAGCGTGGCTACAACGTGCTGGCCTTCGACGGGCCAGGGCAGTTCGGTCCCATACATCGGGAGGGCCTGCCGTTTCGCCCTGATTGGGAAAAAGTCGTTACCCCGGTTGTGGACTTTGCGTTGACACTGCCGGGCGTCGATCCGGGAAAGATCGCGCTGATGGGCATCAGCATGGGTGGGGAACTTGCGCCAAGAGCGGCCGCGTTTGAGAAACGCATCGCTGCGCTGATCGCTAACGATGGTGTCTACGACTACGGCGCAGCCAATCTCACTTACGTTCCTGCCGAACTGCGTACCGCATTCGTGCAGATGTTGACAGCAAAAGAAGCGCCGCAAGTCGATGCGATGATCGAGGCTGCGATGAAGGCCTCTCCCACGGCGGCCTGGGCCATCACGCATGGCATGTATTCGATGGGAGCTCCGACTCCGAGAGCGTATTTGGCCGCAGCGCAGGCCTACAATCTGCGCGACGGCATCGCAGAGACTATCTCTTGTCCGACTCTTGTTTGCGAAGCCGAAGGCGACATGTTTTTCAAGGGGCAGCCTCAGGAGCTTTTTGACCACCTCACCTGCCCAAAAACCGTTTTGCGTTTCACTGAGAGCGAGGGAGCTGGAGCCCATTGCCAGGTTGGGGCCGGCCGACTGGCGTTCGCACGTATGTACGACTGGCTCGACGAAACCTTTCGGATCGACGGGCACTCATAACTGCGGAAAGCCCTTGGTCGATTTTTCCCCGAAGTTCCCAGAATTTTCTAACAAAGGAGCACTTTATGCAAAACGCTATTTCTCTCACCCTGGCGGTCCTCATCGCTGTGGGGATCATTGTTATCGGTTGTTTCTACCTCGTATCTCCTGAACGAATCTCAGGAACATTTGGTCTCAAGCCGCCTGCATCCGATGCTGACACTCGTGCCTGGCTACGTCCTAAAGGAATTCGGGACGTCGTTGCTGGATTGGTCCTGCTGACAATGATGCTGACCGCGGACGGGCGGTTGGTAGGCATAGTTCTACTCGTTGAATCCATCATCGCTTTTGGCGACATGTCAATCATTCTGGGGTCGGGCGGG
>JAFAKX010000112.1 GCA_019234945.1 Silvibacterium sp.
AAACACCGGCAGCCCGCGCCTCGTCGATGGAATCGGCGGCGTTCTGCGCATACTCCCGATATATGGTCATGGGATCCACGTACATGGAGCTGCTCAGCAGCTCGAGAATGTCTTTCCCAATGACGATCTCATCCGCCAGCCCCTGCCCGCACTCGCCTTGCGGCGAAAAGGATTTTAAGTCCCATCTACAGCACCTTTTGGGCCCTCAATCCGTTTGTTTTTAAGTACTTCTGAGTGTAGAGACCCGGCGAAGAAATAGTAAAAGCGAAGCCCGTCCTGCACACAAACTACACACTCGTTTGATAGTTCGAAGCGGGGAAACCGAATATCGGGTACCCCACAGGACGCGCCGCCGATGCGATTTTCACGGCATCTGCCTGCTGTCGTCCATCAATCGCACAAATTCGCCTGGCAGACAGCAGCGCTGTCCGTTCCTGGCTGGATGCCGGCCGTAACTTCGCGTCAGGAGGAATGCAATGAGCTCCATTTCCCAGGAGCAAGAGCGCAAGCAGCTGGATAACTTAGCTCGGCACGCCGGACAGTTGCTGCCGCTTCTCAAGGACCCAGTAACCCTGGATGTAAATGCCGACGGATCGCTCTGGTTAACAAGCTGGGGACTGGCTTCGAGCGTGCCGGCGATTTTTCTTCGAGTTCCGTGAAGCTGTTGCTCGCCGGCATAGCGACCGTGCGCCGCGTCGAGTTGGATGAGCGGCATCCGATTCTCGAAACCATTTTTCCGCTGACGGGCGATCGCATCGAGGGACTGATCAGTCCGGTGGTGACGGGTGCGGTTCTGGCGATCCGAACTAGACAGGAGCGCATCTTTCCCCTGGAGGAGATGGCGCGCTCGCGGATCTTGACTTCGAGTCAAGATCCGCTGAACGCGAAACGCCATCACGATACGTTTCTCGAGCAGGCGCAGGGGCTCGATCACCTAAGTGTGATCCTCCTGGCCGCCAAGTACCGCCGCAACATGCTGCTGGTGGGGCCGACGGGTTCGGGGAAAACCACCTTCGGCAACAGCATTATCGCGGAGT
This sequence comes from Silvibacterium sp., assembly GCA_019234945.1. Lineage (GTDB taxonomy): Bacteria > Acidobacteriota > Terriglobia > Terriglobales > Acidobacteriaceae > Silvibacterium. The sequence continues at coordinate 1,038 of JAFAKX010000112.1, forward strand.
GGGTGAACAGCACACCGGGCGATCGCGTGGTGATCATCGAAGACACTCCGGAGCTGCAGTGCAGCCTGCCGAATCACGTGCAGCTGCTCGCGACGGCGCATGTTTCGCAGGCGGAGTTGCTCGTCGCTACACTGCGGCTCGTTCCGCACCGCATCGTGGTCGGGGAGGTGCGCGAGCCGGAGCCCGCGCGCGTGTTGCTGGGCGCCTGGAATACCGGGCACTCGGGAGGCCTCGCGACCATTCACGCCAACGACAGTGTGAGTGGCTTGCGAAAGCTCGAGACCTTGGTGGGCGGACACGAGTCCTCCGTCCGCGAGCGGATCGCGGACGCGGTGGATGTGGTGGTTTTTATCGACGGCGAAGAGACGCTTCCCGCCGGTAGAAAAGTACGCGAGATCCTGCTGGTCCGGGGCTATGACCGGGCGAGCGAGGATTACGCACTGGCATACGTGTGAAGGAAAGGAAGGTATTCAATGTTCAAGCATTTTCAGAGAACGGCACCGGGCCTTGTGTTGCTCACTGCCGTGAGCGCGCCCGCGTGGGCGCTGGGAGGAGGGCGGCTTGCTGCGACGCAAGCCATGAACGGCCTTGCGGCGGAAGCCACCGGCCCGTTAGCCTACTCGCTCTCGCTGATCGCGATCGTCGGGACGGCAGTGAGCTGGTACCGGCATCACCATGACATGGGCGCGCTGGCACAAGGCGGCCTGGGCACCCTGTTCGTCGGCGGTGTAGCGCTCGGCGCTTCGTCGCTTCTTGGCTTCATCCCCGGAGTCGCCGGCGCGCTGATCTAGATCGGAGAAACGATGGAAATCCCCGATGTGTTCTGCGCGGCGTTTCACGAAAGCTCCAACCGGCCGCATCTGCTGCTCGGCTGCGAACCCACCGCCCTCAGCATTGCCTTTGTGGTTTCGATCGTGACGGGCTACTCGGTCCCGACCTGGTGGGGCATCGGAGGCGCCGTGCTTTTGTTCTTTTTCCTGCGCCAGATTCTGCGGGAGATGGCGAAGGAAGATCCGTACCTGCTTGCGGTGCACCACAATTCGCAGCGCTACCACCAGGGCTTTTGGACCGCGAAGCCGATTCAAGCCAAGCGCTGGAGAACGCGGTGAGGAGGATCGAAGCGAGATGTTTCTTGAGAAGGAAGCGCGGCGCGACGTAAAGGGTTTGTCGGACCTGCTCGACTATTTCGCGCTCGCCGCGGATGGAGTGGTCCTGACCTCGACTGGCGTGTATGTGGCCGGCTGGGAGTTTTGGGGACCCGACATGGACGCGCTGCCGCTCGCCGAATGCTGGCACCTGGCGCATCGTCTCGCGACAAAGTTCCGTCTGGGAAGCGGCTGGGGACTCCAATGCGACTTGATCCGCTCCGAGTATCCGGAGTACTGCCCGGAGGCGCAATGGCCGGATCCGGTTTCCTATCTGATCGACAAGGAACGGCGCGCCCGTTTCCTGCTCAAGGGGGGAGCGGCTACCCGCTTGAGCCGGTACTTTCTGGCGCTGTCCTACGAACCCGCGCTGCACGGCGGCACCCGCGCAGCGCGGGCTCTTTTTTCGACGAACGGCGACGGCCGCGAGGGGCCGGGCGCCGAAGCGTTAGCCGTGTTTGAAAAGCGCGTCGACGAGATCGATACGTTGTTGCGCACCAATCTTGCCGGCGTGCGCCGGCTCCAGTCTTACAAGGCTCGGATCGGCGAAACCGAGCAGATCTTTTGTGAGTTCCTCGCGTATGTGCGGCGCTGCGTTACGGGGGAAGATTATCCCTTCGCTGTTCCCGAAGTCCCCATCTATCTCAATCAGTACCTGGCAGCGGATGATTTCACCGGCGGCGCGCAGCCGCAACTCGGCGACCCGCTGCACTGGCTTGTACCTGGAAAACAGATCTGCGTGCTCGCAATAGACGGGTTTCCGGCGAAAAGCTTTGCCGGCATTTTGCGCGAACTCGATTCCGTGCCCTTCGATTTTCGCTTCTGCCAGCAGGCCGCGCTGATGGACGAGCAGGAGGCGAAGGACAAGCATGAAGCGAATCGCGGCAAGTGGGGTTTTCGAAAAATACCGCCGCTCAAGAAGCTGTCGCCGATCAAGGTCGCCGAGGCGGTTTCGATCGACCACTTCGCAGCGCAAATGGAAGCCGACGCCGCCGCGGCGATGAGCGCCGCCGAGCACGGCAAAGAGATTTTTGTCCGTTATTCGGCGAGGGTCGTGTTAATGGAACCAGAGCCTCAGCGGCTGAAAGCGGCAGTTGATGCCATCACACGAGTGATCAAGTATCAATGCGGATTCTCCATCCGGCTCGAGACCGTGAATGCAGTGGCCGCCTGGCTCGGCACCTTTCCAGGGCAGCAATACAAAGACACGCGCACCTTTATCGTCAACACCGAAAACCTGGCGCATATGCTGCCGCTGTCCTCACCCTTCCGGGGACACCGGTTCCATCCATCGCCGTACTTTCCACCGAAATCTCCGCCGCTCGCCTATGCCGTCACGAGCGGCGGATCGCCGTACCGTTTTCAGTCCTTCGTCGAGGACGTCGGACACCAGGTCCTCATCGGTCCCACCGGAACCGGCAAAAGCACTTGGCTCGCCTTCGCCATCGCGCAGTGGTTCCGCTATCCCAAAGCGCAGGTGTATGCCTTCGACAAAAAGCGCTCGCTCTATATGCTCACGAAAGCGATGGGCGGAGACTTCATCGATCTCAGCCCTGATCAGCGGGACACGCAGCTTTGCCCCTTGCAGGAACTGAAGACGGCGAGCGACCGGGAATGGGCTGCGCAGTGGATCGAGCTGTTGATCGAGCAGAATGATCTGCGCGTAACGCCGGCGGTTCGCAACGAGATCGCGACGACTATAGCGGACCTCGCCGACAGTGCGAGCGGGCGTTCTTTGACCGACTTTTATATGGCAGTCGCTTCGCAGGAAATCAAAGAAGCACTCCGCTTCTATCTGGACGGCATTCTCGACGGCGAGCGCGACAACCTGTCGATGAGCCGCTTCGTGGTCTTCGAGATGGACGAGTTGTACCGGCTGAATAAGAAGACCACCAACGGCGTACTGTTCTATCTTTTTGCGCGCATCCGGCGCCGGCTGCGGTCGGAGGCACCGACACTCGTTCCCGTTGACGAGTTTCGTGAGGCGCTCAGCCATCCAGTAGCAGCCAGGTGTTTTGAAGAGTTTCTGTTCGAGGGCCGCAAGCTGAACCTGTCCGTCTGGCTCGTATTGCAGGACCTGTCGAAGGTTCTCCAGTCACCGCTTAAGGACGCGGTGCTTCAGCAGTGCTTCACGAAGGTGTGTCTCGCGAACCCGCAAGCAATCCTCGAGGGCGCTGCGGCGTATGAAGCGATCGGGATGAACTCGCGCGACCGTGAGTTGATTGCCCATGCGGAGCCGAAGAATCACTATTACGTCACTTCCGCGGACGGCAAGCGCATGATCTCGCTCGAGCTGGGAAAGTTGGCGCTGTCGTTTGTCGGCGCCTCGACGGACCGCGATCGGGCGTTCGTCGACACACTCGCGACCCGACACGGTCCGCATTGGGTAGCGGCCTGGCTGCGTGCGCGGGGCCTCGAGGATTGGGCCGGGCTGTATGAAAGTTTGACCGGCGATGCCGCAGAGGAGGCGGCTGCTTATGCGTAAACAGTTGGGCGCGATCGCTACGTCGATCACGCTGATGATTTCGAGTCCGGTAGTCGGAGTAGTGTGCGCTCCCGAGCAAGCAAAGGCGCAGTTCTTTGGCGGTGGTCTCGCCACCGAGGTCACGCAACTCTTAAATCACGCGCAATTGGCGAAGTCGTACCTCAAAGAAGCGCAAACCGCTCTGAATGCCATTCAGATGGCGAAGATGATGGTGCGCGAAGGCGTGCAGCTGGCCGAGCATCCTGCGACTTCGATTACGGCAGATCTCGCCACACTGAATAACATTCTCGCGGCCTCGCAAGGGCTCGCAGGCACGATGGCGCAGATGGACCGGCGGTTCACGACCGTCTACCAAAACTACAATCCAGATCCGGCACTCTCTTACTTTGCCGCCTACAACAAGTGGGCGACGACCGCCGTTGACACGATTCGTGGAGCGATCAATGCAGCCGGCTACCAGGGGCAGCTGCTCGATACCGAGCAGCTTTTCATGGGACGGGTCGCTGCCCTGATGAATTCCCCGCAAGGCCGCGATGAAGCGCTGCAGCTAGGCGAGGTGATTGGCACCGAGGAAGTGGCGCAACTCGAAAAGCTGCGCGAGCTCATGATCGCCGACATGTCGTCGAAGGGCGCGTACCTGGCGCAACAGGTTCAACTTCAACAAACGCAGGCGGCCGCGCAGCAATCCGGCTTTGGCCATCTCAATTGGCAGGCAGATCCGAGGGCATGGTAATGCAACGATCCTTATTTACTGTCTCCGCCGGGGTGCTGCTTGGCGTGTTCACTTTCCTGATGACCGCCTGCTACGACCCGCACGCGCAGGATTCGAAGATCGTACGCGAGGTGGAAGCGGCTGGCTCGGGCAACCTTTCGACCTACACGCTGCAGGGTCTCGAGCAGTGGTTCATGGAACGTCCGCAGCTCGCGACCAAGATCGCCTACGAATGCCTTCCTCTTCGCAAGACAGCAACCGCTAACTGGCTGACTACGGCGGAAGGTTCGGTATGTCAGGCCGCCTCCGCGACTGCGCCCCCACCGCCGATGACAGCGGATCCACGCGCATGGTGAATCAGTGAAAAACCGATCCATCTTGGTGATGACAACGCTCTTGGGACTGCCGGTGCTCACCTTCGGGCAACTGACACCGCCAGCGCCTCCGGTCATCTCGGATCCTTCGACGCTTACTGCGGCGTATGAATCACTCGTAGGCCAATGGCTCGCGGTTGTTTCTCCCTATGCCTTCGAGGTGTTCATGGCACTTGCCGGCCTCGATCTCGCTTTGTTCGGCTGGACGCTGTGGCGAACCTATCACGGCGATATTCACTCGGCGCTTCTTTCGACCGCGAACAAGCTGCTGATCATCGGCTTCTTCCTGGCGTTGCTCATGAACGGGGAAACCTGGATGGCCGACATCATCAATATGTTTATCGATCTCGGTAAGGCTGCAAGCGGCATGCCCAGCCTCAGCCCCAGCGTCGTACTGCTCGCAGGCTTCAAAATCTTCGGATCGATGCTCTGGCAGGCGATGAAGTCGGGACTGCTCACAGACCTGCCAACCGCCGCGGCGCTCGTGCTGGCGGCGTTTGTGATTTGCGCCTGTTTTTTGCTCATTACTATTCAGTTCGTCATTACGAAGGTCCAGACGTTTCTGGCGCTCGGGATGGGCTACTTCTTCCTGGCATTCGGCGGCTCCAAATGGACCACGAGCTATGTTGAGCGCTACTTTGCCTATGCCGTGGCGAGCGGCGTGAAGCTCATG